>CAKJYC010000095.1 GCA_918244965.1 Clostridiales bacterium | reverse complement strand
GACGTGATCTCCGGGATCGCCAAGGCCGACGCGGCGGTGCGCATCGTGTCGACGCTGTCGCCGAACCTTGTTGCGATGGACGAACTGAACGACGCGCGCGACGCCGCCGCACTGCTCGACGCGCGAGGCAAGGGCGTGACGGTGCTTGCAACCGCGCACGGCGCGTCACCGGAGGAGCTTTGCCTGCGCCCGCCGATCCGCATGCTGCTCAAGGAGCGCGTATTCGACAGGATCGCGGCCCTGCGCGGGGTCGGCAGGCTTGCCGCCGTGTTCGACGCGAACGGCACGCGCATCGACGGGACGGACGCATGAAGACCGCCGGGATCGCGCTGCTGTTCGGACTGTGTACCTTGCTCGGCGCACGGCTTGCCGCGCGCAAAACCGGGCGGCTGACCGCCGTGCATGCCTTGAAGCAAGGCCTGCAGCTGTTTTCGGAACGGATCGCGCAGGGCGACACGCTGAAAACGCTGGCGGCGGAGGACGGACTGTTTTTCTCGCTGCTGCATGCATACCTGACTGCGCGCAGCGCAGGACGGACGGAGGCACAGGCGACGGAGGAAGCGTGCGCTGCACTTTCCGGACTCCCGGCGGAGCGGGATGCGATGCACCTGTTTTTCGACGCACTGTCCGGTGCGTCGCGCGCGGATCTTCTGCGCCGGATCGAAACGCTGCGGCCCCTGCTCGACCGCGCCGAAACGGAGGCCGAGGCCGAAGCGAAGCAGGCGCGCGTGATCCGCGTGTCGGGTGTGCTGATCGGCGCGGGGCTGGCAATCGTATTGTTGTAGGAGCGTTTATGGATATCAGTCTTCTTCTCAAGATCGCGGGCATCGGCGTCATGGTCACGGTGATCGTGCAGCTTCTCCGGCAGAACGGCAGGGAGGAGCTGGCGACGGTCGCGGCGATCGCCGGGCTGATCCTTGCGACGATGCTGGTCCTGTCCATGCTTGCGTCGCTTCTGGAAACCGTCCGGCGCACGTTCTCGCTGTACTGACATGGAGAGGTTCGTTCTGATCGCACTGATCGGCGCCGTCACGGCGGTCCGCATGCGGGAGGTGCGTCGGGAGTACGCGCTTTTGATCGGCGGCGCGACGGCGGCGCTGCTGCTTTCGGAGGCAATCCTGCGCTTTACGGGACTGTCGGAAACGCTCTCGCACGCGTGGGAAACGTATCGCGTTCCGCCCGCGCTGCCGCAAAGCGCGCTGAAGATCCTTGGGATCGCGTATCTTTGCGATTTCGGTGTGCATGTCGCTAAGGACGCCGGCCAGCAGACAGTGGCCGTGACGCTGGAGATCGGGGGCAAGATCCTTGTATTGAGCTGCGCGCTGCCCGCCGCGATCGCGCTTCTGGAGCTTGGCGCGGCGCTCATACGGGAGGCGGGCGTATGAGGCGGCTCGCGCTTTTAGTGCTGCTGTTGCTTCCGCTCGCGCTGTTCTGGGAGTCCGACGAGGCGGACGAGGGGATCGACGCGCTGCTCGACCGGATCGACCTGTCCGGATGGGACGCGTGGTTTTCGGAGCATGCGCCGGACGTCGATCTGCTGCCGTCCGAGTACCTCAAGGGTCTTGCAGAGCAGAGGACGCCCGCAGCGGGACTGACGCTCGACGCGCTTTCGGAGCGGTTGCTGCCCTCGTTGAAAACGGCCTCCGGCAAGGCGGCGCTGCTGCTCGGCCTTGCGGTGATCGGCGCGGCAATAGGCGGGCTTTCCGGAGATTCGTCGGTCGGGGAGACGGCGCAGACGGCGTTCCTCTGGACGGTGTGCGGCACGGTGCTGCTCGCGGCGTTTCGCGAGGCGGTCGCGGCGGTCGATGCGATCCTTGCGATCGGGCGGACAGCGGAGCTTGTGCTGCCGGTGCTCATAGGCTTTCTGACGTTCTCCGGCATGGAGCACACGGCGCTGCTGCTGTCCGCGTCGCAAGCGGCGTTCTCGGATACGGCGCTGCAGCTGATCCGGACCGTCGTGGTGCCGTGCGCCGTGATCGGCGGCGTCTTTCATGCGTTCGACGCCGGATCGAAGGGACGGCTCGGTGCGCTCGGCCGACTGTTGATGCGCGCGGCAAAATGGATCCTCGGCACGGTATCGGCGCTGTTTCTGACCGTGACGGTCATCCGTGCGGCAGCGGCGGGAAGCGCGGACGGTCTGCTGCTGAAAACGGGCAAATTCGCTGCGGCAAGCATTCCGTCGATCGGCACGCTGCTGTCGGAATCGGTCGACGTTGCGCTTCTGTGTCTGCGGTTCGTCAGGAACGCGCTCGGCCTGACCGGCTGCGTAACGGTGCTGCTGATCGCCGCAAGGCCCGTGGCGACGACTGCGCTGGCGCGGTGCGCGTTCTTTGCGGCGTCGGCGCTTTCGGAGCCGCTGTCGGTACGGCCGTACACGGAACTATTGCGCGGGATGGGCAGCATGCTCGGCGTTCTGCTGCTTGCAGAGCTTGCATCGGCTGCGCTCACGCTGCTTCTGATCGCGCCGGCGTTCGGCGCGGGAGGCGTCTGATGCAGGGGATCGTGCAGGCTGCGCTGACGCTGGCGGCGGGCGGGATGGCGCTTTGGGTGACGGAGCAGCTTCTGCCGCGCACATCGGTGCGTACGGCGGCACGGACCGCGCTGGGGATCTGGTATCTTGCATTGCTCGCAGAACAGATTGCAGGCATATTCCGCTGAAGGGAGGACTATCATGCAGAAGAAGGACGGCGCGGTCGCGGCATGGTGGAAGGCGCGCGTCAAACAGAAACCCGGACTCGTGTACGGCCTCTATGCCGGGATCGGACTCCTTGCCGTCCTTCTGTATCTGCTCGGCAGCGGGATCGCGTGTCCGGGCAGGACGGAGACGGCGGCGCAGGCGGAATCTGCGCCGCGCACAGGGAACCGGGACGAACTGGAACGGAGGCTTATCGAGGTATTGTCCAAGATCCGCGGGGCGGGCAAGGTAGATGTGCTCGTGACGTATGAGACGAACGGGGAGATCGTGACAGCGACCGTGCGGCAGACCGATGAGGACGTGCGGAACGCGGACGGAACGGGCGGCAGCGAGACTTCGCGCAAGGTGCGCGAAGTCACCGAGCCCGCTACGGTGGAAACGGGAAGCGGACATGCGCCGATCGTGCTGGTGGAAAAGGAGCCGGTCGTGCGCGGCGTGATCGTCGTTGCGGAGGGCGCGTCGGACTTTTCGGTGCGCGAAAAGCTGCAGGCGGCGGTGCACGCGGCGACGGGGATCCCGATCGAACGGATCGAGGTATTTGAAATGTCCTATCACGGAGAGTAAATCATGCAGGAGGGAAAAACAATGAAGAACTGGTTGCAGCGGTACTCAAAATGGCTGAACAAGCGGGTGCTGACGGCGGCAGGGCTCTGCCTGCTGCTGGCGGCGGCGGTGGTGACGAACGTGCTGGTCAATCGCGGCAAGGATCAGCCGGCCGGGACGGATGCAAAGACGCCGACGAACGTGACGGCGGTCTCGGCGCAGGCACGTCCTGCGGATGCGAGCTTCTTTGCGGTGTACCGCGAGGAGCGCGACAGCGTGCGCACACAGGAGCTTGCGTATCTCGACGCGATCGTGGCGCAGGGTGCGGACGCGGAAACGCTGTCCGACGCGCAGCAGCAGAAGCTGGACCTCGTCAACGCGATGGAGACGGAGCTGACCGTCGAGAATCTGGTCCGCTCGAAGGGCTTTCAGGATGTGATCGTGTCGATCCACAAGGGGAACGTCAACGTCGTCGTCGGTGCGGATACGCTTTCCGACGAGCAGGTTGCGCAGATCCTCGACATCGTTTTGCGTGAAACGGGAAAGAGCGCGGAAAACGTCAAGATCAGCACGACCGTATAAAGCGAAATCGCTTTGATGGGTTTACTTTTTGGAACAATGATGGTATACTGTTCCCGTATATAGCAATGCGAAAGAAAACGGGAGGACACTTTATGAGCGAATATAAGGACATTACCATCGAATCCGAGGAGAACGGCGGCAAGGTCGTTTTCGCGGAGGACGTGATCGCAACGATCGCAACGCTTGCCGCCTCCGAGGTGGACGGCGTTTACGGCATGAGCGGTTCCGCGTTCGAGGGACTCGGCGAGAAGCTCGGCAAGAAGAACTACACCAAGGGCATCAAGGTCGAGGTCGGCCAGATCGAATGCGCGGTCGACATGAGCATCATCGTTCGCTACGGCTTCCGGATCCAGGAGGTCTGCAAAAACGTCCAGACCGCGGTCAGCAACGCAATCGAAACGATGACCGGTCTCAAGGTCGTTCAGGTGAACATCGCGGTCAATTCGATCGTGTTTGCCAAGACGGCGCCCGCCGAGCAGCCCAAGCCGGAAACGCGCGTCAAATAAGTCCGTCCCGCAGCGGACGGCGCGCGGACAAGCACAGACAAACGAAATGAAGACGGAGCTTTTTCCGAAAAAAACGGCGGTTCTCAGCCGGACGGCGCTCGGCGAAACGGCGATCTCGTTTTCCGCGCTCGGACAGCTTGCCGAACGGGCCGCAATGCGGCAGAAGGGCGTCCGGGCCTGCAAGGCGAGGGCTTATGCCGTCGGCAGCGGCGTCTGGATCGACGTGCATGCCGAGACGCCGCCGGAACTCTCGCTTGTCGAGATCACGCATGCGCTGGAGAATGCGATCGCGGCGGAGCTGCTTCAGATCTGCGGCGCGACCGTCGGCACGGTCTATGTCACGGTCGATCAGCCGGAGAAAACGCCGAAAAGAACGTAATACGAACGGAGGTTGGACGTTTTGAAAGAGTTTTTCGAGAATCATAAATGGGCGGTCATCCTGAGCATCCTTGCGCTTTTGATCGTTCTGATGATCTATCTGATCGGCTGGTGGACGCTGCTGGCGATCGTTTTCGTCGTCATTGCGATCTTCTTCGGCCGGATGATGGACCGCGGCGGCTTTGAAGCCGTCAAGGACTTCTTCCGCAACATTTTCAGAGGGAAGCGCGCATGAGCCATACGCTGTCCAGAGAGATCGCCATGAAGCGTCTCTATGCCGAAACGGTCGGCGGAACGGATTCCCTTGCGGACGTGCTGGAGCAGTCGCTGCCGGACGCGCCGGAGCTGTCCGCAGAGGACATGCTGTCCGACGAGGACGCGCTGTTTTCCGACCGTCTGTATGAGGGCGTGCACGCGCACATGGACGCGATCGACGCCGAGATCGAAGCCCACGCAAAGGACTGGTCGCTTTCCCGCATCGCAAAGGTTGACCTGTCGATCCTGCGCGTCGCGGTGTACGAACTTCTGTATGAACGCGCCATTCCGGTCGGCGCGACGGTCAACGAAGCGGTCGAGCTTGCAAAGGAATTCGGCGGCGACAAATCGCCCGGCTTTATCAACGGCGTCCTCGGCGCGATCGCCAAGGTGCACTGAGCATGCAGAAGCTGTCCTTAGGGATCGACACGAGCTGTTATACCACCTCGGTCGCATGTACGGATCAATGGAGCATCGTCTTTACGGAAGGGACGATGCTTTCCGTGGCTTTTGGAGATCGGGGCCTGCGCCAGTCCGACGGCGTGTTTTTGCATCTCAAGCAGCTTTCGCCGCTGATTGTGAAGGCGCTCGACGAGGTCGGACGCGACCGGATCGGCTGCGTTGCGGTTTCCGCCTCGCCGACGTCCGAAAAGGACAGCTATATGCCGGTGTTTCTGCCGGGTCTCAAACAGGCGGAAACGCTTGCCGCGGCGCTCGGCGTGCCGCTTGTCAAAACCGATCATCAGAGCGGACACATCCGCGCCGCGCTGCTCGGCCATGAGGAGCTTCTGGAGCGGGAACGCTTCTTTGCGGTGCATATCAGCGGCGGCACGACCGACCTGCTGTTGGTCGAGCCGCATCGCGACGCGCCGTATCGCATCGAACGGATCGGGCGCTCGACCGACCTGCACGCGGGACAGTTCGTGGACCGCGTCGGCGTCGCGCTGAAGCTGCCGTTTCCGGCCGGAAAGCATCTGGAGGCGCTTGCGCTGGGATCCGAATGCCGCGACGTGAAGCTCGCAAGCGCGGTGCACGGGACCGACTGCTCGTTTTCGGGCGCCGAGACGCAGGCGCAGCGCATGATCGGGACCGTACCGGACGCGGAGATCGCGTTCGGCGTGTACGACTGCCTTTCGAGAACGCTTGCCAAGATGTTCAGACATGCGGTCGAAGCGTACGGCGAGCTGCCGTTTCTCATGTGCGGCGGTGTGGCGAGCTCACTGTTTCTGCGCGCGCTTCTCAAGGAACGCTGTCCGTATGCGATCCGCTTCGGCCTGACGGAGCTTTCCCGCGACAACGCGGTGGGCGTAGCGCTGATCGGCGCAGAACGGAGCGGCCTATGACGGAGCTGAAGCCGGTCTTTTCGGTGCATGAGCTGAATGAATACATCGACCTGCTCCTCGGCGTCGACCCGAATCTCAAGGATCTTGCGGTCGAGGGGGAGCTGCAGGGCGTCAAGCGCCACGCCTCCGGACATCTGTATTTTACACTGAAGGACGCGGTCGCCTCGGTCAACTGCGTGATGTTCCGCCAATACACGGCGGGGCTGCGCTTTCTGCCGAAGGACGGGCAGCACGTCCGGCTTTCGGGCAGGGCGACGCTCTATTCGCGCGACGGCCGGTTCCAGCTGATGGCGACCGGGCTGATGCTGGTCGGCGACGGCGCGCTGTTTGCGGCGTTTGCGGCCTATAAAGAAGAATTGCAGCGTCGCGGCTGGTTTGACGCGTCCGCGAAGAAGCCGATCCCGTTTCTGCCGAAGGCGGTCGGGCTTGTCACCAGCGCAAGCGGTGCGGCGCGGCACGACGTCGAGACGGTGATCGGACGGCGGTTCCCATCCATGCCGCTGCTCCTGTACCCTGCGGCGGTGCAGGGCGAGGGCGCGGCAAAGGAGATCGCGGCGGCGATCGACCGCGCGGACGCGGAACAGAAATGCGACGTTCTGATCGTCGGACGCGGCGGCGGCAGCATGGAGGACCTCTGGCCGTTCAACGAGCCGCCTGTGGCTGAAGCGATCCGGCGCTGCTCGATCCCGGTCATTTCGGCGG
>CAKJYC010000094.1 GCA_918244965.1 Clostridiales bacterium | reverse complement strand
GGGGCCGAGTCCGGCGACGACGATCCTTCCGTCGGTCCGCTTGGTCCCGAACGGAAACGGCTCGTCCCTCTGCGGCGTCACGAGCTCGGCTTTGCGTTTCGGATCGTTCAGAACGCGCTTCGCCGCCGCGTCGGTCAGCGTCAGCTCCGCGTGAACGCATTGGAAGATGTCGTTCTTTTTACGCGCGTCGAGCGCCTGCCGCACGATGCGCATCCGAAGAAGCGCGTCCCGCGGAATGCCGAGCGCTTTACAGCAGGAAGCGGCGAACGATTCGTCCGTCGCTTCCAGTTCTTTTCTCAGATTCTGTACATAAACCGTCTTCATGCGGCGCTCTCTTTTCTTATCCGTCGGTTTCGCCCGACTCGACCGGCTTCAGCGTCACCGTAACCGTTTCGTCGATCAGCGTAACCGTATACACGCTTGTATCGCCGGTGTATTCCAGAATGACCGGCAGCGTGTAGGTCCCTTCGCCGTAGTTGCCGATGTCGACGCTGATCCTGATCCTGCCCGGATCGAAGTTCTTCATCGCGGCGACCGTGCCCGTGACGAACAGCCGGATCGTCGTCGGGGCACTGCCGTCCAGCACGACCTGATGCTTTGTCTCGGAATACCGGATCGGGATCTCATAAACGACGCCGTCCGACATCCGTTCCGTCACATGGATATAGACCGTAACGGAGGTGCCCTGTGCGGTGTCCACCGTCGTATTCGCCGGCAGAACGAGCATGATCGTTTTCCGCTCGTCGGTCGGCTCCTTCAGCTGGATCGGCTTGGTCTTGACCGATTCGATCGTGTTCAGCACCGACAGGCTGCCGTACAGGCGGACGGTCTCCGTCATGGGAATGCAGGTGTAGGTGTAGATCTCGTCAAACGCTTCGTCGGTCACGACGTCCGGCACGATCGGAACGTCCTTGAACGCATGGACGGTCAGATGCACGTTGGTCGTTACGGATTCGCCGGAGACGGTAACGATGTCGTCGATCCGCACGTTCGCCTTGTCGTAGAACTGTACCGGCAGGACCAGATCGTACGTTCCGGCGAGCTTTTCGGGATCATTCACCGCCAGTGTCTCAAGGGCCACCGTGACGGATGCATAGGCGATGCGGTCGACCTCGGACTTCTGTCCGCGCAACGAAACCGACAGATTGTCGGGAAGCTCGCACACGAACCCGTCGGGCAGCTTTCCGTCGGTGATCACCTCGACGTTGATGTTGCTGCGGGATGCGATCTTAGCGATCTTCAGGTCGACCGACGGCACCGTAAGGCCCTGGACCGTTCCGTAATCGTTGGTGATCTTTGCCTGCACCTCGACCGAGACCGTCTTGACGTCCTCATCCTCATCGAACGTGACGTTGAGCGTGGACAGGTCGACCGAACAGCTCACCCGCGATTTGTCAAGCTCGCTGTGCTTGCTGATCTGGCAGAGAATGTCGACGTCGGTCGTTCCGGTATCGCGGGAAACGAGCATCAGTCCGCGGTTGTTCAGCGAATCCTCGCCGGTGATCGAGATCTCGACCTCACGCACACGCTTGACATACGAGGGGTTTTCCACCGCCAGCACATATCCCCAAAGCAGGATCGCAAACAGCAGTGCAATAACCTTCAGCTTAATGTTCTTGGTGAACAGGTTCTTGAAGAACCGTCCGAGCGCGGAGAAAAACTTTTGCCGTTTCGTCATGTTATACCTCCGCCCCCTTTCTCTTCCGGTTCCACGGGAACACGAATCCGTTGTTCTGCACCAGCAGGCCTTCCAGCGTGTTGGTCAGCGCCTTCTCATCGAGATACCGGATGAGCTTGCCCTCGCGCGCAACCGAGATCGCGCCGGTTTCCTCGGAAACGACGATCACCACGCAGTCGGATGCGGACGAAACGCCCAGCGCTGCGCGATGGCGGGTGCCGAGCTCGCGGGAAACCTTCGTGTCGTCGGACAGCGGCAGGATGCAGCTTGCCGCGATGACGGTCGCGCCGCGGATGACGGCCGCGCCGTCGTGCAGCGGCGTGTTCGGTTCAAAGATATTCTCGATCAGCGCGCCGGACAGCGCCGCGTTCAGCGCAATGCCGGTCGACGCGATATCGCCGAGCCCCGTGCGGCGTTCAAACACCAGCAGCGCGCCGACCCGGCGGCTGGAAAGGTGCAGAATGGACCGCTTCAGATCCTGTACGATGCGATGCGCGTCCGCGTTGTCGACCGATTCGCCGAGCTTCGACAGCTTTCTCGAACCGATCCGCTCCAGCACGCGGCGAAGCTCCGGTGTGAACAGGATGAACAGGATCAGGAAGATCGAGCCGCTTGACAGAATGCTGTCGAGCACCCAGGAGATCGTGGTCAGGCCCAAAAGCCTTGCCAGCACGGAGAACAGGAACAGGATCCCGATGCCCTTCATGACCTGATAGGCGCGGGATTCGCGTGTCCATTCCAGGAGCTTATACAGAAAGACCGCGATGATCAGCACATCGAAGATGATGCTTGCAAGGCCGCTCGTCTGTTTGAATACGCCCCATGCCGTTTGGAAAATTTTGATCAGATCCACTCTTCCGATCGCCTCCCTTTTGCGCGCACGTCAAAGAAAGCGCGCCTGCACATATGCATATATACTATACCACAAATGCGTCAGAATTGTCACGTAATTATTACAATTTTCTGCGTATCCGTTCCGCATTTTTCATCAGGCCGCCGCAAACCGCCGCCGCTGCGCCGAAAAAGACCGCTGCCGCGGGAAAAACAAGCCAGTGCGCACCGAAGAGAAGCTGCGGCAGCACGGCAAGCACCGCCTCCGCAAAGCAGACCAGCATCATGATGAACACCGGCGCGCTCTGCTTGACGATCTCCGTGTCCGAATTCCACGAGAGGCGCGGCAGCTTCACATTGATGAACAGTCCGAACACCGTGGTGAACAGCAGCGCCGAGACCGGCAGCAGGACCATCGCAAGGATCGCGGACGGCGTCAGGATCGCGCGATAGAAGACCGCAAGCATCACCGTCGTGAACAGCAGCGCCGGGCCGATCAGAACCAGATTCACGAGGAGCTTGGCAAGCAGCCAGTTCTGCGCTTTGACCGGCAGCGTCTTGGAGATCCAGATCTCCTTCCCTTCCATCGAGATCGCGCATGCCGTCGTCGGTGTCAGCGTCGCGCAGAAGATCAGCAGCCCCTCGGCGATCGCCGGCACAAAGCGCTCGATCGACATGACGCGGACCGCCCCGACAAGCCTGTTCGACAGCGCTGCGCCCGCAATTCCGAGCACGACGATCAGGATCGCGCCGATGATCGTATTGATGACCCACGCGGTGCTGTGCAGAAACCGCTTGCCTTCGATGCGGAACAGCGCACGAAGCTCACCGCTGCGCTTCAGTCTGCCGAGCCGGTAGTTTTTCACATGGTACCCGGCGGTCAGCCGGTCGTGCAGCGGCAGAAACGTCTTGTTCAGGATCAGCACGAACAGCGTACACACCGCGACGGAGCCGAGCATAAACAGCAGCGCCATCGGAAACGCGCCCGACGCGCCTGCGGCAAACCACCGGATCGGCGGATAGATATTCGCCGTCGTCTCCGCCGTCTGCATCGGCGCGGTGAAGAAGCTCTCCGAGATCTGCGGAAGCAGGTATGCAAAGACGACGAACGCCAAAAGCAGAACGGTCTTGATCGTCGAAGTGATGCCCTTCCGGTACTTGCTCCTTGCAAACGCCGCGGACAGCAGCAGATCCAGTCCGCTGCCGATCACCACCGGCACGACCGGCAGCAGGATCACCAGCAGCGGAAACACCGGCCAGAACCACCAGGCGGGACGGCTGAGGATCGCATATACGACGCCGCACGGCAGAAGATACGCCGCCGCGTACAATGCCTCCATCAGATACATCGCCGCAAACCGCGCGAACACGATCGTTGCGGTCGATACCGGCATGCCCATCAGCGTGTCGAAGTCCGCAAAGCCGGACAGCGTCGCGCTGCCCTGCGAAAACGCCATCACCAGCGCGAACAGGCTCGCCATCGCGCCGGCCATCAGGAACGGGATCGAAGCGTCGATTCCGAGCGACAGCATGCGATGGGTCATAACGCCCGCCATTCCGCCGTACACGACGACGATCAGGACGATCGCGACGATCCCCATCACGGCGTTTCTGCGTTCCTTCGGGTCCTTGGAGTGCCGGATCACCGAGAAGCGAAGAATGCTGTTGCAATACAGCTTGATCAGCGTCCAAAGCATTCTCATGCGTCCGTCAGCTCCAGAAAGAGTTCTTCAAGCGAATTGTCGCCGCGCACCTCGTCCATCGGGCCTGCGGCGATCAGCCTGCCGTTTTTGATGATCGCGATCTTGTTGCAGAGCTTTTCCGCGACCTCTAAAACGTGCGTGCTGAAGAAGATCGCGCTGCCGCTTTCGCAGAGCGCGTGCATGATGCCCTTCAGGGTGTGCGCCGCCTTCGGATCAAGGCCGACAAACGGCTCGTCGAGCATCAGCAGCTTCGGGCTCTGCACCAGCGCGCCGATCAGGGCGAGCTTCTGACACATGCCGTGCGAATAGGAGCTGACAAGGTCGCCGAGCTTCGATTCGATCTCGAACGCCTCGGCATACTGCTGAATGCGCTCTCTGCGGGTCTTCTCGTCGATGCCGTAGACGTCGCACAGGAAGTTCAGATACCCCGTTCCCGTGAGAAACGGATACAGATCGGGATTGTCGGGGATATAGCGCATGATGCGCTTCGCCGCCATCGGGTCCTTCTGAATGTCGATGCCGTCGACGAGGATCTCGCCCTCCTCGAACGGCAGGATTCCCGAAATGCACTTCAGCGTCGTCGTTTTGCCCGCGCCGTTGTGCCCGATAAAGCCGTAGATATCCCCCGCTTCGACTGTCAGCGTCAGCCCGTCGACTGCGCGCGGCCCGTTTCCGTAGGACTTGATAAGGTTTTTAATCTCCAGCATGCCGTTTTTATTCCTCTTCCCGCTCGCGGTACAGGACGAGCTTTCGCCCGATGCACTGGATGACCTCGGCCTGCGTCGCCTCGGCCAGCTGCTCCGCCGCTTCCTTCGCGGAAAGCTCGCTCGTTTCGAGCACGGACAGCTTGATCAGCTCGCGCTTTTTGAGCGCGGCGTCGACTGCTTCGATCAGCGGTTCCGTGATGTTCTCCTTGCCGATCTGAAAGATCGCGGTAAGGGTGTTCGCCTGCTTGCGCAGTTCTGCGCGTTCTTTGCCTGTCATTTTCGTATCTCCTTAATCCGTAAAATCAAATTCCCATTCGCCGAGCCGGATCGTGTCGCCGTCCTTCGCGCCCATTTCGCGAAGCGCCGAAATAATGCCGGTTTTGATCAGCAGCTGCTGGAAGCGGCGCATCGACGCGTCGTCCTCCGGATCGGTCGTGTCGAGGATGCGCTCAACGTCTCCGCCCTCGACCACGTATGCGCCCGCGTCGTCGCGGTGTACGGTAAAGCCCTTTTCGTACTGGCCGCCGACCTCGATCTCCGCCTCGTCGTACACGCGTACCGGCGGCAGCGTATCGAGCAGCTTCACAACGCAGTCGAGCATCGGTTCAAAGCCCGTGACCGTCGCGGCCGACACCGCGAACACCGGCACGCCCGCAGGCTCCAGTGCCGCCCTGATGCGCGCAAGATGCTCCTCCGCGCCCGGAATGTCCATCTTGTTGCACACGACGATCTGCTTAAGGCTTGCGAGCGCCTCGGAAAACTTCTTGAGCTCCGCGTTGATCTTCTCGTAATCGTCCAGCGGATCGCGCATCTCGCTTGCGGACGCGTCCAGCACGTGCAGCAGAATGCGCGTGCGCTCGATGTGCCGTAAAAAGTCGTGGCCGAGCCCCGCGCCCTCCGCAGCGCCCTCGATGAGCCCCGGAATGTCCGCCATCACGAACGAGCGGTCGTAGCGCGTCGCCACGCCGAGATTCGGCGACAGCGTCGTAAAATGGTACGCGGCGATCTTCGGCTTTGCGCTGGTCAGCACCGACAGGATCGTGGACTTGCCGACCGACGGAAGTCCGATGATGCCGACGTCCGCGATCGTCTTGAGCTCCAGCTCGACGGTTCGCTCCTCGGTCTTGACGCCGTTTTGCGCGAAGCGCGGCGCCTGCTTGGTCGCCGTCGCAAAGCGCGCGTTGCCCTTGCCTCCGCGGCCGCCGTACAGCACGGTGCGCTGCTTGCCGGGCTCGCTCATGTCGGCGACGATGCTGCCGGTCTCGACGTCGCGCACGATCGTGCCGACCGGGACCTTGATGATCAGGTCCTCGCCGTTC
>CAKJYC010000093.1 GCA_918244965.1 Clostridiales bacterium | reverse complement strand
GGCGAAGGCCGTGACCTGCGCGGCGGACATTCTGTCCGAATTCATCGACGACGCGGGCGACGACGTTCTGAACGGCGCGGCAAAGCGCGTGACGTTCACCTCGCTCGGCGCGATCGGGCAGGAGGTCTACATGGCGCTGCTGCAGGGCGAAAAGGATGCCGACGAGCTGTTGGACTGGATCGACTGCTCGGCGCAGGATCTGAATACCACGCTGACGAGACTCCTCTTTTCCGAGGTGATCAAGCAGCTTCCGGGGCGCGTGTACGCGCTCGATACCATCCATACGGTCGTAACGTTCGACCAACCAAAGGAGGAGTAAGCAATGGCAGAGACGAAGAATACGCTGGTGATCGTGGAGTCGCCGGCAAAGGCAAAGACGATCGGTCGGTTTTTAGGGGCACAGTACAAGGTCGTCGCCAGCAACGGACACGTCCGCGATCTTCCGAAATCGCAGCTCGGCGTGGACGTCGCGCATGACTTTACACCGAAGTATATCACGCTCCGCGGACGCGGGGACGTGCTGGAGCGCATCAAGAAGGAAGCGAAGGAAGCCGATCGCATCCTTCTCGCGACGGACCCTGACCGCGAGGGCGAGGCGATCTCCTGGCATCTGGCGCAGATCCTGAAGCTGGACACCGGGAGCAAATGCCGCATCGAGTTTCACGAGATCACGTCCAACGCGGTCAAGAGCGCGATCAAAAAGCCGCGCACGATCAACATGGATCTGGTCGACGCGCAGCAGGCAAGGCGCGTGCTGGACCGCATCGTGGGCTACAAGATCAGCCCGATCCTGTGGATCAAGATCCGCAAGGGCCTGTCCGCGGGCCGCGTGCAGTCCGTTGCGACGCGCATCGTATGCGACCGCGAGGACGAGATCAACGCGTTCGTGCCGGAGGAATACTGGACGCTGACCGCCAGGCTCAAGGCCGGCGCGAAAAAGGCGTTTGACGTGCGCTTTTTCGGACTGGACGGCAAGAAGGTCGACCTTAAGACCGAGGAACAGACCAATGCGGTCATCGCGCGCGTCGGCGACGCGGAATTCACCGCGACCGAGGTGAAGCAGACCGAAAAGCGCAAGCATGCCGCGCCGCCGTTCACGACGTCGAGCATGCAGCAGGACGCGTCCAGAAAGCTCGGCTTCACGACCAAGCGCACCATGATGGTCGCGCAGCAGCTCTATGAGGGCGTGGAGATCGGCAAGAAGGGCGCGACGGGCCTCATCACCTATATCCGTACCGACTCGGTCCGCATCGCGGACGAGGCGCAGAAGGCCGCGCGCGCATACATCGCCGACACGTTCGGCGGAGAATATGTGCCGGGTACGCCGAACGTGTACCGCGGCCGCCGCAACGCGCAGGACGCGCACGAGGCGATCCGCCCGACCGACGTGAAAAACGATCCCAAGGCGCTGAAGCCGTTTTTGACCAGCGATCAGTACAAGCTCTACAAGCTCGTGTACGAGCGTTTCCTTGCAAGCCAGATGAGCGAGGCGCTGCTGGATCAGACCACGGCGACGTTCGACGCAAACGGCGCGCAGTTCAAGGCGACCGGCTCACACGTGCGCTTTGCGGGCTTTTCCGCGGTGTACACCGAGGGCCGCGACCTGTCCGACGAGGACGACGTACAGCTTCCGCCGATCGCCGAGGGCGACCGCTTCAAAAAGGAGGATCTGGACGGACAGCAGAAGTTTACGCAGCCGCCGGCCCGCTACACCGAGGCGACGCTTGTGAAAACGCTGGAGGAGAAGGGCATCGGCCGTCCGTCGACGTATTCGCCGACGATCTCCACGATCATCGACCGCGGCTACATCATGCGCGACAAAAAGACGCTGGTGCCGACGGACCTCGGCTTTGCCGTGACGTCGCTGATGAAATCGAGCTTTCCGGACATCGTGGACATTGCGTTCACCGCAAACATGGAGGAGGAGCTGGACTCCGTCGAAGACGGCTCCGAACGCTGGCAGTCGGTCGTCGGCGCGTTCTACGGCCCGTTCATGGAGACGGTCGGGACCGCCGAAAAGAGCGCGGAAAAGATCAGGATCCCCGACGAGGTGAGCGACATTCCGTGCGAAAAGTGCGGCGCGATGATGGTCTACAAGACGGGACGCTTCGGCCGGTTCCTTGCGTGTCCGAACTTCCCGACCTGCCGCAACACGAAGTCGATCGTCGAGACGGTCGAGGGCGTGTCGTGCCCGAAGTGCGGCGCGGCGATCGTCAAAAAGCACGGCAAGAAGAAGGTGTTTTACGGCTGCGAGCGCTATCCGGACTGCGATTTCACGAGCTGGGATCTGCCGGTCAAAACGAAGTGTCCGAAGTGCGGCGGCCTGATGGTGCAGAAACGCGGTCAGAACGGCACGTTTATCCAGTGCGCGGACCCGAACTGCAGGGAGATCCTGCGCCGCGCCAAGAAGAGCGATGCATAAGCCGAACGTCACCGTCGTCGGCGCGGGGCTTGCGGGCGCGGAGGCGGCGTATCAGCTTCTGAAGCGCGGATATCCCGTGACGCTGTACGAAATGAAGCCGGAGAAGCGCACGCCCGCGCACACGGGCGACGGTTTTGCGGAGCTTGTCTGCTCGAACTCGCTGCGTTCCGACCGGATCCAGAACGCCGTCGGACTCTTAAAGGAGGAAATGCGGCTGCTCGGTTCGCTGATCCTGCAGGCGGCGGACGCGACGCGCGTGCCCGCGGGCGGCGCGCTGGCGGTCGATCGCGAGGGCTTCTCGAAGTATGTGACGGACGCGCTTCTGGCGTTTCCGAACCTGAAGGTCGTCCATGCGGAGTGCACGGAGCTTCCGGACGCGCCCGCGATCGTGGCGACCGGTCCGCTGTCGAGCGACGCGATGAGCGAGGCGATCGAACGGCGATTCGGCAAGAGCCTGCATTTTTACGACGCGGCCGCGCCGATCGTGACGTATGAATCGCTCGATCACGACAAGGTCTTTGCCGCCTCACGCTACGACCGCGGCGCGGACTATCTGAACTGCCCGATGACGCGCGAGGAATACTTTGCGTTTTATCACGCGCTCGTCACGGCCGAAACGGCGCCGCTGCACAGCTTTGAGACGCCGCGCGTGTTCGAGGGATGCATGCCCGTCGAGGTCATGGCAAAGCGCGGCGAGCTGACGCTTGCCTACGGGCCCTTGAAGCCGGTCGGCCTCGAGGTGAACGGCAAACGGCCGTTTGCGGTCGTGCAGCTGCGGCGCGACAACGCCGACGGTACGCTCTACAACATCGTCGGCTTTCAGACGAATTTGAAGTTTGCGGAGCAGAAGCGCGTGTTCGGCATGATCCCGGGGCTTGCGCACGCGGCGTTTGCGCGCTATGGCGTGATGCACCGCAACACATTCCTGGAATCGCCGAAGCTCCTGAACCCCGATTATTCGCTGAAAAGCGATCCGCTGCTGTTCTTTGCGGGACAGATGACCGGCGTTGAGGGCTATGTGGAATCGGCGTCGAGCGGCCTTCTGTCCGCGCTGTCGCTCGCTTCAAAGCTCGAAGCGGACAGGCCTGCGGCGTTTTCGTCCGAGACCGCGATCGGCGCGCTCGGACACTATGTTTCCGAATACAACGGCGGGGACTTCCAGCCGATGAACGTTACGTTCGGCATCATGGACCCGCTTTCCGAACGCGTGCGCAGCAAGCAGGAGCGCTGCGAGCGGATCGCACGGCGCGCGCTGGAGCGGATCCGCGCATGGAACGAAACAACCGATTTTTGAGGAGGTATTTTCGATGGAACAGATGAAGGGAACCACCATCGTTGCGGTCAAGCGCGACGGCGTCACCGCGATCGCGGGCGACGGGCAGGTGACGATGGGCCAGCAGGCGATCATGAAGGCGCATGCGAAGAAGGTCCGCCGTCTCTATCACGACCGCGTGGTCGTGGGATTTGCGGGCTCGGTCGCGGACGCGTTCACGCTGTGCGACCGGTTCGAGGCAAAGCTCGAAATGCACGGCGGCGCGCTGAAGCGCGCGGCGATCGCGCTGGCGCAGGACTGGCGCAGCGATAAGATCATGCGGCAGCTGGAGGCCATGATGATCGTCGCGGACAAGGACGATCTTCTGATCCTGTCCGGCACCGGCGAGGTCATCGAGCCGGACGACGGCATTGCGGCCATCGGCTCCGGCGGGCTGTACGCGCTTGCCGCGGCGAAGGCGCTGCTGTACCATACCGACAAGAGCGCCGAGCTGATCGCGGCGGAGGCGATGGCGATCGCCGAGTCGATCTGCATCTTTACCAACAGCAATATCAGCGTGGAGGTGATCCGTCCGTGACGCCGAGAGAGATCGTAAACGCACTGGACCGCTATATCATCGGTCAGGACGAGGCAAAGCGCGCGGTGGCGATCGCGCTTCGCAACCGGTATCGCAGAAGCTGCCTTTCCCCCGAACTTCGGGAGGAGATCACGCCAAAGAACATCATCATGCTCGGACCGACCGGCGTGGGCAAGACCGAGATCGCGCGCAGACTTGCGAAGCTCGTCGAAGCGCCGTTCGTCAAGGTCGAGGCGTCGAAGTACACCGAGGTCGGCTACGTCGGCCGCGACGTCGAGAGCATGGTGCGCGACCTTGTCGAGGAGTCGATCCGTCTCACCAAGCAGAAGCGGATGGACCTTGTGAAGGACGAGGCGGCGGCCGCGACCGAACAGCGGCTCGTCGAGCTTTTGCTGCCGCAGCAAAAGAAGCAGAAGCAGCCGATCAATCCGCTGCAGTTTTTGCTCGGCAGCGGACAGCCGGAGCCGGAGGAGCCCAAGCCCACCGAGGAGGAGCAGCAGGCAAGAAAGACGCTGCGCGAACAGACGCTTGACCGTCTGCGCAACGGCCTTTTGGAACGCGAGATCGTGGAGATCGAGGTCGAGGAAAGCGCGAACGCCATGATGTTCGGCGCAAGCGGCATGGAGATCGACATGGGCGGCATGCTCGGCGATCTGCTGCCGAAGAAGAAAAAGCTCAAGAAGATGCCGGTCGCGCACGCGCGCTCGATCCTCATGCAGCAGGAATCCGAAAAGCGCATCGACCCGGACGACGTGAACCGCGAGGCGCTGTGGAACGCCGAGCAGAACGGCATCATCTTCCTGGACGAGATCGACAAGATCGCGGGAAGCAGCAATCACGCGGGGCCGGATGTTTCGCGCGAGGGCGTACAGCGCGACATCCTGCCGATCGTCGAGGGTACGACGGTCGCCACGAAGTACGGCCCGGTCAAGACGGACTTCATCCTGTTCATCGGCGCTGGCGCGTTCCATGTGGCGAAGGTCACCGACCTGATCCCGGAGCTGCAGGGCCGCTTCCCGATCCGCGTGACGCTGAAGGACCTCACCGAGGACGATTTCTACGCGATCCTGACGCAGCCGGACAATGCGGTGACCAAGCAGTACGCGGCGCTTCTGAAGCCCGACAACGTGAACCTGAGCTTCACCGAGGACGCGCTGCGCGAGATCGCAAAATTCGCGTTCCGCGCGAACGAACAGAATGAGAATATCGGCGCACGCCGCCTGCATACGGTAATGGAGAATCTGTTGAACGACATCTCCTTCAACGCGAACGGGCAGCATCCGATGATCGACGTCGTCGTGGACGGCGCTTACGTCGACGCGCACCTGTCCGCAGAATGGAGCGAGGACAACATCTCGAAGTACATTCTGTAACGGGCGGCGCGGTCCGTCCGGGAAAGGACGAACGATGCGTCTGCTTGCCGTCATACTCTGCCTGCTGCTTTCGCCGGTTTTCGGCGAAACCGAACCGATCGACCTCGTTCCGCCGGACGGCGGCGGGGACGTGAATCCCGACTGGGTGCTGTGGGAGGAGCCGCAGCCTGCGGTCGAGGCGTTTGCCGCAGAGGCCGACCCGGTCCTGTTTCGCGGGATGCGGCCGCTGTCGCGCTACGCGCAGGAGATCTCCGTAACGGACGAGGACCTCGTGCTTGCCGCGCGGGTCGCGTTCCTTGAGGCGGGCAAGACGAATGCGCGCGCCTACCGCGCCGTGCTGTGCGTGCTGTACAACCGGTGCGTGGCGACGCGGTTCGGCGGCAAGGTGACCGACATTCCGACCGAGGCCTACCGCAAGGGACAGTTTTCGGTCATCCATCATAAGGGCTTCAAAAAGCTGGAGCCGCCGGACGAGATCGTGGAAGCCGCGCGCGACATCTTCGTGTACGGCAACCTCGACCTGCCGGACAATATACTCTTTTTCTGCGCGTCGCGGCTCGGCAAGAGCTGGGGCGGGCGCAGATTTTACAAGGACATCGGCGGCAACCTGTTCTTTTACGGGAGCGTCGATTGAAGAAAGGAATCAAGTACAACACTTTTTATGCAGCATAAACTCAGAATCATCCCGCTGGGCGGGGTGGGAGAGATCGGCAAGAACATGACCGTGATCGAGTACGGGAACGACATCCTGATCGTCGACTGCGGCATGATCTTTCCGGACGAGGAAATGCCGGGCATCGACATCGTCATTCCCGACATGACCTATCTCGAACAAAACCGGGACCGCATCCGCGGCATGTGCGTCACGCACGGCCACGAGGACCACATCGGCGCGATCCCGTATGCAATGGAACGCTTCCGCTGCCCGATCTACGGCACGCGGTTTACGAATGCGCTCATCCGGCACAAGCTGGACGAGCATAAGCTCACCGACGTCGAGGTGATCGACGTCGATCCGGGACAGACCGTCAGGCTCGGCTGTTTTCAGGTCGAGTTCATCAAGACGGGCCATTCGATCGCGGGCGCGGTCGCGTTTGCGATCCGCACGCCGGTCGGCACGCTGATCCACACCGGCGATTTCAAGATCGACATGACGCCGATCGACGGCGAGCCGATCGACATCAATCGGTTCGCGTATTACGGCTCCAGGGGCGTGCTTGCGCTGCTGTCGGACAGCACGAACGTCGAGCGTGCCGGGTTCACGCAGAGCGAAAAGGAGATCGGCAAGACCTTCGAGCGCTGCTTCTCGACGGCGCAGGGCCGCGTGATCGTGGCAACGTTCGCGTCGAACGTCTACCGCATCCAGCAGGTTGCGGACGTGGCGATCGCGCACGGGCGCGTGATCTGCTTCCAGGGCCGCAGCATGGAGCAGGTCGTGCGCTATGCGCAGGCGCTCGGCTATCTGCACATTCCGGCCGACCGGATCGTGACGATCGAGCACCTCAAGAACATTCCGGACAGCATGGTCTGCGTGATGACGACCGGCAGCCAGGGCGAGCCGATGAGCGGGCTGTTCCGCATGGCGAACGCCACGCACAAGCTGAACGTCGGCGCGGGCGACACCGTCATCATCTCAGCCTCCGCGATCCCCGGCAACGAGCGCGGCGTGTCGCGCGTGATCAACGCACTGTACGAAAAGGGCGCCGAGGTGGTGTACGACCGCATGGCGGACGTACACGTAAGCGGACATGCCTGCGCAGGCGAGCTTCGGCTCATGCTCGGCATCGTAAAGCCGAAGTACTTCATCCCGGTCCACGGCGAGGCGCGGCATCTCCGGATGCACGCCGATCTTGCGAAGGAAATGGGCGTCGCCCCGGAGCGCATATTCGTCGCGCAAAAGGGCGCGGTGATCGAGCTTTCGGCGCGCAAGGGCGTGACGAACGGGACCGTGCAGGCGGGCAGTCTGATGGTCGACGGGCTCAGAAACATCGAGGACGTCGTGCTGCACGACCGGAAGCTCCTGTCGGCGGACGGGCTGGTGTCGGCGGTCATCGTGATCGACGCCGAGACCGGACGGCTCCTTGCCCCGGTCGAGCTCTATTCGCGCGGATTCATCTACATGCGCGAGAACGAACCGCTGATCGCGGAGGCGAACGCGCTGGTGTATGAGGTCGCAAAGCGCTTCGAGGAGACGGACAGGCAGGACTATACGTCGGTCAAGAGCGCGGTCAAGAGCAGGCTCAAGTCGTTCCTGTACGACAAGACCGGCCGCACGCCGATGATCCTGCCGATCGTAATCGAACTGTAACCGCCGGCATATCGCCGTTTCCGCGGAAATACCGCCTTCCAAATCGCCGGATGCGCGGTTGCGAATGCGGATGTATCTGCGGTACAATACAGATGAAAACAAAGTCACAGGGGGCATATCCTATGAAAACCGGCACTCGTTTCATCACACTTTGTCTTGCGCTGCTGCTGTGCATCGGCGTTTTCGGCTGCGGCGCGCAGAAGGATGCAAAGCCTTCGGAGCCGACCGCCGAGGCGGACGTGCCTGCGGTCGATCTCGGCGAATACCGGCTCGAAAAGAGCGAATCGGAAACCTATGCGTATATCGTGCGCACGCCGCACGCGACCTGGCATCTGGCCGAAGCGGACATCGCGCTTTTGGGCGAGGACGCCTTCTTTGCGGGGCTTTCCGAAACGCTTGTCCATCAGGAAGCGGACTTTTCGGACGCGATCGCCGCGCTCTCCGGGTATCTTGGCGAAGTCCCCGTGATCGACATCTATACGGACTTTTCCGGCCGCACGGAGACGGCGAAGCTCGGCGCGTACGGCGCGTACTGCCGCTGGAACGTCCCCTGCATCGAGGTCTACAGCGACTTTACGATGGCGAAGATGGCGCTGCTGCACGAATACACGCATTATCTGACGCACTGCTGCTTCGCGTATGCGGTCGACGGCAATTTCTGGTCGGAGGCGATCGCCGAATACGTTTCGCGGATCGTCTGCAAAAACCGAATGGCGTGCTCCACCGCGACGGAGGAGGACCTGAAAGGGCTTGCGGCGCAGGGCATGCTCGATGCGGACGGCGGGCCGAGCCTGGAAAAGGTCTATCGCGCGTCGTCGGCGATGATCCGTTCCGGCGCGCTGATCGGAAGCTCGTATTCGACCGTCAGTCAGGCGCCGATGCAGATGACGGAGCAGCTTCTTGCGCATCCGATGCTGACGACGCTGAGCTATCACGAGGCGGGCTGCTTCTTTGACTGGCTCGCGGAGCATTACGGAAAGGACCTTGTTTTCTCGCACATGACGATCGGACAGGGCGACTTCAAGGACGTATTCGGCAAGGATTTTGAGACGCTGTTCTTCGCGTGGGCGGCGGACAACGACGCGTGGTGCGCGGAGAACGGGATCGTTCTGGGACCTGTGGAGGAATAAATGCTGTTGGACGATGCAAGGGCGCTGGCGGACAAGCTCCGCGCGTCCGAAGAATACCGGACCTATTGTGAAACGAAGGAGCGCGCCTATGCGTCCGAGACGACGGCGGCGCTTCTGAATGAGCTTTCGGCGCTTCGCATGCGCACGCAGGCGGCGGCGGTGGCGGGCAAGCCCGACCCGGAGGCGGAGCAGAAGCTCCAGAAGCTCGGCGAGCTGCTGCAGTTTGACGAGGCGGCGGCCGCGTACCTTCTGGCCGAATACCGGCTGAACAACCTTCTGGGCGAGATCTACAGGATCCTCGCCGAAGCCGCAGAGCTGGACCTCGGCCCGCTCGGCGCTTGAAAACCCTGCAGATATATGCTATACTGACCGTATGAAACGCATGGACAAAACCGAACTGAGCGCCGTCCGCTTGAGATGGCAGCGATTCTGGCATTACGCAAGACCGATCGCCACATGGGTGTTGAGCGTCGGGCTTGTGGCGCTGGTCGTGGTGTTTGCGGTCCGGTTTGTGACGTCGCGCTATTTCTCCGCGGTCGACGAGGACGACGCGACGCCGTACGAGGTCGTGATCCCGCAGAACGCCTCCGCGGGCAAGATCGCCGATCTTCTGTACCACGCGTGCGGCGAGGGCGAAAAGGGTCTGATCGTGTCGAGCGCGTCGTTCAAGGTCTACGTCGACTTCATCGGCAAGGCGAACAGCCTGAAGGCGGGGACGTATCTGCTCAGCAAGAACATGACGATCCCGGAGATCGTCGACATTCTGACCGAGGGCAATCCGGCGCGCGGTACGACGCGGCTTGTCATCACGGAGGGCAAGACGGTCGAGGAGATCGCAAGGACGATCCGCGAAAACAGCGCGGTCACGACCGATGCAGACGCGTTTCTGGCGCTGTGCCGCGACGCGGCGGCGTTCTCAAAGTATCCGTTCATTGCCGAGCTTCCGAACGCTTCCGAGCGCCGCTACGTGCTGGAGGGCTATCTGTTCCCGGACACCTATGAGATCTTCACCGACTCGACGCCGGAGGAGATCCTCGACAAGCTGCTGACGCGCTATTACGAGGTGTATACGGGCGAGTGGGTCGCGCGCGCACAGGAGCTGGACATGACGCGCGATCAGGTCATGACGCTGGCATCGATCATCGAGCGCGAGGCAAGCGATCCGGAGGACCTTGCGCGCGTTTCCGCAGTCTTCCATAACCGGCTGGAGCGCGGCATGAAGCTCGAATCCTGCGCCACGCTGAACTACATCACCGGGCAGGACCGCTACACGTTCACGTCCGACGAGATGGCGATCGTTTCGTCCTACAACACGTATCTGAACGAAGGCCTGCCGATCGGGCCGATCTGCAACCCCGGCGCGGCCGCGATCTTCGCCGCGCTGTATCCGGACGAGCAGTATCTTGAGGAAGGCTACCTCTTCTTCTGCAACGGCAATCCCAACGTCAGCCGCAAGCTGCTGTTTTCCAAGACCTACGAGGAGCATCAGGAGAAGGTCGAGGAGTACCGCCAGTACTGGAATTAAGTCCGAACCGCCTGTGCGCAGATGACCGGTCTGTTTCCCGAAGATTCGACATACCCTTTCCGTAGGAGGAGAGGGT
Source organism: Clostridiales bacterium (assembly GCA_918244965.1). Lineage (GTDB taxonomy): Bacteria > Bacillota > Clostridia > Christensenellales > CAG-138 > UBA3792. The sequence continues at coordinate 12,177 of CAKJYC010000093.1, read as the reverse complement.
ATGTTTTCTTTTTTATGGCTTATCTTTCAATCCATCGCGTTTATCGGCGCGATCGGGACGAACGGTTCGTTTCCGAAGCCTCTCACGGCAGAGGAGGAGAAGCGGTGGGTGCGGCTTTTGATACAGGGCTCCGACGAGGCGCGGGAGAAGCTGATCGTGCACAACCTCCGGCTGTGCGCGCACATCGCGAAGAAGTACCAGAAGGCCGAGCGCGACCGCGAGGATCTGATTTCAATCGGCACGATCGGGCTCATCAAGGCGGTGTCGACGTTCTCGGAATCGAAGGGCACGCTGTCGGCGTACGCGGCGCGCTGCATCGAAAACGAGATCCTGATGCACTTGCGGCGTGAGCGCAAGCTGGTCGAGACCGTCTCGATCGAGGAGCCGGTCGGCGCGGATAAGGAGGGCAACGAGCTTCGGCTTGCCGATCTTGTCTGCACCGAGGCGGACACGATCTTCGAGCAGGTACAGGGCCGCCTCGACGCCGCGATCCTGAAGGACACGATGCAGAGGACGCTCACAAAGCGCGAACGCGTCGTCATTACGCTGCGCTTCGGCCTTTCCGGCACTGCGCCGATGGCCCAGCGCGAGGTCGCAAATGTGCTGAACATTTCGCGAAGCTACGTTTCCCGCATCGAGAAGAAGGCCGTCGAAAAGCTGCGCGCCGCGCTCGGCGGGGAGGCGCAGTCCCGGTAGAAGCGGACGGCCGCGGTACGGAGATTCTTTCCGCAAATTCTCGAAAAATGCCCCGGAAACGGTTGCCCTTTTCGGATGCGTGTGCTATACTGATACCGTACCGAAAAATGGGAGAAAAGGGGAAGGGGCAAACATGTATACGGGATCCGGCATCATCAAGATCTTTGCAGGCAGAACCGGTCGGCCGTTTGCGCAGCGGATGTGCGACTATCTCGGCGCGCAGATGGGCGACGCAACGACGATCATGTTCGATGAGGGCAACATCTTCGTCCGTATCAACGAATCCATCCGCGACAAGGACGTTTATATCGTGCAGCCCATCGGCCGCGAGCCGAATGACGAGTTTACCGAGCTGCTCTTCTGGATCGACGCGTTCAAGCGGTCCAGCGCGAACTCGGTCACGGCGATCATTCCGTATTTCTCTTACGCCAAGGGCGACAAGAAGGACGAGCCCCGCGTGTCGATCCGCGCGCGCGTGTGCGCGGACTGCATCGAGGCGATCGGCGTGGACCGCGTGATCTTCATGGACCTGCATGCGGATCAGGTCGTGGGCTTTTTCAAGAAGCCGGTCGACCATCTGTCCGCGCGGCCGCTTCTGATCGAATACGTCAAGCGGCAAGGCATCGTGGACGACGATCTCGTTGTGGTCTCGCCCGACGCGGGCAGCGCAAAGCGCGTGCACAGCTTCGCGGCGGCACTGCAGCGGCCGGTCGCCATCGGCGACAAGACGCGCTACGACCACAAGAGCGACGCGAAGGTGCTGAACATCATCGGTAACGTGCGCGACAAGAACTGCCTCGTCGTGGACGACTTCTCCATCACGGGCGGCACGCTCGTGGACATCGCCCGCGCGCTGAAGGAGAACGGCGCAAAGAACGTCTACGGCGCGCTCTCCCACAACGTCATGACCGAGAAGGCGATCCGCCGTCTCGAAGCCAGCGACTACGAATGGCTCGTTTCCACCGACACGCTCGAATGCCCGTGGGCCAACCAGACCACCAAGCTGCGCACGATCTCGGCCGCGCCGATGTTCGCGCAGGCGGTCAAGACGATCCACGACCGCGCGCCGATGAGCACGATGTTCGATCACCGCTTCCTGAAGCGCCTGATGGACATGAGCCTCGAAACGGACAATCGCTGAACAAAGCAAGGGGGGACGAAGCACGTTCCTCCTTTTTGCAACCTTTCGGCCCTCTGCGCGGTATTATTGGTGAACAAACGCAAGGGAGAGATGACCATGAAACAGACAAAGCTTTCGGGCTATCGGCCGAAGTATCCGAAGAAGGCGATGCGCGGCGCGGCGCTTGCGGCGGCTGCGCTGATGGCGATGGGAACGGCGACGGGCTGCAGCACGTTTGCGGCTAACACGACCGGCATCGTTCCGGTTGCGGACCCGACGCCGGAGGAGCTGGTGCTGGACGGCGAGGTTGCCGTCTGGGAGCCGACCGACGATGTGGAGCTGGAGGGCTATATGGTCCCCGAAACGCCGACGTCCGAGCCGATGCTCGTCGGCATCGTGATGCCGGAACCGACGCCGGACCCGCTGGAGCTGCGCACCGAGGGCATGGTCCCCGTCGAGACGCCGATCGAAAAGCCGCCGGTCGTGATCATCCCGGAGGTTCCGGAGACGGACGGCGCGGGCAACGGACAGTAAGGAGAAACGCGAATGAAGCGGAAACAGGTGACCGGGTATCGGACGAGCTACCCGAAAAAGCTCATCAAGGGCACGGCGATCGCCGCGGCGGCCATGCTTGCCATGGGCGGCACGGGCTGCAGGCTGATGACCACGGGCAAGATCGCTGTGCCGGACACGGCGGAACCGACGCCGACCGACGAGCTGGTGCTTGACGGCGAGGTCGGCTATGATGAATCCGATCTTGAATTGCAGGGCGAGCCGACGGTCGACGAAGGCGATCCGACGTCGGAAGAGGACGCGTCGGGCCGCACGCGCGGCGACGGTCCCGCGCTGATGGGCAAGTATGTCGTGCCGGAAGAGACGGATGATCCGTGAGGAGCGCATATGAATTTTACCTTGCATCTGACGGCAGACTGTAATCTCAGCTGCCGTTATTGTTACGAAACGCACAGCCGCAGGCATATGACGGAGGAGACGGCGAAGAAGGCCGTCGATCTGGCGTTTTCCTTCGGCCATGAGAAGAACGGCTTTTCGCTGTTCGGCGGCGAGCCGATGCTGGAGCGCGGCACGATCGAATCGGTCTGCCGCTATGCGTCGGAGAAGGCAAACGCGACCGGCACGGCCGTGCGGTTCAAGATGACGACCAACGGCACGCTGCTGGACGAAGCGTTTCTGCGCTTTGCAAACGAGCACGGTCTGGAGATCGCGCTGTCGCACGACGGGCTTCTGCAGGACGTACAGCGCGTCACGCGCGACGGGACCCCCACGCTGCAGCGGCTGGAGCCGATCGTCGATCTTCTGCTCAAATATCAGCCGAAGGCCGTGGCGATGCAGACGGTCATGCCGTCGAACGCGGACCGCATGGCCGAATCGGTCGAATGGCTGTACAAGCGCGGCTTTTCGCGCATCAATACGGCGATCGACTACCGCGTGGACGCGGGCTGGGACGACGCTTCGATGGTGGTGCTCAAGACGCAGTACGAGCGGATCGCGGACCTTTCGGAGCGGCATTTCGACGACGCGCGGCCGCTTTTGTATCTCAATTTCCTGTCCAAGATCGCGGCGTATCTGAACGACCGTCCGTGCATGGAATGCAAGCTCGGCATGCGTCAGCCGTCGGTCGCGCCGGACGGAGCGATCTATCCGTGCAACCAGTTCCTCGACCTTCCGGACTATCGCATGGGCGACGTGGATACGGGCATCGACCGCGTTCGTCAGCGCGAGATCTACCGGGCGTCGCTCGATCCGGAGCCGGACTGCGAGGGCTGCGCGATCGCGGACCGCTGCCGCCACCACTGCGCGTGCCTGAACTTCTCGCTGACCGGCCGAATGCACGAGGTCGCGCCGGTGCAGTGCGAGCACGAGCGCATCCTGATCCCGATCGCGGACGACCTTGCCGCGCGGCTCTACGCACGCAAGAGCGTCAGATTCCTGCTGAACTACCGCGACGACCCGCTGGACTGATTCCGGCGCATTCCGGCGGTCTGCCGAAAATGCTTGACAGATATGCAATAATGTGATATTGTTTACAATTTTTCATTTGACACGGGGCCAGCCTTTCCGTTATACTATATTTAAGAGAGTATAAAGGAGGGGGTCCCGTGTTTGCGATCGGGGATCTCGTCTGCTATCCGATGCACGGCGTCGGCGTGGTGGAGGCGATCGAAGAACAAACCATACTCGGAGAGACGACGCAATACTATCGCCTGCGGTTTTCCATCGGCCGCATGACGGCGATGGTGCCGGTCAACCGCGCGGCGGCGGTCGGATTGCGCGCGCTTGCGGACGGACCGACCTGCGAGCAGGTCGTGCGGTTTCTGCAGACGGACGAGTGCTCCGAGGAGAGCGACAACTGGAACCAGCGCTACCGGGACAATCTCGACAAGCTGCGCGGCGGCGAAATCATGGTCGTTGCGGACGTCGTAAAATGCCTGATGCGGCGCGATCGCGAGCGCGGACTGTCCGCCGGCGAGCGTAAAATGTACCTGACCGCGCGTCAGGTGCTGGTCGCGGAGCTTGCCGCGGCGACCGAAACATCCGAATCCAATTTCCTGCCGCTGGTCGGCGCAGAATAAGGCGAATGCGCTTGCTGACGAACCGTTCCCGAACGGTTCTTTTTTTGATTTGTTCGCAGATATATCACAATTCGCACTTGCGCAAAGGGCGCGCGTCGGCTATAATAGACCCAACTGTTGAAAAAATGCGCCTCTTCGGCGTTTGAGGATACGATATGGAAGAGAACAGGATCCGCACCGTGCTCGCCGAAAAGCTTACGGCGTACCGCAAGCGTGCGGGACTCACGCAGGCGGAGCTTGCGGAAAAACTCAATTATTCGGATAAGTCCATTTCCAAATGGGAGCGGGGAGACGGCATGCCGGACCTTCTGGTGCTGTGCCGGCTGGCCGATCTCTACGACGTGCCGCTCGACGCGTTTTTGCGCGAGGGGGCGCTGGTGCGTTCACAGACAGAGCAGAAGTCCCGGCACATCATCATCACGCTGATCTCGATCGGGCTGGCGTTCTTCGTGGCGACGGTCGGCTTCTTTGTATGCTATCTTGCGAAGGTCGGCGTTGGCTGGCTCGCGTTTCTCTATGCCGTGCCGGTCAGCATGATCCTGCTGGTGGTGTTCAGCCATCTGTGGAGCAATCTCTTCTGGCAGGCGCTGTCGGTGTCCGGCCTCGTGTGGACGCTTTGCACGGCGGTCTACATCTCATTCGTCGCGATCGCGGGCATGCGGAACGTTGCGATGCTGTTCATCGTCGCCGCCGTCTTCCAGGTGCTGGTCATCCTCTGGTATGTGCTGATGCTGGTCCGCAAGCGCAACAAGGCGCGGAAGGAAGCCGGAGATGTTCTGTCCTGAATGCGGACGCCCGCTGCCGAACGCAGAGGTCCGGGTCTGCCCGTGCTGCGGCACGGCGTTTGAGATCCCCGAACAGCCGGCGGAGCTTTCCCGGACACGGAAAACCTGCAGGCGCAGCGTTGCCGCGCTGCTGTTCGGCGTCGGCACGTTCACGTTCGGCATGCTGACGCTGCTCTGCAAACGCATGGGCTTCGAGCTGCGCATTCTCTACGGCGCGGCCGCCGTCACGTTCTTCCTTGCGCCGCTGGCCTGCGGCTTCGGCGTGTTCGGGATCGCGGCGCGCATCAGAAACCGTGAAAAGCGCGGCCTTCCGTCGGCGATCACGGGCCTTTTGCTCGGCCTTGCCTTCGGGCTGCTGGCGGCCTGCTGCCTGCTGTGGCGCATCTATAAAGCATAATAAGACAAACAGAAACGACCCTCGCAAGGGTCGTTTCTTTGTATCTGCAGATGAGGGGGGAGGATTATTCTGCAGAAGAATTGTCCTTTTGTTCGGGCGCGGGCGATTGCGGCGCGGGCGATTGCGGCGCGGCGGGTTTCGTCTGGCGCTTCTTCGCGCTCTTCAGGACCGCGCGGACGATCAGGATGACGATCAGCGCAATGAGACCGAGGATCAGCAGCGTGACGATGATCACGGGCGCGCTGCCTAAAAACCCTGCGGCAAAGCGCTTGAAGCCGTCGCCGACGTCCTCAAGGCTCTCGCTGAACCGGCGCGAGACCTCGTCGCCGAAGGATTCCTCCTCGACCGGCGTTTCGCGCTCGACCTCGTCGACGCGCAGCGACACGGTGGACAGGTCTACCTGATCGTCGTAGGTGCGCAGGATGCCCTCGTAGGATTCGATCTCATAGCGAACATAGGTCAGCCGGTCCTGCACGGTGATGATGTCCTCGACGGTCGTCGCCTTCGCAAGGATCTCCAGAAGCGCGTTCTGCTCGGTGCGCAGGGCTTCCAGATGCTTTTCGGAATCGACATAGTTCGTCGTCACGTCGCGCAGCGAGGTGCTCTGGGAGGTGACGTTGCCGAGTCCCGCCACGTCGCTCAGGAACGCGTCGAGCCGGTCGGCGGGGATGCGGATCGTGAACCGCGCGTTGCGAAGCTGTTCGCTCGAACGGATCGACCGGCCGCCGACGCTGCTCGATTCGATGTAGCCGCCGGCCGCGGTCACGGCGTTGTTCAGCGCCTCGACAAACGCATCGAACGCCAGCGTCTGTACCGTCACGTCCGCGTTGCGGATGATCTTGCGGTTTGCAAGCGCCTGTGCGGCGTCGGAAGCGCCGGCGTCGCCGCGGATGCCGTTGGAGGCCTTGGATTCTCCGTCGTAGTACGCTTCCTCAGCGGCGGGTTCGGCGGGCATGTCGTAGTCCGCATAGTAGGAATCGGTATAGCCGGCCTTGTAGGCGCTGCTTTCGGGACGTTCGGAGGACTTGGAACTGCAGCCGAAGGCCGCCGCGACGGCGAGCAGGACGCCTAAAAGAATCAGAACGGTGCGTTTCATAAACAGGATCTCCTTATCTCACGTTTGTTTCATATAAAATACTGCACACCGAACGGATCGGTTGCAGTATCTTTGCAAAATATGGCAGCGGCTTACCGGTTCCAGACGCCGGAAAAGACGATCTCGGCCGGGCCGGTCATGTAAACGTGGTTGTCGTCCTGCGACCATTCGATGTGCAGCGTGCCGAGCGCGATCTCCACGTCGACGTTCCGGCCGGTCCTGCCGTTCAGCACGCACGCCACGGCGGCGGAGGATGCCCCGGTCCCGCACGCAAGCGTGCAGCCGCAGCCGCGCTCCCAGGTGCGCATCTTCACGCGTTCGGGCGAAAGCACCTGCACAAAATCGACGTTCGTGCGTTCGGGGAACAGCGGATCGCATTCGATCAGGGGCCCGTACTTCGGGACGTCGGCCTCGTTCAGGGAATCAACGAACACGATCGTATGCGGCACGCCGACGCGCACCGAGGTAAACGGGAACGTCCGGCCTTCGACGGTCAGCTCCATGCCGATCGCGCGATGCTCGACGGCAACCGGCACATCCTTGGCGTCGATTTTCGGCTCGCCCATATCGACGCGCACGCCGTCCACGCGGCCGTTCTTCAGGATGATGCGCGGCTTCATGACGCCCGCGCCGGTCTCGACCGAGAACTGCGTCCCGTGTACGATGCCGTTTTCAAAGCAGTAGCGCGAGAATGCGCGGATGCCGTTGCCGCACATTTCGGCTTCGCTGCCGTCCGCGTTGATGATGCGCATGCGCACGTCCGCGATCGCGGAGTTCAACAGGATCAGCGTGCCGTCCGCGCCGACGCCGGTGTGGCGGTCGCAAACGCGGCGGGTCAGCGCGCGCCAGTCGATGTCCTCGACGTCCCTGCCGTCGAACAGAACAAAATCGTTGCCGAGTCCGTGGACCTTGTAGAATTTCATTGTGCATCCTCCCCGAATAATTCTTCAAACAGTTCGTCCGCATAGTCATGCACGGCCTGCTCAAACCGCCGGTAGGCAAGAAGGAAGCGCTTTCCGCGCTCCGTGAGGTTCGCGCTGCCGCCGCCCCTGCCGCCGACCGTGGAGGTCAGGAGCGGAAAGCCGAGCGCGTTCTCCGCGGTCTTGACGATGCGCCACGCCTTACTGTACGCCATGCCCATGTCCATCGTCGCCTTGCGCAGCGAATGCGTCTCTTCGACGCGCTCCAAAAGCTCCGCGATGCCCGGACCGAAGATCTTTTCCTCGCCGTACACGCGCAGCATCAGCGTATAACGAAGCGGTGTCGCCATGCGGTTGCCTCCTTACAGACGAATCTTTTATATATTATAAAGCAATTCCGAATAAAACGCAAGCAAAAGCGCAAGTTTCGGCACATGCACGCATAAGTTGTGCAGAGAAGATCATAAAGGAGTGTTCGGCATGGAGATACGGAAAACGACATTGCTCACGGAAACGCTGTTCGGCGAGACGGTGGCGGAGGCGCAGATGGAGAGCGCGATCCCGCTGCCGCAGGGAAAGACGCTGGAGCGCGTGCTGTCCGCCGAGGCCGAGGCGAAGGTGGACGAGATCGGCTGCCGCGACGGCGCGGTGGTTGTCACGGGGACCATGACGCTCAAACCCACGGTCGAGTCGGCGGAACGGCTGCCGTACGCGTTCGAGGCGGCGGCGCAGTTTTCGCACACGGTCCGCATGGAGGGCGTCACGCCCGAAATGAACGCGCGTGTGAGCGCCGAGATCCCGGCCTGCAGCGTGCGCAGGGAGGACGGCGGGTTGAGGATGCAGGCGACGGTGCAGCTTCGCACCGCGGTGTTCGAGACCGTGCAGATCCCGTGCATCACGGGACTGGACGACGCGCGGGACGCCGAGACGCAGACGGCGTCGGTAACGGTCAAAAAGCGCACGCTGCTCGGCGCGCACAGCCTTCGGATGAGCGAGGAGGTCGCCGCGCCGCAGGGCATGACGGTGATCGGCGCGACCGGCACACCGGTCGTCAACGGGCTGGTGAAGGGGACGGAGGGCATGCTGCCGCAGGGCGAGCTGCATCTTTCGGTGCTGTACGGCGCGCCGGACGGCGGGATCCGCCGCGAACAGTACGCGATCCCGTTCTCCGACGTGATCTCCTGCGAGCCGGGCGAGAACGCGTTCGCCGCGGCGACGCTCACCTCGCTGTCGGTTGCGATCGACGGGGACGGCACAGCGGCGGTCGAAGCCGCGCTGTCGATCGGGGTTTACGGCTGCGTGTCCGAAACACAGCGGATCCTGACCGACGCGTACGACGCCGCGGGCGACTTTTCCTGCGAGATCCGCCGCGCGAACGCCCTGAACTACGAGGGCGCGTGGAATCAGACCGTGCAGATGAGCGAAACGATCCCGGTCCCGTCACACATGAAGGACGCGTATCTGCCGCTGTATGCCGCGCTGCGGCCCGCCGTGACGTCGGCGACGGTACGGGACGGCCGGGGGAGCATCGAGGGTGTGCTGGCGGTCACGGTCGTCTATCGCGACGACGACGGCATGAAGCAGAGCTTTACCCATGAGCTGCCGCTGTCGTTCGAGACGGAGGCCAGGGGCACGCTGCCGATCGTGCGGTTCCGCGCGTTCGACGCCAACCTGTCCGGCGGCGGGCGCACGGTGTCGCTTTCGGTCTCGGTTGCGGTGGAGGCGGAATGGTACCGGGCGATCGCGTTCGATCATGTGCCGGAGCTGTCGGCGGGCGCGCCGCGTGAAACGGACGCGGGCATGCTCGTGTGGTTCGCGGACCCGGATGAAACGCTGTTCTCGATCGGCAAGCGCTTCGGCGTGCCGACCGCGCGGGTCCGCGCCTGCAACCCGACCCTGTCCGAGCCGATCAAGGCGGGCACGCCGGTGCTGCTGATCCGCGCCGCGAAGTGAAGTACGCCTGCGAGAGCATCGCTTTCGCAGGCGTGTGATATGTCCCTTCGGGACGCGATATGCCTTACGGCGCGATATGTCCCTTCGGGCTCGATATGGCATGAGAGGTCTCGCACCGAAGGTGCAATACATCTACACCTCATCACCGCCTTCGGCGGAGCTTCCCCTCAAGGGGAAGCCTCTGTATAAGCCTTCTCCTTGAGGAGAAGGTGTCACGACGAAGGAGTGACGGATGAGGTGTCTTCGCGCCTCAGGCGCATATCGTGCTTGCGAAGCAAGCATATCGAGCTGCCGCCCTGCGGCAGTATATCGCGTTTGCGTTCCGCAAACATCTCGCGCGGCGCAAGCCGCCCGTCAGCCGCTTCGCGGCGCGATATGGCTTCGCCGCGATATGTCCCTGCGGGACACGATATGCCTTACGGCGCGATATGTCCCTTCGGGACGCGATATGTTCCCTTCGGCAACGTTAAGGTGGATTCTCCTTGCGGAGAATCTTTTTTTGCGTCCGAAAGCCGCCCGATCCGCCGCAAAACGGCAAGCGTCTCCGCATCCGTCCTGCTGCGCGGATCCGCCCGAAACGACACGGAATCGGAAAAAGCCGGAGACGGAAAATATATTGTGGTTTTGGGGAGAAAACGGCCTGTGATTCGGTTGACTTTTATGCGCAAAGTGATATCATGAACCTGTTGGGAAATCCCAAAAAATACATCTTTCGGAGGAGCTATGAACAGCTATATCGAACGTGTCCTCGCGGATGTCGAACACCGCGACAAGAACGAGCCGGAATTCCTTCAGACCGTTGAAGAAGTTCTGAAATCCCTCGAAGTCATCGTTTCCCGTCATCCCGAATACGAGCAGAACGGCCTTCTTGAGCGCATGGTAGAGCCGGAGCGCGTCATCGAGTTCCGCGTACCGTGGGTGGACGACCAGGGCAATGTCCGCATCAACCGCGGCTTCCGTGTGCAGTTCAACAGCGCGATCGGACCGTACAAGGGCGGCATCCGTTTCAACAAGAACGTCAACCTGTCCGTCATGAAGTTCCTCGGCTTTGAGCAGACCTTCAAGAACAGCCTGACCTCGCTCCCGATGGGCGGCGGCAAGGGCGGCGCGGACTTCGATCCGACCGGCAAGAGCGATCGCGAGATCATGCGTTTCTGCCAGAGCTTCATGACCGAGCTCTATCGTCACATCGGCCCGAACGTGGACGTTCCGGCAGGCGACATGGGCGTCGGCGGTCGTGAGATCGGCTACATGTTCGGTCAGTACAAGCGCATCCGCAATGCGTACGAGAACGGCGTTCTCACCGGCAAGGGCCTTTCCTTCGGCGGCTCCCTGATTCGTCCGGAAGCGACCGGTTTCGGCGCGGTCTACTACCTCTGCGAGGTTCTGAAGCATGAGCATGACACGATCGAGGGCAAGACGATCGCGGTCTCCGGCTTCGGCAATGTTGCATGGGGCGTCACCAAGAAGGCGGCGGAGCTCGGCGCAAAGGTCGTCACGCTCTCCGGCCCGGACGGCTACATCTACGATCCCGACGGCGTCGTGACCGAGGAGAAGATCAACTACATGCTCGAAATGAACGCTTCCCGCCGCAACCGCGTGCAGGACTATGCGGACAAGTTCGGCGTCGAGTTCTTCCCCGGCGAGAAGCCCTTCGGCCGCAAGGTCGACATCGTCATGCCCTGCGCAATGCAGAATGACGTGCACATGGATTCCGCAGAGAAGATCGTTGCAAACGGCATCAAGTACTACATCGAAGTCGCGAACATGCCGACGACCAACGACGCGCTGTTCTTCCTGATGGACAAGGGCCTCGTCGTTGCTCCGTCCAAGGCGGTCAACGCGGGCGGCGTTGCGGTTTCCGGTCTCGAAATGAGCCAGAACTCCGAGCGTCTCTCCTGGAGCGCAGAGGAAGTTGACACGAAGCTCCACAACATCATGATCAACATCCACAAGGCTTCCGTCGAAGCGGCGGAGGAGTGCGGCCTCGGCTACAACCTCGTTGCGGGCGCGAACATCGCGGGCTTCAAGAAGGTTGCGGACGCCATGCTGGCACAGGGCATCGTCTGAGCCGAAAAAGACAAATCTCCCAATCAAAAAGGCGTCAAACCAAGCGGTTTGGCGCTTTTTTCATGCGCCGAAGGCGCATATACATCTGCACCTCATCACCGCCTTCGGCGGAGCTTCCCCTCAAGGGGAAGCCTCTGTATTAGCCTTCTCCTTGAGGAGAAGGTGTCACGACGAAGGAGTGACGGATGAGGTGTCTTCACGCCTCAGCCGCATATCGTGCTTGCGAAGCAAGCATATCGAGCTGCCGCCCTGCGGCAGTATATCGCGTTTGCGTTCCACAAACATCTCGCGCGGCGCAAGCCGCCCGTCAGCCGCTTCGCGGCGCGATATGGCTTCGCCGCGATATGCCTTACGGCACGATATGTCCCTTGGGGACACGATATGCCTGCGGCGCGATATGGAATGAGGTGTCTTCGCGCCTCAGGCGCATATACATCCGCACCTCATCACCGCCTTCGGCGGAGCTTCCCCTCAAGGGGAAGCCTCTGTATTAGCCTTCTCCTTGAGGAGAAGGTGTCACGACGAAGGAGTGACGGATGAGGTGTCTTC
>CAKJYC010000092.1 GCA_918244965.1 Clostridiales bacterium | reverse complement strand
TGCCCGCACGCCTGCATCCGTCCGTTCGTTCTGAACGAGAAGGAAGAGGCGGCAAAGCCCGAAGGCTTTGTGACCAAGCCCGCAGGCAAGGATATGCCCGGCATGACCTACCGCATGCAGATCAGCCCGCTCGATTGCACCGGCTGCGGCAACTGCGTCGACGTCTGCCCCGCAAAGGTCAAGGCACTCACGATGGAGCCGCTTGAGAAGAGCGTCGAGAAGCAGGAGAAGAACTGGGAGTATGCGATCAATCTGCCCGACAAGAACCTCAACGTCAACCGCAAGACGGTCAAGGGCAGCCAGTTCCTCCGGCCGCTGTTCGAGTTCTCCGGCGCATGCGCAGGCTGCGGCGAGACCCCGTACATCAAGCTCCTTACCCAGCTGTTCGGCGATCGCATGATCATCGCGAACGCGACCGGCTGTACCTCCATCTACGGCGGTTCCGCACCGACCGCGCCGTACTGCAAGAACGACAAGGGTCAGGGCCCGGCATGGGCGAACTCGCTGTTTGAGGACAACGCGGAGTTCGGCTACGGCATGAACCTCGCCGTCAAGCAGCGCCGTGCGCGTCTCGCCGAGACCGTGAAGAACATGATCGCGGTCGATTACCTCGACGAGGATATCGCGGCGGCAGGCAAGGAATGGCTCGAAAAGATGAACGACGCGCAAGGTTCCCGCGAGGCGGGCGACAAGCTCGTTGCGCTTATCGAGAAGCATCCGACCGCCACGAAGGGCTGCGACTGCGAAGCCTGCACGCTCGCGCGTGAGGTGCTTGCGCAGAAGGATCAGCTGGTCAAGCCGTCCATCTGGGTGTTCGGCGGCGACGGCTGGGCATACGACATCGGCTATGGCGGACTCGACCATGTGCTTGCGCAGGATGAGGACGTCAACGTGCTCGTCGTGGATACCGAGGTGTACTCCAACACCGGCGGTCAGTCCAGTAAGGCGACGCCGACCGGCCCGATCGCGAAGTTCGCGGCAGCCGGCAAGCGCACCAAGAAGAAGGACCTTGGCCTGATGGCAATGTCCTACGGCTACGTCTACGTCGCCAAGGTCTGCATGGGCGCCGACCCGAACCAGCTCCTGAAGGCCGTCAACGAGGCGGAAGCGTACAAGGGACCGTCCCTGATCATCGCGTACGCGCCCTGCATCAACCACGGCATCAACATGGGCCACAGCCAGGAAGAGGCCAAGAAGGCCGTCGAAGCCGGTTACTGGCCGATGTACCGCTACAACCCGGATCTCGCGCTCGAAGGCAAGAACCCGTTCCAGCTGGATTCCAAGGATCCGAAGGCGAGCTACCGCGAGTTCATCATGGGCGAAGCCCGTTACGCGGCTCTCACCAAGCAGTTCCCGGAGGTTGCGGACGAGCTGTTCACCCGCGCCGAGAACGAAGCGGTCGAGAAGATCGATTACTACAAGAAGCTGAACGATATGTAATCCATATCAACGCAAAAACCCCGCCGTGCAAACGGCGGGGTTTGTCGATCAAAGACCGTGAGGATCGCCATGGAATGCCCGAAGCGCAAACCGAACCGGCTGAAGTCCGTTGATTATCATACATGCGGCGCATATTTTATCACGATATGCACGCATGACGGAATTCCTTTGTTTTGGGCAACCGATGCAGAGACGGTGATCCGTTTGCGGATGGATTCATACCAATCCGTAGGGGCGGATCGTATCCGCCCGCTGTTGTCGGAGGCAGGACAAATCGTTGATCGGTCGATATCGGATATTCCTGCGCGGTATCCCAATACGGTCTTGGATCATTATGTCATCATGCCAAACCATATCCACATACTGTTTAGAATATGTGAAACGTCCGCACGATCCGTTTCCGATATCATCGGCCAGACAAAGCGTCGGATTTCAAAAGAACTCGGCAAGAGTGTTTGGCAAAAATCGTTCCACGATCATATTGTCCGCGACGAAGAGGATTGGCGGCGTATATGGACATATATCGAAAACAATCCCGCACACTGGGAACAGGATTGCTTCTATACCGAAATATAATACGACGGGCGGATGCGATCCGCCCCTACGGAATGAACGGAATCGTAGGGGAAGGTCGTACCTTCCCGTCCCGCTGTCACGGCGGGCGGATGCGATCCGCCCCTACGGAATGAACGGACCCGCTGGGGAAGGTCGTACCTTCCCGCCTCACCACGCATCGTACAGCGTGAATGTGTCCTTCGAGGTGTCCTTGTAATAATTATAATCGTTCAGGTACGGCGAGTACGTCGTGACCGCGATGTTGCGGGTCGTCGGGTTGAACATCAGAATGCGGGCATAGCCGAGCCCGTATTTTTTGTCGTCCTGGAAATTGTACATCACGGCGTTGACGGTGCGGCCGTCGGCGTATGTCTTGGACCAGCGCGCCGAGCCGTCGTTGTGTCCGCACAGCACAAGCCGCACGGAGGCGGATTCGGCGAGGATCGCCTTTTCGACGCGCCTGCCGTTGACGGAAAGCGAACCGTCGTCGTTCAGAAAGTTGTGCACCAGCAGCACGGCGGGAAGGTCCGCGTACGCGTCGATGCGCTCGTTCAGCCAGTCGGCGTAGCCCGTGTCGTTTTGCCAGCCGATCCCGCAGAGCAGGATCCCCTGTTCCGGCAGCGGCAGCACCCAGCAGCGGCCGTCGTCGGAAACCTCCATGTTCTCCGGCACGCTGCAGAAATCGTACTGCCGATACGTCGAATAGTCGACCGAATCCGCGCCGACGTCGTGGTTGCCCGCCACGCAGTAGAACGGCATCGCGTCGCGGATGCGCATGATCGCGGCCTCGGCATTGGTCCAGTGGCGCGTGTAGTTGCGGTTGTCGACAATGTCGCCGGTGCAGATGACTGCAGCGGCGTCGTATTCGCTGCGGACCTTCACCGCCCAGTCCGCCATGGAAAGGAAGATCTCCGGCCGCTTGTAGGCATAGTACTGCGTGTCCGAGAACCAGATCAGCGAAAACGGCTCGGTCTTCAGCGGCGACGGACGCGGCGGCGCGGAGGGAGACGACGGGACCGGCGTCGGCGGCAGCGTGACCGGGACGGGCGAGGGCGTGGCGAAAAGCGGGATGAACACCTCGGTGATCTCATAGATCGTCGGCGCGGGCGTTGGGGTAGGCGGCTCGGTGGGAACGGGCGTCGGCGCCGTAACGCTCGCCTGTACGGCCGCGATCGTGTCCTCCGAGGACAGGACCTCCTGCGGGGACTTGGTCGATTCGCGGCGGTAATAGAACATCAGCACGCATACGACGGAAAGGAGCAAAAGCCACAGCGCCTGAAACATGCGGGTTTTGGACATACATTCGCCTCCGGAACATTTTCCGGGAGCATAGCACACGAAACAAGGCGAATGATGGTTTCGACAAACAAAGCCGCGCAGAGGATGGATTCGTCCTCCCTTGCATGCATACGCGAAACAGGCAAAAATAACGCTTTTCAAACGGCTGTATTTGTGGCATAATATACCCATATGAAACGGGAGGAAAACGGTATGCAGAGCGTGACCGTGCGCCGCACGGAGCAGTTTATCGAAAACAGAAGACGGATCGAACGCGCGTTCCGAATGTCCACGCCGCAGGTGCACTGTCTGTGCGCGCTGCTTCTGGGGCTGGACGATCGCGACGCAGAGCTATCCGGCATCCGCCGCGGCAAGAAGATCCTCAAAAAGAACACCGGCATTTTCTCGGCGTTCCGTGGTCTCGGCATGGCGCCGGCGGCGATCAAGCTCGGCGAGCGTTCGGACGGCGAGCGCCGGCTGAACTTCGCAAAGGATAATCTCAGAAAGCTCCGGGCGGCAGGCTTTGCGCCGACCGATTATCTGTGTCCGGCGGCGTTTCTGATGGCGAAGGCCCATGACCGCGCGGACGCGATCGCAAAGGCCGCGCGCGAGGATTATCTCGAAATGCGGCACGCGCACCGCATTCTGACCGGCGGCGAGGACGTGATGTACGCCGTGCTGTTCGCAATGTACGACAGGAACAAGGACGTGCTGTTCCCGCGCGCGGACACGGCGATGGACCTGCTTGCCGTGCGGTTCGGCCGCAGCAACGCGGCGCAGGCGGCGAGCTTCGTCATCGGCATGGCCGATCAGCCGGCGGACGCGCTTGCCCTGAAAACCGAGCGCCTGTATGACGCGGTCCGCGAAGCGGGCGTGAAGAACCGTGAAATGCTCGATCTGCCGCTGCTGGCGTTTCTGGCGACGCTCGGCGCCGACGAGAAGGAGACCGGCGGGCTGATCGCGGAAATCGCGGCGTATCTTCGGGAGGAGCGCGGCTTCTCCGCCATGCGCGTGGGACGCAGCCAGAGACTGTTTTACGCGGCGTCGATCGCGTGTATCGACGCGCTGCACACCGCATCGCTTTCTCCGAACGAGTTCGCACAAAAGCGTGATCTTCTGCAGACGGTCATGATGTCCGGGATCCTGCTGTTCGTCGTCGCCTCGATGGCGGCAGCGGCAGTGTAAATATCGCAAACAGAAAGGAAAACCGTATGGAAAACAAACTTAAGGAGTATGCAAAGCTGCTGGTCGAGGTCGGCGTCAACATCCAGAAGGGACAGACGCTGCTGCTGTTCGCACCGGTCGATCAGGCCCCGTTTGCGCGCATGTGCGCGGACGTTGCGTATGAGAACGGCTGCCGCGAGGTCGTCATGATGTGGAACGACGACCACATGACCCGCGCAAAGTTTCTGCACGCGGACGACGCGGTGTTTGACGAGTTCCCGCAGTTCCGCGCGGACCTTTATACGCACTATGCAAAGGAAGGCGCTGCGTTTCTGCACCTGATCTCCGACGATCCGGAAAACCTGCTCGGCGTGGACAGCGGCCGCATCCTGCGCTCGCACAAGGCGTCCGGCGAGAAGCTCAAGGAGTATCGCCGGTATCAGGACCAGAACGTGTTCCCGTGGGGCATCGGCGCGCTTTCGAGTCCCAAGTGGGCAAAGAAGGTCTTTCCGGCGCTCGACGAAGCGGCGGCGGTCGACGCGCTGTGGGAGAAGATCTTTATGGCCTGCCGCGTCAAGGGCGACGGCACGGCGGTCGCGGCGTGGCAGAAGCATGCCGCAAGCCTTAAGGAGCATATGCGGATCCTGAACGAGTACCATTTTGAAAAGCTGCATTATGAGAACGCGCTCGGCACGAATCTGTGGGTCGAGCTGGCCGACACGCATGTATGGGAAGCGGGCGGCGACACCACGGCGCAGGGACAGGACTATATGCCGAACATCCCGACCGAGGAATGCTTCACCGCGAACAAAAAGACCGGCGTGAACGGCGTCGTGTGCGCCTCGCTGCCGCTGTGCCGCGACGGCAACGTGATTGAAAACATCCGCTTCACCCTGAAGGACGGCAGGATCGTCAAGGCCGAAGCGACCAAGGGCGAGGATGTACTGAAGGCTGCGATCAGCGTGGACGAGGGCGCGTCGTACTTCGGCGAGGTCGCGCTCGTGCCGTACGATTCCCCGATTTCCAATTCCAAGACGCTCTATTACGAGACGCTGTTCGACGAGAACGCCGCATGCCACTTCGCATTCGGCAAGGCGTATGCGTCGAACGTCAAGGGCGGCGCGAACATGACAAAGGACGAGCTGAAGGCGGCGGGCATCAACGACTCGATCACGCACGTCGACTTCATGGTGGGCACGGCGGACCTCAGGATCACGGGCTACACGCACGACGGCAGGGCGATCCCGGTGTTCATCGACGGCAATTACGCGTTCTGAGACGATTGAACCTATCACACCCCCGCAGAACATCTGCGGGGTTTTTTCTATGAAGAACGAACTGTTTACGGCAAGGTGACGGTTTTGACGCATTTTTACGGTATCATAAAGAAAAAACGCAACCGACTGCGGGCGGGCGAACTCTTATAAGGTGTAAGGCCTTACAAAACGGTTGGAGAGAAAGCAAATGAAACAGGCGTATTTTGACAGAGTTTACGAGCGGACGTACCGCACGCTGCTGCGCTACGCGATCGTGCATCTATCCGATCCGACGGACGCCGAGGACGCGCTGCAGGACGTGTACGTCGACTTCTATCGGCGGATCGAGCAGCGCGGGCATGCAGACATCCTGTCCCCGCAGGCGTTCCTTCTGAAGATGCTGAAGCGCGAGATCGTGCGGCGCTATATCGAGCGGTCCGAGCGCAGGGCGTTCGAGGTGTACGATGCGGATGAGACGGAGGTCGCCGACCCGCTGTCGTTTGAGGACGTCGCGGAGACCCGCGTGATGGCGGGGCTGGTGCTGGAGACGGCGAAGCAGCTTTCGCCGGACAGCTATCGCGTATTCGTGCTGTATTACGGCTTTCAGATGAGCGTCGCGGAGATCGCAAGGGAGACGCAGCTCGGCGCGGAGGCGGTGAAAAGCCGTCTGTTCCGCGCAAGGAACGAGATCAGACGGCGGCTGACGGGAAGCGGCACCGCCCGGTCCGGAAAGGAGAAACGGCAATGAACGAGAAACGGTTTTTCAGGATCGCATTGGAAAACGGTCTTTTGAACGGAAACAGCGTGAAGCGGCGCATCGACGCGCAGCTTGCATATGAAAACAGGACGTCGTTCCGGAAGGCCATGGAGAGCGAACCCGAACGGCAGAAGAACAAGGGGGCGCGGACGCTGCCCAAATGGTTCACCATCTCCGCAACGGCGGCGGCGCTGGCGCTGACCCTTGTGATCGGGCTCTTTGTGGCAATCAACGGCGGCAAACGCCGTCAACAGGGCGAGCTTGCCTCGCCGACGTCCGGCGCGTCGGAACCGGCGCAGGAAACGCCGAAACAGATCGTGACGGAACAGCGCACCGACGTGAAGCTGCTTTCGGAGATCGACCCGGACGGCCTTGTGCTGCAGGGGCGTGAGACGGGCCTTTCGCTGCCCCCCTATGAGGAGGCGGACTGGGCGTGGATGCGCAATATCGAAACGCGCGTGACGGACCTTACTGCAACCGCAAGCACGGTGCAATGGACGACAGAGCTGAGGATCCCGAAGGCCGGGTGGATGGAGAACCCGTTTGAGACGGCCATCGACGCGCGGGTGATGGAGGTGCGTACCTTCTTCACGGCGGGCGGCGGGCTCAATACCCCGGACGAGGGCGCGCTGCTGGACTTTCGCTCGCCGGGAGAAGTCACCTTCTCCGAGGAGGGGGACGACTGGGTCATGCGGAAGCCCATGGTCTATGCGATGCCGCAGGTGTACGACCTCTGGCCGGGTGTGCTCCCGCCGACCGGCGACGTCACGGTGACGGTCCGCTTCCGGCTGCTGGACCGGGAGGGCACGGCAAAGGATGCGCAGCAGTACGTCTACGACAGCGGCAATATGATCGAGTGCGCGACGGTCGGCGAGGCGCTGGAGACCTTCATCTTCGACGCGGAGGCGCTGTTGAATCTTGCCGAGCCGCTGCATACGGAGATGAAGCTGTCCGGCGAATACGTCCTCGGCATCCACGAGGAAAACGGCTTCCGGAACGAGCGCGTCAGCCTTGACGGCGTGACGATGGACGTCGAGGTCCATTTTACCCGCGAGGGTGTCTATGTGATCCTCACGATTGGGGACGCCGGATCGCTCTCCGAGGACGAGCAGGAGGCGCTGTACATCGCACTGTCGGGCGGGCCTGACGGCGGCGATGTGCACGGTGACGCCAAAAGCGAAGCGGGCCCGGTCAGAGTCTATCGGCTGATGCGCTCGTTCTGGGGCAATGTTTACTGCGGACGGTACTATCTGGAGCTCGATCCTTCAAAGTATGCCGAGGCAAAGACGATTTGGTTCAACCCGGAGGTCGTGTACGTTATCGGCGCAGTCGGCGAAGAGTCGGACGAGAACTGGTCGTGGCATTCCGGCGACGGCGCGCTTCCGGCGCTTATGTATGACACGAAGCAGCTCGGCCGCATCGAGATCCCGCTGCCGACGATCGGGACGGACCCACTGACCGGCGAACCGTTCGTGACGGAAACGCCGAAGCCCTTGTCTGCAGGGGACGGCACGCCGCAGAACGAGGAGGTGTTCGTCCCGGTCGCCGACGGACCGACGCCGTAATGAATGCTTGTGCCGCAAGGCGCAGTCGTATCCAAAGGAGCATATGCGTTGGGGCTGTTTTACACAGCCCCTTTTTGCAACCAAACGGCGGGGAATCCGGTATATCCCATAGAAGGCGTTTGCAAGTCGGTGTAAAGTGTGGTATACTGTTCCAAATGGATGCGACAAGGGACAACAGAAAACGCCGGCGGCTGCGCCTTGCATGGATCGCTTCGGGGATCGTGCTGGGTCTGACGGCGCTGCTTGCGGTGCTGATCGCGCTGCGCGGGCACAAGACCGTGATCGACCTTGAGCAATACGTCAGCGTCGGCACCGACGCGGGCGGCAACAAGGCGGCGTTTCTTGACGTCGACGCGATCCTGAACGACCTGCATCTTCCGAATCCCAACCGGCCGGGTGTGAAGGCCTCGGATTATCCGGAGGTGTATGCGCTGATCCATGCGAAGATCCGGCCGACTCTGATCGACGACGAGCACATGCGCGTGACGATCGAGGCCGATACCGACACCCTTGCGCGCTGCGGCATCACGTTCAAAACAACGACGTGGGAGCAGCAGATCAAGGGCTTTGTCGAAGGCGCGACGCCGACGCCGCACCGGCTTCCCGAAGCCGATCCGACGCCCGTTCCCGCAACGCCGCAGCCGGAGCCGGACGGGTACCTCGATTCGCTGCTGGATTCGGACGGAAACGGCCTGAATCTCCGGACGGTCTGCGAAACGGTGCAAAATGAGCGAGATTTATTGTGTAAAGAGCTGTTCGGAAACAATTATGACACAACTAAGACACAAACGGCGTTTATAGTATATACAAGCGGACGCCGTCATAACCTGTATCGCGCAAGCTACACGGCGACGTACAAGCCGGAGGGTGCGACGGAGCCGATCGCGATCTACTTCACGGTTGACGTATACGACCTGTACCGTTCGGAGGGAAAGATCGTGCACGGAAGTGTCGACGTCTCGATGTACGATTCCGAGGAGATGAGCAAGCGGCTTCCGAACGGCGCGAGCGTCACCAAGCTGTGGGGCGGCGGTGTCAAGGTGAGCGGGAAGAACGGCTTCGACCTGAACGGCTTTGTGAAGTTCCCGAACTGCCCGACCAGCTACCGGCTCGCCAACGGCGTGTACTGGTCGCCGACCTACGACGCGCTGAGCGAGGATATGATCTGGCAGCTGACGGCGGTGGAGGGGCATTCGCTTGCGAACCTGCTGCGCTACGCCAGAAAGGAGATCTACGCCCGCTACTACACGCCGTTCGATCCGAAAACCGAGCGCGAGTTTTACGACCATTTCAACGGATACGCGTGGTATGAGGAACGGAACCCGGACCTTTCCCGACTGATGACGGAGACGGAGCGGAACAACATCCGCCTGCTCCGAGAGATACAATCCCTGATCGAAAAGTGAGGAGAAACACATGAAAACCATACGAACCATTTTGGCGACCTTCGGGGTCACATCCCTTGTTTACGGACTGTTTGCGCTGATCGCAATGCGCTTGAATCCGGCGTTTACCGGCCGGACGATCTTTCAGCTGTTCCGCGACACGGGCTTTGTCGCACTCGTGATCGGCATCGGCTGCGTGCTGTCGTTCGTGATCATGACGATCGCGATCGTGTCGTTCCGCGACGACGGCGGCCGCAGAAAGCGTGAGTGTGCCGACGACGACGTGGACGATTTTCTGGAGGAGGAGACCGTTCCCGAAGAACGCGCCGACGATGCGGACGAGACCTGGTCTCCCGAAATGAAGCGCAAGCAGCGCCGCGCGCTGCAGGCGACAGACGAGGCCGAGGAGATCCCCAGTCTGTTCGACGATGAGGAGGACGACGAGCCGGAACGCGTTCCGTTCGGACGGCCGGTCACGCATGACCGGACGGATGAGCCGACCGTGGGCTTTATGGCGCCGACCCCGAAAGAGGACGATGTGCCGGATCCGGAAGCGGCGGTCGAAAGCCCGTTTGCCGCGCAGCCGCCGAAGGCGCCGGTCCGCAGGGAGACGGCTGAGGAGGCGCCTGACACAGAGGAAGCGCCTGAGGAAGCGGATGAAGATATGCTGGCGCCTGCGCCCGACGACGGCGCGCTGAAGCGTTGCATCTACTGCGGCAAGCCGATCGACGCCGATTCGGCCTTCTGCATCTACTGCGGCAAGCGCGTGTAAGGGAGGGATCGGATATGTCGAATACAACGATTCGCAGACTGATCGGCGGCGTCGGAACGGCCCTTCTGCTGTTGATCTGCGCCGTGGTGATCGGCGCGCACTTTCTGACCGGACGCAATCTGCAGAAGATCGACGTCTCGCAGTACACCGTGGTGAAGAGCGACGGTCAGGGCGGCTATACGGCCGAGCTGGACGTCGACCGGCTGATCGAGCGGGAGCGGCTGCACAACCCGACCGCGACCGAGCTGGACGCGTACCCGGAGATCGCGGCGCTGAAGAACCTTTCGATCCGCGTGACGTCCGCCGGAGGCGTGTATGAATTCGAGACCGTCACGACCGGCGAGGACCCGACTGCGCTTTTGCGATCGCGCGGGATCAAGCTCGTCAATACGCGCTGGACGCGGGACGGATCGAAGATCGGCGCCGACGTCGACAAGGGACAGCAGCAGAGCGTCAAGGAGCTGCGCTTCTCCGACTATGTGGTGACAAGCCGCACGGACGGCGGCTTTGCGGCCGCGTTGGATACGGCCCGCATGCTGAACGACGCGGGGATCGCGGCAAACGCCGATCCGGAGACGAACCTCGGCGCGAAGGCTTTGCGAAGCCTCGGCGTGGACTGTCAGAAGACCGACGGCGGCTACCTCCTGCAGACGACCAGCACGCTGCCGACCGTCATGGAGGACCTGAAGACCGCGGGGCTGAAGGTCGTACACACGAAGTGGAATTGGACCGACGCGGAGATGGAAGCGCATCTCGGCACGGTGACGCCCATGGAATCGACTTCCACACCGGAGCCTGTCGCCGAGCAGCCGACCGATACGCCGACCGGCACGCCTTCTGAGCCGACCGAAACGCCTGTGACGCCGGAACCCGCAACGCCGGAGCCCACGGCGGCGCCCGTGCACAACCCGAACGCGATCGACACGCTGTACGGCTTCGACCAGACCGACGTGCGCAAGGCGATCCGCGCCGCGAAGGAGCAGAAGTACGGCAGCACGCTCGACGCGAGCGAGGTCAAGTTCAACTACTTCGCCGTAGGCACGGATTCGACCGAGCACGCGAACGTGTTCCGCATCGTCTACACGATCACCAAAACGACCGGGACCGAGTACCTGATCGCGGACGTATACGACCTTGAGCGCGAGACCGGCTACAAGACGTCCGACGTCAAGCTGACCGTCGAATACGACCGCAACAAGGCAAAGAGCATCGACGACCTTTCCGGCTATCAGGTCTACACGCTTTCCGGCGGCAGCATGGTGTTCCCGGAGAACAAGGACAAGAGCCCGTTCGACAAGGACGGCCTCGTGATGGCGAAGAGCATCAGCGAAGCGGTGAGCTACGACGAGCTGTGGGACATCCCGCAGACGAGCGACCTGACGCTTTTGCAGCTATTAGGCTATGCGCGCAACGAGATGTTCGCGCGCGGCGGGCACAAGTTCAGCGACACGAGCAACTATTATAAGTACTTCAAACAGTTCGACTGGTACAAGCCGACCGGCAAGGTCAGCGCCGACGCGCTTGCAAAGATGTACCCCGCCACCAAGGGCAACATCACCACGATCAAGTTCCTCGAAAACCTGATCAAGGAGGGCTGAGCATGGCAACGCGGCTGTCCGCTCATTCCGGCGGCCGTTCGCGGTAAAGCCTATTCCCGTCATGTATGGGGATGTTCGGAGATACGACGGTATTTCCGGGCGTCCCTTTTTTGTGTGCATTGCAACCGTTTATCCCTGATAAACCGGATGAGATACGGTAATCTGTAATCAGCAAATCAAAGTACGGCGCAAGCCGGAACGATTGCAAATCATTAGAATAAGGAGAAATCAAATTATGAAACACACGCTTTTGAAAACCGTCTCAATGCTGTTCGCTGTCTGCTTCCTGTTCGGCGCGATGATCGCCTGCGCGGAGAAGAAGCAGGCGACCGCCGTATCCGAACCGGGCAGCGATATCGCCGAGCCTTCTTCGAAGGCTGTGCGGCTGAAGGGGGAACAGACCTGCCAGGGGTTGACGTTCACAGTCGATCAGCCGTACGGCGACGACGGCAAGATCCTCTTGAAATACAAAAACGGCGATCTGACATTCGCCCTCGGTTGGGTCAATCCGATCAGCGTCACGCTGGAAACGACGACCGGCAGCTTTACGACACAGCTGCAGTTGGGCATCTATCATATCGTTCCGCAGCGGGAGGATCTGCTGACGATCTATTTTGACGGTGCGACGGGAACGCCGACCAAGCTGTATGTCGGCGGGGTCATCCTGCTGGACGAATGGGGGCTGCCTGTCGGCGTAGACATCATCGACAAGACCGTCGAGATCTCCCTGACCGTAGAATGAACCGATGGGGGACGCGCTGCGATGCGTCCTGTTCCTTTGAAAATCAGGGCTTTACAAACCGGAAAGGTTCGGGTATAATAGATCGGAAATCGACGACCGGGACGAGTAGCGTTTGAAATGGTCCTCAGCGAGCCGCATTTGGTGCGAGGCGGCGGCACAGCAGACGCGAAGATCACCCGTGAGTGAGACGGCGAATTAACAGTAGCCGTTTCCGTATCCCCGCGTTAAGGGGAATGAGCGGGCAGGGGAAACCCTGTCAACCGAGGTGGTACCGCGGAGATGAACTTCGTCCTCAAGAGGGACGGAGTATTTTTTGTTTTGGAGGAGAGCATGTATCAGAAAGTAAGCACAGACATGGACTTTGTTTCCCGCGAGAAGGAAACGCTGGCGTTCTGGAAGGAGAACCGCGTCTTTGAGCAAAGCGTTGCGCTGCGCGAAGGCGCGCCGGCCTTCACGTTTTTCGACGGCCCGCCGACGGCCAACGGCAAGCCGCACATCGGCCACGTGCTGACAAGAAGCATCAAGGACCTGATCCCGCGCTATAAGACGATGAAGGGCTACGACGTCCTTCGCAAGGCGGGTTGGGACACGCACGGCCTTCCGGTCGAGCTGGAGGTCGAGAAGCAGCTCGGTCTCGACGGCAAGGAGCAGATCGAGGCGTACGGCGTCGAGCCGTTCATCTCGGCGTGCAAGCAGTCCGTGTGGAAGTATGAATCCCAGTGGCGAGAGATGTCCGACCGCGTCGGCTTCTGGTGCGACATGGACAACCCGTACGTCACCTACAAGGACGACTATATCGAGTCCGAGTGGTGGGCGCTCAAGACGATCCACGAGAAGGGCCTTCTCTACAAGGGCCACAAGATCGTTCCGTACTGCCCGCGCTGCGGCACGGCGCTGAGCTCGCACGAGGTCGCGCAGGGCTATCACGACGTCAAGGAGGTCTCCGCGATCGCGCGGTTCTATCTCAAGGACGGCAGCGGCACGGCGATCCTCGCGTGGACGACCACGCCATGGACGCTGCCCTCGAACGTCGCGCTGTGCGTCAACGCGCACGAAACGTACTGCAAGGTCGTGTCCGAAGGCAAGACCTACATCATGGCGGAGGCGCTGGTTCCCTCGGTCCTCGGCGAGAACGCCGAGATCGTCGAGACCTTCTCCGGCGAATCGCTGGTCGGCACGGAATACGAGCCGCTGTTCGAGCTTCCGGTGAACTTCCGCGGCAAGAAGGGCTATCGCGTGGTCGCGGACGATTACGTGACGCTGACCGACGGCACCGGCGTCGTACACATCGCGCCGGCGTTCGGCGAGGACGACAACCGCGTCGGCAAGACGTGGGATCTGCCGTTTTTGCAGCTGGTCAACACCTCCGGCCATATGTGCGGCGGCACGCCGTGGGACGGGCTGTTTGTCAAGGACGCGGACAAGCCGATCCTCGAAGCACTCAAGGAGAGCGGCAAGCTGTTCTCCGCGATCCCGTTCGAGCACAGCTATCCGTTCTGCTGGCGCTGCGACACGCCGCTCATCTACTACGCCCGCGAGAGCTGGTTCATCAAGATGAGCGCGCTGCGTGACAAGCTGATCGCGTTCAACCGCTCGGTCAATTGGATCCCGGAGACGATCGGTGAGGGCCGCATGGGCAATTTCCTCGAAAACGTCATTGACTGGGGCATCTCGCGTGAGCGTTATTGGGGCACGCCGCTGCCGGTCTGGATGTGCGATTGCGGTCACGTCCACGTTATCGGCAGCCGTGAAGAGCTGAAGCGCATGAGCACCAACTGCCCGGATGACATCGAGCTGCACAAGCCCTATATCGACCGTGTGGACGTCATTTGCCCGGTCTGCGGCAAGGTCATGAAGCGCGAACCGGTCGTCATCGACTGCTGGTTCGACTCCGGCTCCATGCCGTTTGCGCAGTGGCATTATCCCTTTGAAAACAAAGAGGAGTTCGAGCGCCGCTATCCCGCCGCGTTCATCTCCGAGGCGGTCGATCAGACGCGCGGCTGGTTCTATACGCTGATGGCGGTCGCGGCCTGTCTGTTCGACAAGGCGCCGTTTGAAAACTGCGTCGTGCTCGGTCTCGTATGCGACAAGGACGGCAAGAAGATGTCCAAGCACATCGGAACGTCATCGCGCCGGCGGACGTGCTCGAAAAGCAGGGCGCGGACGCGGTCCGCTGGTACTTCTATACCGGCTCCGCGCCGTGGCTGCCGTCGCGCTTCTCCGGCGAGGCGGTCAGCGAATACCAGCGCAAGTTCATGAGCACGATCTGGAACACCTACGCGTTCTATGTGCTGTACGCCGACATCGACGGCTTCGATCCGACCAAGCACAGCCTGAAGCGTGAGAACCTGTCGCTGATGGACCGCTGGATCCTGTCGAGACTGCAGACGCTGATCAAGCGCGTGGACGGCAACTTAGAGACTTTCCATATCACCGAGGCGGGCAGAGAGCTGATCGACTTTGCAGACGAGCTTTCTAACTGGTACGTGCGCCGCTGCCGCGACCGGTACTGGGGCGCAGAGATGACCGACGACAAGGAAGCGGCTTACATGACGCTGTTCACCGTGCTGAAGACCGTTTCGCTGCTGACCGCGCCGTTCTGCCCGTTCATGACCGAAGCGATCTATCAGAACATCGTACGCAGCGTGGACAAGGACGCGCCGCTGTCGATCCACCTGTGCGACTATCCGACGGCCGATGAATCGTTCGTCGACGCGGCGCTGGAGGAGGAGATGGCGAAGGTCCTGAACATCGTCACGGTCGGCAGAAGCGCCAGAAGCAGCGCCGCGCAGAAGACGCGTCAGCCGCTCGCCAGAATGTACGTGCAGGGCGAAGCGCTGTCCGAGCGTGCCGCCGAGATCGCGAAAGAGGAGCTGAACGTCAAGGAGATCGTGTTCATCGAGAACGCGGATGAACTGATGAGCTACAAGGTCAAGCCGCAGCTTCGGACCCTCGGCCCGCGCTACGGAAAGCTGCTCGGCAGGATCTCCGCGCACCTCAACGACAACGGCGATGCGGTCGTCCGCGCGCACCACGCCGGACAGGACTACACGTTCACGGTCGACGGCACGGAGGTCGTGCTCGGCCCGGACGACGTGCTGGTTTCCACACAGCAGAAGGAAGGCCTTGTTTCGGAGCAGGGCAGCGGCGTGACCGTCGTGCTCGACACGAACCTGACGCCGGCGCTCAAGGAGGAGGGCCTGATGCGCGAGCTCGTCTCCAAGCTGCAGGCCATGCGCAAGGAGGCAGGGTTTGAGGTCTCCGATCACATCGCGATCGGCTATCGGAACGGCGGCGAGGCCGCGCGCGTGCTTGTACAGTACGCGGACAGCGTGAAGGCCGACACCCTTGCCGAGCGCATCGAAGAGGGCACGTTCGGTTATACCAAGGATTGGGATCTGAACGGCAACGCGATCACGTTGTCGGTGCAGAAGCTGTGATCCACAGACAAAAAGAAACGAGCAGGCAAAACGCCTGCTCGTTTGTGTATCAGGGGTTATGCGGCTTCCGGCGCGGGGAGGTCCTTCGCCTTGGCCTTGCGCCTGCGGGCGCGCTTTGCGCGAAGCGGTGCGCCGGTCTTGTAGACGCCGATCATCAGCAGCGCGGCGTCGAACAGCAGCATGTAGACGATGTGGACGATCGGCTCCGAGTAGACAGTGAGGTACACGCCCATCAGGATGTCCGAGAAGAGGAACAGCCGTGCGGCAAGCCGGATGCGATGCGGCTGCCCGCCGACGGAGTAGTTCATCAGAAGCAGAACGATCGCATAGACGGCTGCAGCCCACGCGAGCGGGCCGACCGTTTTCAAAAAACCGAACAGGATCAGCGCTGCGGCAAGCACCGACACGAGCGCCCACTGGATCCACATCTTTTTCGGCATCGGCGAGCGGTACAGGAACGCGAACACGAACAGGCCGTGCGCAAGCAGGAACAGCAGCATGCCCTGCAGGAACCATTGGCAGATCACGACGTCCGCAAGAAGCAGCAGAACGAACCCCGGCAGCAGCAGAAACGCGCGCGTTTCGCGCCAGTGCCGGATCAGGAACAGAGCAATCAGCGCGACGGCAAGCAGCGCCTTCCAGAACATGCGCTGGAACGTCTGGTCCGCGAAGAGCCAGAACGCCGCTTCGGCTTCGATCACGCAGATGCAGAATACGCACAGACACAGCCACACGAAGAAGCCCGGCCGTCTGCGATTGCGCTGCAGCTGCAGACCGCCCCAGACGAACACCGTTGCAAGGATGCCGATCAGGGCGCAGATCATCGTCACCGCAATGCGCCAGTTGATGCCGATTGAGGCGATGCCGATAAACGACGCCAGATCCGCTGCGGAAAAGAGCGTTCGTTCGTAGCTGTCCGGCATCCGGCTCACGCCGTGCGTCGAGATGCAGACGGAGCCCGTGTCGTACGCCCGCACGGACAGCGGCGTGGACGTCGCACCCTCCAGCCGGGACGTGGCATGCACGGTGCATTCCGCGACACGCACCTCAACGGAGCCGTCCTTCACGGCCTCCCATGAGACGGTGAAATCGGCGTCGTGCGGGACGGCGACGACGCTCGTATCGCCGATGCGTTCCATATAGTACTGGTTGGCGATCTCGTTCAGGTAGGTCGGATCAACAAGTCCGTCGGCGACCAGCGCGGGATCGGGGATGACGGTGCCGCCGACGTCGAGCGTGGTCCGGTATTCGGGCAGGTCGTCGCAGGTCAGATACACGTTGACCGGTCCGCGGATAAAGACGTAGGTGAACGCATCGTCCTCGTCAAAGTCGCCGGCGCGAATGATATCGACGTTCGCAAGGTATGCGTCCTCGCAATGCTCGTTGAACAGACGGCGCACGATGCTGCCGGTGTTCTGGTTGGCGTCGCTGTACTCGGAGCGTGTCAGCACGCTGCCGAATACGCGCAGGATATAGTTCATCAGCGTGTCCACGTTGATGCGGCCCTCACGGCCGTTGTTCTTCAGCGTCAGCAGAAGGCTGCGCAGCGTCAGGAGCAGATTGGACGCGTCCTTGCGCTGCATGATCGAAAGGACCGCAGGCTGCAGCTCGGCGTTGAATTGCTCCCGGCTGCCCGCGACGTCCTCGATCATCGCCAGCAGCAGACGCATGCGCAGGTTCAGCGACGGGCTGTAGTTGGCCTCGATGCCGAAGGTTTTGCGCGCTACGTTTGCGCGGGTCACGGTGAACAGCTCGCCGACCGACGAGAACTCCGTGACCGGGATGTAGAGGTCCGTTCCGAACCGCGAAAAGCCCCAGTCGGCGGGCATGACTTGCGGAACGATGTCCATCGGGTTCAGAATGTTGAAGATGTTTTCATAGCCGGTTTCCGGCGCGTGGTACACGGCTGCGGGCGTTGCGAACGTGTAGGCGTAGACGTCGTCCTTCGGAAAAACGCCGTTTCGCACGAGCAGAGCAGCAGTCACGTTGGAGACGGCGGCCGCGCGGGAAAAGCCGGAGATCCAGATCTTGACGCGGCCCTCGATGCCGCGGGACAGAATATAGCCCGCAAGACGGTCGACGACCAGATCGGACGCGGACAGGAAGCCTTCGTGCAGCTCGCCCTCGCCGGGCGTCAGATTGGACTGCCATTCGTTCTTATAGCCGCCGCCGCACACGCCGATCGCGATCAGCGTGAAGGGTTCGCCGTCGTCGCCCTGCATTCGCTTCGCACCCATTGCCGAGGAGATCGTGTACATGCTCGTCTCCTTGGAGTAGTCGTCCTTGCGGATGTCGGAGAATCCCGCGTCGGTCAGGAACTGCTCCAGATGCAGCGACGGGTCAAAGTCCGTTTCGTTCTCCTCCGAGGGGTTCAGCGCGCGGTTGGCTGACAGCGCCATGGCAAGCGACATCACGGCAAGGTTGCCGTCGTACTGCGTGGCGGGCCGATAGAAAGGGTATTCGGGGAACCAGATGCTGTAGCGGTATGCCTCGCGGTTCGAGCGCAGATTGATCGCGGCATGCACCTCGCGCACGGGATAGCCGTTGACGGCGACCGGCGTTCCGTCCGCGTCGCGTTCGACGACGGCGCTCGGACCGAACTGGTCCGCGTCGAGGTCTTCGTCCTGCGCGGCGGGACTGTCGGCCCCGTCCGCCGCAAAGGCGGGGGAAAGCGGGAGCGCAAACAGCAGCAGGGTCAGAAGAACGGCAAGAAAACGGTTTTTCATGGGAGCCTCCGGGTCGGTCAAAGGAAAATGATTACAGTGAGTATACCAAAGCTGTCGAACCGTGTCAAATATTCATCGTTGACAAATGCGCGCAATGTGGTATAATAAACAGGACTTTGAGAGGAGTCCGGAAGCAGTAGCGTTTATCGGCTTCGGAAAGCGAGCGGCGGATGGTGAAAGCGCCGCACGGAGTACAGCGTGAAGACCGCCGGAGGATCAAAGCGGGTTCGCCCGTTACAGCGAACAGAGCACCAAATAGGGTGGAACCACGCAGAATCAGGCGTCCCTTGTCGAAAGGGATGTCTTTTATTTTGAAAAAACAGGAGGTAATCAGTATGATCATTACGTTTCCCGACGGCTCCAAGCGGGAATTTGAAAATGGCATGAGCGCGCTCGACATCGCGGGCGCGATCAGCAACGGCCTCAAGAAGGCGACCCTTTGCTGCGCGATCGACGGCGAACGCGCGGACGCGTTCCGTCCGATCGAGAAGGACTGCGCGCTGAAGCTGTTGACCTGGGAGGATGAGGACGGCCGCTGGGCATACCGGCATACCGGCTCGCACATCCTTGCACAGGCGGTCAAACGCCTTTGGCCGGAGGTGAAGCTCGCCATCGGTCCGGCGATCGCGGACGGCTTCTACTACGATTTCGACGCGCCGGAGCCCTTTACGCCCGAAGATCTCAAGAAGATCGAGAAGGAGATGGACCGCATCGTTGCCGAGAACCACAAGCTGGAGCGCTTCGAGCTTCCGCGCGAGGAGGCGATCGCCTTCATGCGGGAAAAGGACGAGCCGTACAAGGTCGAGCTCATTGAGGATCTGCCGGAGGGCGAGGCGATCAGCTTCTACCGGCAGGGCGAATTCGTCGATCTGTGCGCGGGCCCGCACGTCGCCAGCACCGGCAAGGTCAAGAATATCAAGATCATGAGCATCGCCGGCGCGTACTGGCGCGGCTCGGAGAAGAACAAGATGCTGCAGCGCATCTATGCGACCGCGTTCGAGAAGAAGGCGGACCTCGAAGCGTATATCACGCGCATCGAGGAGGCGAAGAAACGCGACCACCGCAAGCTCGGCAAGGACCTCGGCCTGTTTATGCTGCTCGACGAGGGTCCGGGCTTCCCGTTCTTCCTGCCGAAGGGCATGCAGCTTCGCAATACGCTGATCGACTACTGGCGCGAGGTGCATAAGCGCTACGGCTACGTCGAGGTGTCGACGCCCATCATCCTGCGCCGCACGCTCTGGGAGCGCAGCGGACACTGGGAGCATTACAAGGAGAACATGTACACCACGGTCATCGACGACGAGGACTTTGCGATCAAGCCGATGAACTGCCCCGGCGGCATGCTGGTGTACGCGAGCGAGCCGCATTCCTACCGCGATCTGCCGCTGCGCTGCGGCGAACTCGGCCTGGTACACCGTCACGAGCTGTCCGGCGCGCTGCGCGGACTGTTCCGCGTGCGCTGCTTCACGCAGGACGACGCGCACATCTTCATGACGCCCGAACAGATGAAGGACGAGATCAAGAACGTCGTCCGTCTGTTTGACGAGGTATATTCGACCTTCGGCCTGAATTACACGGTCGAGCTGTCCACCATGCCCGAAAGCCACATCGGCAGCGTCGAGGAGTGGGAACGCAATCAGGACATCCTGAAGGAAGCGATCACCGAGATGGGCAAGGAATTCGTCATCAACGAGGGCGACGGCGCGTTCTACGGCCCGAAGCTCGACTTCCACATCGAGGACTGCCTCGGCCGTACCTGGCAGTGCGGCACGATCCAGCTGGACAGCCAGCTGCCGGAGCGGTTTGAACTCGAATACGTCGGCACGGACGGCGAACGCCACCGCCCGATCATGATCCACCGCGTCGTGTTCGGCTCGATCGAGCGCTTCATCGGCGTCATCACCGAGCACTTTGCGGGCGCGTTCCCGACCTGGCTCGCGCCGGTGCAGGTCAAGATCCTGACGATCACCGACCGTGCCAACGAGGCCGCGCAGGCGCTCAAGGACAAGCTCGACGCGCTGAACATCCGCGCGGAGATCGACCTCAGAAACGAGAAGATCGGCTTCAAGATCCGCGAGGCGCAGATGATGAAGATCCCGTACATGCTCGTCATCGGCGACAAGGAAGCGGAAAGCGGCGCCGTTGCCGTGCGCTCGCGCAAGGACGGCGACCTCGGCGCCATGCCCGCCGACGCGTTCATCGAGAAGCTGCTTGACGAGATCAAAACAAAAGCGAAATAAACACAAAAACACAGGGGCTGTTCAAATGCTTTTGAACAGCCCCGTGCATTTTCGCAAACTGTCCTATGGACATGTATGATCCCGCAGGGATCTGTTCACGGCGACAGCCAATTCACGCGGCGCGCCGCAATTCACAGGGGATGTCATGCGATGCATGACATCCCCTGTTTATATCCTCCGGCATGCCTTTGTCTCGGCGTCCGGTTGACCGTCAGCCGTTTCGGCCGGGCTGCTGCAAGCCGGTGCTTTGCAGCGTCGTGTGGAAATCCGGTACGATGTGCGGCAATAACGAACAATCGTTATTCTTCTTGCAGAATAGCCGTTCGGCATGGTATACTGTACCATACAGAATTGTACGCAGGGGGACGGAGTATGAAGCTCGTTCGGACACAGGACGCGGTCGGCATGGAGCTGTGCCACGACATTACGCAGATCATCAAAGGCGTCACGAAGGACGCGGTCTTTCGCAAGGGCCACATCGTGCGCGAGGAGGACATTCCGGTGCTGCTGTCGGTCGGCAAGGAGCATCTGTACGTATGGGAGCTCGGCGACGGCATGCTGCACGAAAACGACGCGGCGGCGATCCTCAGGGATCTGTGCATCAACGAACACATGCACGCTACCGAGCCGAAGGAGGGCAAGATCGAGCTGATCGCGGACGCGGACGGACTCTTTCTCGTGGACCGCGACCGGCTGAACGCCGTGAACGCTTTGGGCCGCATGATGATCGCGACGCGGTTTTCGGGCTTTCCCGTGAAGAAGGGCGACAAGCTGTGCGGCACGCGCATCATTCCGCTTGCGATCGAGCGTGACGCGATGGAC
>CAKJYC010000091.1 GCA_918244965.1 Clostridiales bacterium | reverse complement strand
CTTGTACTGCCTGCAGAAACCGTGCAGCATCTTCATCATCAATGAATATCTGCTGACGGTTGATCCCGCGCATCGTGATATGGTAGATTCCTGTTTCGCTCTTTTTCCTTGCTGATCGCGGCATAATTGCATCACCTCCACATTGCAATTATGCCTGTTTCTCATCATTCTGTCAACACAGAAGAACCGTCCCCCCTTGTGTTCCTTGTGTCAAGGTTTCCAATCCAAATCGATTTCAACGATCATGTCATTGAAGTTTCTCTTTATATTATAATTCATTCCAAGTTTATCCAACGCTACGAACACATAATTCATAGGAACCCAAAGTTCATCTCCCGATCTGCGCCAATCACCAGATTTAATTGTGTCTCCCGGTAAAACATTCAGGTAATTCCAGTCATTACCTTCCTCCTGCTTCAAAGTATAATTAATCAAATCCAGTACCAGATTAATCGAATCCCCTTTAATCTTTACGATATCGCCTGATACAGTTGCTTTGCAGCCGATCCCTTCGAATAAGGAAACAACCGGCAACACCCACATCACTTCTTCCTTTTCTAACTCTTGAAAAGGAGAATCAACAGGGACCTTTTTCCCGTTCACAATCAATTTATATGGTCCTTGCTCTTCAGTCGAAGTTTTTTGTTCCGTATTCGTGCAACATACAAGTAATAAACCACAGATAAGAAATATCATTACTTTATACAATAATTTCATTGTTTCTCTCCCTTTATTACTTAATTGTATAAATATCTATGCGCTCGCATTTTAGAAGATTCGTGTCGCCCGATGTTGCAAAACAATTCAAAAAATCTTCAAAGGTTTGGATACCCTTAACTCCATGTGGATTGTTTGTATAAACCAATCCATTCGCTAAATCCATTCCTGTAACTATTACAATATGACCATGATTCGTAATTTTCCCATCTTGCTCTTTCTCTGTCCAGTAATAAGCAGCATATAATGGTCCATTGTCTTTAAGGTAATTAAATAAATCTTCTTCGTCCTTGATTTCAATTCTATTATCTGCATTCAATGGAAAGCCGCCACTATTCCAAGTCTTTTTTTTGTATCTAATTGCCGCAGATAATGCAATCATTCTTATTCTAGCTTCGACCAGTTTTGGGCAACAAATCCTGCTTGCTTTATAATCCTCAGCCATTACTTGGCAGAAAGCCCAACACAGCAAATAACTACCTTGATCGTATAAAGGTAAAACACAAGGGGACGGTTCTTCTGTGTTATTCGTTTGTCACGTTTTGTATCTTCACCCCACACAGAAAGCACCGTCCCCGCTGTGTTTGCTGCCCGCGTTATCATGGCGCATCCGCCTCCCTTTCTTTGTATTTCCGTACAATTCCCATCGGAACACCCGCGATTCTCGCAATCTGCCGTATCGATAAATCTTTCCGCATGCGTTCGATGGCTTGTATCTGCTTTTCCATCGGCAGCTTCTGAAACGCGCTTGGCTGATCGCATTTGCAAATCCTTTTCATAAGCGCCCGTGCTTCCGCGTCGTTCATTCTGCTTGTTTCCGCAACCTCCAGACACTTCTCATCCGTCGGTGTGTTGAAAAACGCGCCGAGATTATTCCCTTCCATGATCGACTTCAAACAATCGGTCTGCACATACCCGGTTTCGCGCATGCCCAAATACTCTTGCGCACTGCTGTACGGATAGTCCTCACATCGCTCGCAGATACCGGCTTTGACCGGATTCCGGTGAACATATCGCATGACCGTTAAAAAGTAGCTGTCATCGTCTACCGTTTCACTGCCGTAACGATCCTGAAATAAGTGCCCGCTGCGTTTATACTTCCAGTTATACCAATAGACAAAACGTACGCCGATTCGCTTCATGATCTTTTCAAGCGCTTCTTGTCCTTCTTCCAAGACAAGGTGCACATGATTGCTCATCAAACAATATGCATACAAACGGAACTGACTGATGGCTTGCGCTTCTTGTACTGCCTGCAGAAACCGTGCAGCATCTTCATCATCAATGAATATCTGCTGACGGTTGATCCCGCGCATCGTGATATGGTAGATTCCTGT
>CAKJYC010000090.1 GCA_918244965.1 Clostridiales bacterium | reverse complement strand
GGAAACGCTGCTGACCGTTTCCACCAAGAGCTCTTCCCCGTCCATCCTCAGCGAGCCGGATCCGTCATCCGAGTATCTTCGGCCTTTTGCTCCCGTGAAGGGCGTCTTTACACATGAATGGATCGTTCTCGATATCGTTGAGGCCGGCACACGGACCTATTACCATCTGCGTCCGATCGGCGCGTCCGAGGAAGGCTATCTCGAAGTACGCTACATCTACGAGACAAGGCTCGCTGCGCCGGAATCGACGTATGCGGTGACGGTCCGTCCCGAAAGCATTCTCTATTCCGCACGCTGGGTCGATTCTCCGATTGCCGCGCATGCCGATTATGCGGTCGTGCGCGTGCTCGGCGTCGATGAGGAGAAGGGCTTTGCTGCCATCCTGACCGACGACGGAAGGACCGGCTATGTGCAGCCCGGCCAGATCCGCTATATCACCGAGGAAGAGGCGCGGGCCTTCCTGCATGCCGCCTGCGAGGTCCCGGAATGCGATTTCTCGGCGGAAACGCTGATCGCCGACGCAGCGGAATACGTCGGCAAGCCGTATCTCGATTCGGCGTCGTTCCTGTACGATCTGCTGTGCGCGGAGGGGCTCAAGTTCAACGAGGTGTATTACCGGTACTATCAGAAGCCGCTTGAGGATGAAACGCTTTACCCGAAGCATTTATACATCACGCCGGTTTACAACTCGATGCTGTTCCGGCTGTTCAACAGCTCCGGCTCGTTCGTCAAGGCGAACGGGGAGGAAACCGAGTGGGCCTATATCGAAAACTATGACGACATTGAACCGGGCGATCTGCTGTTCTTTGCGGACGATTACGGCAAGGGCGATCCGGTGGTTCCGGACGCCGAGGTCGTCCTGCACGGCAAGTATTCCGGCGACCTGACCGCCTGCGGCCTGTATCTCGGCGAGGATCGCATGCTGACCGTGCGCAACGGCGTCGTGAAGGACGTCGAGATCGACCCCGTCGTGAAAAACACGTTCGACTGTGCACGGCGCATTCATCTGCAGGTCGTCGACGCGCGCGCACACTTCATCGAGACCGTCATCTCCATGATCTACGACCGGCTCGGCACGCCGTACAACAACATTCGCCGCACCGGCGACGCGTCGTACGACTGCTCCGGTATTCTGTGCTGGGCGTTCCGCAGCTACGGGTTCATGCGCACGCTGCCGAAGGAGCCGTCGCTGGACATGACGGCCGGCGCATGGGGCAATATCAAGGAGCTGTACAGCCCGACGGCCCGCATCGTTTTCGCCGACACCGGCATTCTGGACCGTGAAGCGTTCGACCAGCTGCAGCGCGGCGACATCATCACGCTGAAGAACGAGGCGCGAACCAAGATCGGACATGTTATGATCTATCTCGGCGGAAACACCGTTATCCACTCTACCCGCATCGACGGCCGCTATCAGGGCACGCTGATCGCGCGGTTCCGTCCGCATCTGCAGGCGCTGTACGCGGCGTCGCGACGGATCGAAAGCTATACGCCGACGCACTGAATACAACGCAAAAGCGAGGTTCCCGAATGGGAGCCTCGCTTTATGTTAGCCTATTTGGTTGGAAAATCGCTTCGTGTTCCGTCGGCGTACAAAAAGATCGCCGAGACGCCGTACCGTTCGAGCATCGGGCGGCTTCTCTCCTCCCCCAGCACAAAGCAGGCCGTGGACAGTGCGTCGCAAAGCGCAGACTGCGTGCCGATGATCGTAACAGATGCCAGACCGTTCTGCACCGGCATGCCGGTTTTCGGGTCCAGAATGTGATGGTAGCGCACGCCGTCCAGATCGAAGCAGCGCTCGTAATTGCCGCTTGTGACGACCGTTGCGTCGGCGAGCTTCAACACTTCCGCGCTTTGGTCCGGCGTGCCGTTCGGATCCTGCACCCCGATCGACCAGTACTTGCCGCCCGGCTTGGTGCCGATCACGACGATATTTCTGCCCATATTGATGCATGCCGCCGTCACACCCTGTGCCCGAAGGTATTCCGCAATGCGATCGGCAATATACCCCTTTGCGACGCCGCCGAGGTCGATCTGCGCTCCGTTTTGCAGCGTCACCGTTTCCCCATCGATCCGGATGTTCCGGTAATCCACAAGCCGGGCCGCTGCCGCAAGCGCATCCGGATCCGGCAGCGCGGGCGTCTCCGACTGAAAGTCCCACAGGGCGG
Organism: Clostridiales bacterium; assembly: GCA_918244965.1. Taxonomy (GTDB): domain Bacteria; phylum Bacillota; class Clostridia; order Christensenellales; family CAG-138; genus UBA3792. The sequence goes on along the minus strand of CAKJYC010000090.1, from coordinate 11,458 downwards.
ACGCAGGCGCGATCGTCACGTCAAACGCACCGCCGCTCGCTTCGCCGATCTCGACCGCCAGCCGAAGGAGCGCCGCCGTTTCGGCATCTACCTCGACCGGTTCGCCGTTCGCATGGTTCAGCTTCCACACATCGCTGCCTTCGACCGTCTTACTGAACAGCTTCTCATAGTCCGCCGCCACGCGCTCCGCATCATTCACGACCGTCTGCGGCGCATACGCCGTGATCGTCACAACCGTATCACAGGCGAGGAACGACGCGGAATGCGCCGTTTCGCGGCGGCAGCCGAGCGGCAGCAGCAGCGTCAGCGCAAGGATGCACAACAGGATCCGCCTCATGCGTCGTGCCTCCTTTCATACCGTTCGATTCCGTAAAACGCCGCCTTCGCCGCAACGCCGAGAAGAATGCCGGTCACGGTTCCCGCGATCAGCAGCCACGGCGCATACACGAGCACCGGTTGCCATGAAATCAGCGCGGTTCCGACCGCAAGCTGTCCGAGGATATGCGTGATCCCGCCGACCGTACTGACCGGGATCGGCGAAACGCCGGGAATGCGCTTCAGAAGCAGCATTGCCGTCACCGACAGCATCCCGCCTGCCAGTGCATAAAGCGCGCCGATCGCGTTGCCGAACAGCAGCGACGACAGCCCCACCTTCAGCAGCATCAGGATCACGGTCTCCAAGGGCCGCATATAAAAGACCGCGTATAAAAGAACAAGGTTTGACAGTCCCAGCTTGATGCCCGGAACGGACGGCACGAGCGGGATCAGCGCGTCGATATAGCCAAGGATCAGCGCGGCGGCGGTCAGAAGCGCCATCCTTGCCAGCGTCCGGATCTTCATCCCCCGTCCTCCGACAGTTCAATATAGACGCGATGCGGCGCGCAGATGATCCATGCGCCGAGCGGCCGCTGTTCAACCGTGTCAGGATTCAGCCGTCCCTGCTTCATGCACGCGCCGTGCGGACAGTTCGCCTGCTCCATCCACGCCTCGCCATGCTCGATCCGGATCACGTTTTCATCGCCCTCGCCCGTCGGCACGTCGGCAAGCTGTCCGTCGCGGATCACGACCGTGCGCGTCTCCTGCGCGGGCACGATCAGCGTCCGGCCGTCGCCATAGCGGATCACAAAGCTGCCTGCGATTTGCGGCTTCGGCCGAAACAGCAGACACAAAACGACCGCAAGCGCGGCAAAAAGGATCGCCGCTCCCGTAAGAAGCAGATTCCGTTTGCGATGCGCTGCGGCCGTGTTCCGTTCCATACCGTATTTATCCGTTGTCCTCCTGCAGATTGCGGAAGGTCCCGCAAAGCAGGGAATAGCCCCAGGAGAGCCCGTCCGGCATCGTGCGCGCCTTTGCGGACAAGCCGTTATAGCGGCCCTCGCCGTGCTTGTTGATTTTGTTACCCATGAAGATCATGGTCTCCGACTGTCCGCCGTCGAGGTTGTAAGCGACAATACAGCCGAGGTCCTTCATGATCTGCGCGCACTCGCCGCCGTTGGTGCCGACGCTGTAGCCGTCCTGACGACCGTCCACGGCGACTGCGATCAGGTGCCCCGGCTCGACCATGCCGATCATCACGCGCTGTGCGTTCTCGCGACGCTGGTCGATCGCCGCCTTGGTGATCTCACCGTTTTCGACAAGGATCGGACCGAACGAGAAGCAGTTTTCGACGCCGCTTTCCATGAGGTCCTGCCCGTTCATTGCGTTGCGCTTGATCAGCTCCAGCGTATGCGTTTTCGGGTTCAGCCAGCACGAGTCGATGCGCGCGGATTTCTGGAACAGATACCCGTCGCGGATCAGCGTGCCCTTCTTTTCGGCGTCCATATGGATCAGGTTGTCGCCCGTGATCCACAGCACGCACTTGGAATTGATCGCCATGTTGAGCGCGTCGTCACGGTCGCGTCCGTCATGCCGCCAGCTGCCGAAGGTCGGGCGGAAGCTGTCGTACTCGCGCTCATAGATGTGCGCGACAAAGTACACGACCGGCTTCATCCGGGTACTCTTGCCGTCCCGCATCGTCGTCTCAACACGGTTGATCTCGACCGCAAGGATGTCGGACCGGTAGATCCATTCGCCCTTCTCATTGTCGATCAAAACGAACTCCGGCTCGCCGTCGTTCAGAAAATGCTCGTCAAAATTGGTTTTTTCATAGACGCGTTCGGGCTTCGGCGTCGGCTCCGCGGTCGGCTCCGGCGTGGGCTCCGGCGTCATTTCGGGCGTCGGCTCCGGCGTATCGGTCGGCGCGACCGTCGGCGTGTCGGTCGGCGCGACCGTCGGCGTGTCGGTCGTCTGCTGCGTCGCTTCCTCCGTCGCTTCGGGCGCAGACGTTTCAAGCTCTACGCTGACGCTCTTTTGTTTTCCGCACGAGCAGGAGAACCAGCCGCTCTTGTTTTCCTCCTGCTGCGGTGCCGCCGTGATAGGCGCTGCCGTCGGTGCAGCCGTTTCGCCTTCAATCTCTTCGTCCTCAATGATCGCCTGAGGCTTGGCGGTCTGTACGCTCGTCGTTTCTTCCGCGACAGGTTCAGGCGTCGCTGTCGGCGCTTCTGTCGGCGCTTCCGTCGGCGCCTCGGTCGGCGCCGCAGTCGGCTTGCTGTATGCGATCAGGGATGAAACGTCGATGTTTTCAAGCAGATCGTCCCCCTTGCGGTCGGTCCCGACGGTCTGCGATTCCAGCCGGTACGCGGGCGCTTCGGAAAGGCGAATGCGGTACATCCCGCGCGAATCCATCAGCCGGTACGCCTCGGTCGCGACCTCATGCGCGGTCCGGTTATCCAGCGAGGGCATGGATTCCGTGCAGTCGATCCTTGTGCCGCCGGTCTCCGATGCGACGTACAGCTTGCGTACCGACGCGCCGGAGGCTGCCGCCTTGACATAGGCATAGGTTTCCGCCGCGCGCAGATCTCCGTTTCCGTCGACGGTCAGCACGATCTTCGGCTGCAGCGACGCGAACAGCGCGTTCAGCTTTTGCTGCGGATTGCCCGCCGACCAGCGCTTATGGATCTCCTTCTGGTCAAGATAATTGTTGTCGGAAAGGCCAAGCGTGATCGGCGCGGTCTCAACGCCCATCCGCTCCATCGCAAGATCCAGTTCAAAAAGCCGGTACCGGTAATCGACGGTCATGCAGACGACGCCGACCGACATGCCGTATCCCTTTGCATACTTGGCAAGCGTCGGGCCGAAGATCTCCATCACATCGGACGGCGTCGGCGCGACGATCAGCAGGTCGCATGCGGACGGCGTCTCGGACAGCCAGCAGCGTTCCGGTTCTTTGTCGGACACAAACATCGTCGACACGACGCACGATGCGCTCTTCGGTTTCAGTGTGAGCTTCACGCAGTCATTGTTGAGGGGGATTTTTTCCGCATAGCGGTCGGATTGTACAAACGCCGTCGACGTCAGCAGATTGCCGCGGGCGTCATACTGCTCCAGCACGGCATCCTCCGGCAGTTCAAACCATTCGAGATACAGCGAACGTCCCGCGCCCGCATTCGACATCGTCAGAACGATCTGCTTCCCGCGGATCACGGTCATACGCGACATCACGTCCGTGTCCGTCAGTCGGCTCTCCGGCAGCTTGTCCGGCGTCAGATATGTGACAGTAAAGCCGTCCGCGCCCGCCGCAGCAGGCAGGCACAGACAGGCCATCATAAGCACAAGTAAGATGCACCCGATTTTCTTCATGATTCGTATTCCTTCCTCATTCTCTCTTTCCGTTCCGGTATGCGCCGATCCGCTGTGCAATGCGTCGAACCGCATCCCCGGAGAACGGATCGCAAAGGCCCGCCGCCCGCAGGACCGTTTGAAGCGTCGCCGCATCCGACCGGTTCAAAACCGTGCGGTACGCGCTCACAGCTCCGTTTTCGTCCTCTGTTCCGAGCAGGAAGAGCTCCAGTGCGGCAAGCATGCCGACCGCGCGGTCGGCGCCGGAAAACGGCGACTGAAACAGATACGGATCGCGCGTCCATGAATACGCCCCGCCGCCGAACGCGGTCAGCCCGTAATCCGCAGCGATACGTTCATATGCGGCGTTCAGATCCTCCGCCGTCGGCTGCTCCTGCGCATAGGCAAAGCGCTCAAACGTCTCCTTTGCACAGCCGTCGAGCAGCATGTACAGCGCAAAGAACAGCTCCGCGGTTTCCGCGTCATCCGACAAATCGCCATATATGGTATCATACCGCAAAACGGTCAACAGTTCAAGCCCCTGCGCGTCGATTTGTGCAAGATCGGACGGAATCCCGTCATCCCCGTGCAGGCTTTGCGACGCAAAGGTTCCGAACGCGTTCGTCAGTACGGACGGCATGTCGAACGCGCCGGTCCAGTCGAGAAACAGAACCGGCACACCATATGCCGGAAGATACCGCGCAAAGCTCAACGGCATGCGCTTCTCCCCCGTTCCGACGTCGCACAGGCCGCGTTCAAGCATTTCATTCCAGATCCGGCCAAGTTCCGGCAGCAGCGATGCGATCGCCTCACCCACAGCTTGCATCGTCGGCTCCGGCGCAAAGGTCAGCCCGTACAGCCGTCCGGCCGCAAGGGAGAAGTCGGCCTGCGCGGCGGGCAGCAGCGGTGCGATCTCTGCCGCAACGCACGCCTCCAGTTTTGCCGTGTCCGCAAAAGAACAGCTGCGCCTGCTGTATGCGGCGGCATACGCGGCAAAGGAATCGAATCCGTACGCGTCTGCAATCGCCTTGCGCACCTCGATCAGTTCAAGATAAACCTTTCCCGCCTCAGCCCCGAACCGCGCAGAATACGCCTCGTACAGCGCGGCAAACGTCTCCTCCGAAAGTGACGGGTCGTTGAGGATCGCATCCCCCGTCCACGCCCTTCCGTCGCGCTCCACGGTAAGCGTGAGCGGCAGCATGAAATAACGATCGACCAGCGCCCGCTCGCGGGACAGCAGCCTGCATAATTCCGGTTTGTCCGCAGAGCGCAGCCGATCGGCCCTGGCCGCAAGCGCTTCGTATTCCTGCCGCTTCCGTTCGTCCGTCATATCGCCGCACCATTGCACGTAGGCGATCGCCGCGTCCGTTTCAAGCGCCGCCGGATCCCGTGCCGCCTCCTTTCTGCAGCCGAACGCGGCGCACAGCGCGGCGATCATCATCCACAAAACGATCCGTCTCATCCGTTCCTCCTGTCACAGCGTACGCAGAATTGCGCGATTTTTGCACAAAATGCAGGAACCGGTTGTCATGGCGCGAAAAATATGCTATAAAATAGAATAGAGAGGTATGGTTATGAAAATTGTTGTTTTGGCAGGCGGGCTTTCCCCCGAACGCGAAGTGTCGTTCTCAAGCGGCACGATGGCGGCAAACGCACTGCTTTCTTTGGGGCATCAGGCGATCCTTGTGGATCTGTTTTTCGGCATGCCCGAATGGGACGGCAAGACCGATCCGTTCGCGAATGCGCATCCGCTCTCGCCGTATCGCGTCTCGGAGACGGAACCGGATCTGGACGCGCTGCGGCTTTCCCGCAGGGACGGGTTCAACGAGTTCATCGGCGTCAACGTGCCGGAGCTTTGCGCACAGGCGGATATCGTCTACATGGCGCTGCACGGCGACTGCGGCGAGAACGGAAGGCTGCAGACGTTCTTCGATGAACGCGGCATCCGCTACACCGGCTCCGGCGCCGCGGGCTGCCGCAACGCCATGGACAAGTGGATCAGCAAGCAGCTGTTCGAATCCGCGGGCATCCTGACGCCGCGCGGAACGCTGCTGCGTGGCGGCGAGCCGTTCGATCCGGAATCGCTGCCGCTCCCCTGCGTCGTCAAGCCCTGCAACGGCGGCTCGTCGATCGGCGTGTCGATCGTGTACGACCGCCCGGCGCTGTACGACGCGCTGAAGCTCGCGTTCTCAATGGAGAATACGATCCTGGTCGAAGAATACATCAAGGGCCGCGAGCTGTCCTGCGGGATCCTCGGCGATCGCGCGCTTCCGCCGATCGAGATCATTCCGCTGCACGGCTTCTATGACTACAAGAACAAGTATCAGGCAGGCGCGGCGAAGGAGGTCACGCCCGCCGAGATCGGGCCGGAGGCGACCGAACGGCTGCAAACGATCGCGCTTTCCGTCTTTCACCTGCTCGGCCTGTCCGTGTACGGACGCATCGACTTTCTGCTCACCGAATCCGGCGACGCCTACTGTCTCGAAGCGAACACGCTGCCCGGCATGACCCCGACCTCCCTGCTCCCGCAGGAGGCTGCGGTCGTCGGCTACTCCTACGAACGGCTCTGCGACACGATCATTTCGCTGTCGCTCAATAAGTGATATGGCACAGTTTACGATCAGAGAATTACTGGATGCGACCGGCGGCACGCTGTACGCGCCGTCCGATTTCGGCGATCCGATCGTCGAAGGGCTTACCATCGACACGCGCACGCTGACGCCCGGCATGGGCTATGTCGCGATCCGCGGCGGCACGTTCGACGGACACCGCTTTATCCCGAACGCCATGGAAAAGGGCGCGGTGTTGAGCATCTCCGATACCGACGTGCCGTACCCGCATATCCGTGTCAAAAACACGGTGCTTGCGTATCAGAACTGCGCGAAGCTGCACCGCGAGCGCTTCGATCTTCCGGTCGTGTGCATCACCGGCAGCGTCGGCAAAACAACGACCAAGGAAATGGTAAAGGCGGTCCTTGAAACGACGCTCCGCACGCATGCCACCGTCGGCAACCTGAACAACCAGACCGGCGTGCCGACGACCGTGCTTGCGATCGACGAGACGCACGAGGTCTCGGTCATGGAGCTCGGCACCAACCACTTCGGCGAGATCGACGCGATCGCGCGCGTGGCCGAGCCCACCATCTGCCTGTTCACGAACATCGGCGAAGCGCACATTGAATTCTTCGGCTCGCGCGAAGGGATCTTCCGCGGCAAGACCGAAATGCTGAACCATATGCGTCCCGGCGGCAGGATCATCGCAAACGGAGACGACGACCTTCTGCGCACGATCCCGAACGCGATCACCTACGGTCTTTCCGAGGGCGTCGACGTGCGTGCCGTCGAGCTGTCCGAATACGGTCTCGACGGTCTGAGCTTTACGGCCGAGCTGTTCGGGAAACGCCTTCCCGTCACCCTGCACGTCGCGGGAAAGCACATGGTGCAGAACGCCCTTGCGGCGCTGACCGTCGCACATCTTCTCAACGTGCCGGACGGGGCCGCGCTCGCCGCGCTTTCGGCGTTTCAGCCCGGCGCGGGGCGCTCCGACATCCTCCGCACGGACCGGTTCACGGTCATTGACGGCTCCTATAACTGCAATCCGACCTCGATGGAGGCGGCGCTTGACGTGCTGAAAACCGCGAAGGGGCGCAAGGTCTGCATCTTCGGCGACATGCTGGAGCTCGGCGAAAACGCCACCGCCTTCCATGCGCGCATCGGCGCGTACGCAAAAAAGTGCGGCGTCGATCGCATGCTGACGGTCGGCACGCTCGCAAAAAACGCGGCGTTCGATCCCTCGGACGCCTATGACACCGTCGACGCGCTGCTTTCAGCGCTTCCGTCCCTTTTGTGCGACGGCGACACGGTCCTTGTCAAGGCCTCGTTCGGCATGCACCTGAAGGCCGTCGTCGACGCGATCAAAGCACTGTAATGGATCCTGAATTTGTACGCATATTCTCCCTGTTCTTCAGCGCCGCTCCGATCGCCGTACAGACGATCGATTCAAGCCACGGCGACAGCGATTTCCGAACGACCTTCCTTGTCGATACGGATGCAGGCGTCAAGGTCGTGCTGAAGCTCGCCGACAATGATTTCACCTTTCCGGAGAAGATCGCCGTCTGGCAGCGCACGATCGAGGAGTACCGGAAGCTCGGCTACGATTGTCCGCGGATTCTCACAGACAGGTCGGGCAGCTTCCCCATGGTCTCGTATCGCGGACGCCGCTGTACCGCGTATGCCGAGGAGTTCTCCGCGTACCGCACCGCCGCGGACAGGGATTGCGAGAGCACAGACTCCGCGCTGTATGAAACGTACAAACGGGACGTCTGGCATATGACGGCACTGATCGCCGCAAAGCATTTCGATTACACCGCATATCCATCGGCCTATTGTCTGTTCGAACCGTTCTGTCCGAGCGACAAAACGGACGAGGTCCTTGAAAACGCGCTCGCGTGGAAGGAATACGCGGACACGCTGCCCGATGCGTTCAAGGAGCAAACCGAACGGATCTTTCGCATATGGTCGGAGAACCGGGCGGCGCTGGAGCCGGTCTACCGCATGCTGCCGACCTCCGTATTCCAGGCCGATCTCAACCCCACCAATCTTCTGCTCGATGAAACGGGCCGGTTTGTCGGCGTGTGCGATTTCAATCTTTGCGGCAAAGACGTCTTTCTGAACTACCTCATGCGTGAGAATTTCAACGAATTCGAAAAAGAACTCGTCATGATCCGCGACGCGCTGAAGATCGTCAGCGCTGATTACCGGTTTTCGGATGCGGAAAAGGATGCGGCGCTGATGCTGTATCGCTGCCTGAAGCCGCTGTCGTTTATCAGTCTCGACACGCTGAAGGCGTGCGGAACCGACCCGCAGGCGATCCGGACCGTTCTGGATGAAACGGAGCGGTATCTGACCGCCGATATTGATTTCAGATCCTATATGGAATAACGCAAAAGGAGCCGCGTTCTGCGGCTCCTTTTCAGATCGCTTCTCTTATTTCAGCCGTTCGACCGCATCAAGCAGCGCAGTCACGCGGTCGGTCTTTTCCCACGGGAAATCGGGATTGCCGAAGTGTCCGTTCTTCGCAGTCTGCTGATAGATCGGGCGGCGGAGACCGAGCGTTTCGATGATCGCCTTCGGACGGAGATCAAATACCTCGCCGATCGCCTGTTCAAGCAGCGCATCCGGGACCGTGCCGGTGCCGAAGGTGTCGACGCGCACGGAAACGGGCTTCGCAACGCCGATCGCATAGGCCACCTGCAGCTCGCAGCGGCGGGCCAGCTTGGCCGCGACGACGTTCTTCGCGATGTAGCGCGCCATGTAGCATGCGCTGCGGTCGACCTTGGTCGGGTCCTTGCCGGAGAACGCGCCGCCGCCGTGGCGTGCATAGCCGCCGTAGGTGTCGACAATGATCTTGCGGCCGGTGAGGCCCGAATCGCCCTGCGGTCCGCCGATGACGAACCGCCCGGTCGGGTTCACGAGCACGCGCGTCCGTTCGTCGAACAGCGACGCGGGCAGCGCGGGACGGATGACGTGCTCCAGAACGTCCGCCTTCAGCTGTTCATGCGTCACATGCTCATCGTGCTGCGTGGACAGAACGACGGTGTCGATGTGCACGGGCTTGTCGTCGGCATACTCGACGGTGACCTGCGCCTTGCCGTCCGGCCGGAGATACGGCAGCGTGCCGTTCTGCCGGACCTTCGTGAGCTTTCTGGTCAGCGCGTGCGCAAGGTCGATCGGCAGCGGCATGAGGATCGGCGTCTCGTCGCATGCGTAGCCGAACATCATGCCCTGATCGCCCGCGCCGGTGTCGAACGGATCGGCGTCCAGACCCTGCTTGCTTTCAAGCGAACGGTCGACGCCCAAAGCGATGTCGTCCGACTGCGCGTCGAGCGCGACGATCACGCCGCAGGTGCTGCCGTCAAAGCCGAACTTTGCGCGGTTGTAGCCGATGTCGCAGACGGTCTTTCTGACGATGCTCTGAATGTCCACATAGCAGTCCGTGGTGATCTCGCCCATGACGAGCACCAGACCGGTCGTGCAGGCCGTTTCGCACGCTACGCGCGCGTTCGGATCCTTTTCGAGGATCGCGTCGAGCACTGCGTCGCTGATCTGATCGCAGATCTTGTCGGGATGCCCGATCGTGACCGATTCACTGGTAAAATACGATTGTTTCATGTTCTCCTCTTTCCGCCTTACCGACAAACAAAAAAGCTCACCGAGATGAGCTTCCATTCATCTCATCTTTCAGCTAAAGCTGCGGGAATTGGCACCTTGCGCATGCAGGTTGCCGGACTTCACAGGGCCCGTCCCTCCGTCACTCTTGATAAGGCTGTTTATTTTGTGCGTATTGTATCATCGAATCTTGCAAAATGCAAGCGAAATATCTATAATAGTAAAAGATTCTTTCGGGAGGTGCCGTATGAAACGAATGACCGCCGTGCTTTTGATGCTCCTGCTGCTGACCGGCTGCGCAAATGCCGCCGTCAGCGGGATCATTCAGTGGGGCGAAGGCGGCGGCACCGATACGCTGATGCGCCCGCTGTGCGCCTATACGGAGCCGTACCTCGAAAAGACTATTTCGCTGCGCAACATGACCGGCGGCACCGGCACCGTCGCAACGCAGTACGTGTTCGACAAAGCAGCCGACGGACAGACGCTGCTTTTAGGCGCGGAGAATCCCGCCATGTACGACGCGCTCGGCCTGTCCGAGCTTACCTATGCGGACTTCGACTGCGTGCTTCTGATCGGCAGCGAGACGGTCGGCGTGGTCGTCGCGGCCGATTCGCCGTACACGGACTTTGCGTCGCTCGTTGACGCGGCAAAGGCCTCCCCCCATTCGATCCGCCTTGCGACCACTGCAAAGGGCGGACTGCCGTGGACCGTGGCGCGGTTCATCGAAGCCGTGACCGGCGCGACGTTTTCCGAGATCCCCTACGACAGCGACGCGACCGCCCGCACCGCCGTGCTGAACGGCGAATGCGACGTGACCGTGATGAAGCTGCAGGCGGGTCTCGACGCCGTCCGGGAGGGCAAGATCCGCTATCTCACGCTCCTGACCGATACGCCCGTCGACGCGCTTCCCGACGTTCTGCCGATCACCGCATATGATCCGGCGTTCGCGGCATACCTGCCGTGGGGACCGTTCTACGGCGTATTCGTGAAAAAGGGAACCGATCCGGACGCTGTAAAAAAGCTGTCCGACGCCTTTACAAAGGGCTTTTCCGAGCCCGCCTATCAAACGCTTCTCCGTGATCTGCACGTCGATCCGCTCGGTCTTTCGGGCGACGCCGCGAACGAATGGATCGCGGCCTGGCGCGCGGCGAGCCTTGCCGCGCTGAACGCCGGATGAAGCGGTTCCTGCACAGCTTCACACCCGACCGCATCGTTGCCGTCGTCCTGCTGCTTTGTGCGGGCGGCGCGTTTGCGGCTGCGCTTGTTCTGCAGCTTTCCCACGGCGGTGTCGGAGCAGGGACGTTCCCGCTTGCCGTCGCGTCGGGCTTTCTGTTCTTTGCGGGGCTGAATCTGGTCTTTGCGTTCCGGCAAAGGACGGACGCGCCGCGCAGCTCGCTCTCGTCCGTACTGTGGGTCGGCGCGCTGCTGCTCGGCTTATGCGCGGGGCTTCTGCTGCATGTTCCGTTCTGGATCGTCTGCCCCGTCTTTCTGTTCGCCGCTTCGTTCGCGGTGCTGCAGCAGAAGTGGCTTCCGTCGCTGCTGTCCGCCGCGATCACCACAGGGTTCGTCTATCTCGTGTTCGCGGTGCTGTTCCGCGTACCGCTTCCGTGAGGCGCCTATGCAGGGTTTTGTCG
>CAKJYC010000089.1 GCA_918244965.1 Clostridiales bacterium | reverse complement strand
TCTGCTCGCGCAGCAGCTGATACCGCACCTGCACGCGCTGAAACGCGAAGTTCGACTTCGACGCGCGCGCGGTCACGCCGCTGTTGTTGAGGTCGGTGCACGTCTCCGGAATGAACATGACCGCGTAGCCCGCATCGGTCAGCGCGTTCTGCAGCCAGCTCATCGCGGTCGTTTTGCCCGCGCACGGTCCGCCCGTGATGACGATGGTGTGGATATGATTACTCTGTTCCATAGCTCCTCCTTATTCCGGCATCCGGGATAAAACCGTCTGCATCATCAGCGCAGCGAACACGGCCGCGTTCAGCGATTCGGCGCGGCCGCGCATCGGCATGCGGTACAGCGTGCACTGCGCCGCCGTTTCCTCCGAAACGCCCTGTCCCTCGCTGCCGACCACCAGCGCCGTGCGCCGGCCGAGCTCCGGCAGCGTCTCCGCGCCCTTCAGGTGTCCGCACAGGCACAAAAAGCCCTGTTCCTTCATGCGGGCAAGCGCCGTCTCCGGCACGCCTATATAGATAGGAAGATGATAGGTCGAGCCCATCGCGGCGCGCAGACACTTCGGCGAAAACGGATCGGCCGAATCGGGGCTGATGAGAACGCCCGAAGCGCCGAGTGCGTCCGCCGTGCGCAGGACCGTGCCGACGTTGCCGGGGTCCTGCAGCCGGTCAAGCACGACGACGAGCCCTTCCGGATACGATTCCGGACAGGCACAGGACGGCGTTTCGACGACCGCGCAAAGGTTCTGCGGCGTCTTTGCGGTACACAGCGCCTCCATGACGCCGTCGGAAACGTACACCGTTTCGATCCCGTCAAACGGCGGCACGCCCTCCTTCGCGAACACCGTGCGCACGCGTGCGCCGGAAGCGATCGCGTCCGAAACCAGCTTGTCCCCCTCGATCAGGTGCAGGCCGGTCTCCTTGCGCGCCTTCGCGTCCTGTAATGCGCGCATCGCTTTGATGCGCTCGTTGCTTCTGCTGGTGATGATCATTTTTTCTTTGCGACAAAAAGCCACCTTTTCCGGTGGCTTTTGCTTTTTGTCAAGGATTGCTCAGTTGCTTCTTGCGACCTTGCCGGAACGCAGGCAGCGCGTGCAGACGCTCATCTTCTGAACGCGGCCGTCGACGACGACATGCACGGTCTGAATATTCGGCGCCCAGCTGCGCTTGGTCTTGCGATTGGAATGGCTGACCAGATTGCCGGACATGGTTCCTTTCTTGCAGACTTCACAGAACTTACCCATTCAGTCCACCTCCTTGCTAAAACTCGAACATTGCAATACTACCACAAGGTTTTTCAGAATGCAAGCATTATTTTTGAGAAAACAGACTTTTTTTCTGCGTTTCTCCCTTTTTTTCGGGAAAATGGGACGATTCGGGGACAGCTTTTCATCGCATGCCGAAGAAATCGTTCTGCCGCAGCGCCTCATAGACCACGATCGCAACGGCGTTTGAAAGGTTCAGCGAGCGCTGTCCGTCGCCCATCGGGATGCGGATCGCTTCATCCGCGTGCGGGACGAGGATCCGTTCGCCCAGGCCCGCCGTCTCCTTGCCGAACACAAGAAAGTCGCCGTCGCAGAACCGTACCTCGTCATAGCGGTGTGCGGCGTGCGTCGAGCAATAGAAAAACCGGGCGTCCGGATACGCCGCCCAGACCTCCTCGATGCTGTCGTGATAGAACAGCGTCAGTGAGTGCCAGTAGTCGAGCCCTGCGCGCTTCAAGCTCTTGTCGTCGGTCGAAAAGCCCAAAGGCCGTACAAGGTGCAGCGCCGCACCCGTGACGGCGCAGGTGCGTGAAATGTTTCCCGTATTGCTGGGGATCTCCGGTTCCACCAAAACGATATGCAGCATAACCCCTCCCGGCAGTCTGTTCTCAAGGCATTGTACCACAAATGCGGAGGAATTGCAAAATTTACAAAAACAAAACGAAAATGTATTGAGAATCGAATCCTTCCTTGTTATAATACGGAATTATGGAAACAATGGGAAGAACGGGCGCACGGCGTCCGCAAATGAATACAGATCGAAGCACCGTGCAGGTGAACCGCAGCGCGGAGGATCCCTTTGCAGCGGCGAACGGCACGCTGCGCTTTGCAAGCGAGCGCAAGGCCGCGTCCCGCAGCACCGCTGCGCCCTCACGCAGCACATCCGCTTCACGCAGCGCGTCCGGTACGACCCGCAGCACATCGGGCACGGTCCGGCGCACGACGTCCGGCGACTCCTCACAGCCTCCGAAAAAGCGCAAGCGCAGAAAAAAGAAGAATCAGCGGCTGTTCCTGATCGCGATCTGCTGCCTGCTGTTCGCGGTGATCGTGCTTGTCACGGCAGCCGTGCTGGCCTGTCACGGCTGCAAGGGCAGAAACGACACGACGCCTGTGACAGAGCAGCCCTCCGAGAGCGCAGAACTGCCCCCGCTCGACACGCCCGCGCCCGTCACCGGCGACACCGTGCTTCCGGCCGGCGCGTCGATCAACGGCGTCAACGTCGGCAATCTGACGGTCGACGCGGCAAGAACACGAGTACAGGCGGCGCTTGAGGAGCAGAAGGAACGCGCCGACATCACCGTGTCGTACGAGAGCTATGAGCCGCTTTCGCTGACTGCGGACACGATCGACCTCAACTATTCGGACGCGGATCTCGAAGCGGCGCTTGCATCCGCCGCACGCGGCGACGCGTCGACGGTGCCGATGACCTTTGACGGCGAAAAGCTGCGGAACGCGCTCTATGCGCTGAACGACAAGATCCCGAACCATGCGATCAACGCGCAGGCGACGGTCAAGTATAAGAACAACAAGATCGACGGCGTTCAGTACCCGCAGCCCTACTGGGACATCACCGAGGGGCAGAACGGCGCAAAGATCGACTTCGACGCGCTCGAAAAGCAGATCACGGACGCGCTGGACCGCGGCGACTACACCGCCTCGCTGACGCCGTCGGTCGCGACCTCCGCCCCGGAGATCACCGCCGACACCCTGAAGGCGCAGCTTACGCTTCTGGGCACCTACTCGACGTCTTACTATTTCACGGGCTCGTCCTCCACGGACGCGTCGACGCTCGAAAACCGGCAGGGACGCGATCACAACATCATGAAGGCGATCGGCATGATGCAGGTCGTCGAGCTGAAGACGGGTCAGCGGTTCAGCTTCAACAAGACGACCGGCAACCGCACCGAGCAGAAAGGCTGGGCGCTGGCGAACGCGGTCTATCAGGGCAAGGGCTACCGCAAGGAGTCCGGCGGCGGCGTCTGTCAGGTCAGCACAACGATCTTCAACGCGATCCTGCGCGCGGGCATCACCGACATCACGCGGTATCCGCACAGCATTCCGTCCGATTACGTCACCAAGAACTTCGAGGACGGCCTCGGCTTTGATGCGACGGTCGACTGGAAGGACAATCACCTCGATTTCGGCTTCAAAAACGACACCGGACACACGATCTACATGTTCGTGTACCTCACGAAGTGCAAGGACAGCAAGCGCAAAAAGGCCATCGTCGTCGAGATCTACGGACAGAAGGAGGACGGCGTCGAATACCGCTGCCGCAATGAGATCATCGAAAAGACGCTGTGGAAGGCCGACGAGAGCAAGTTTGAATACGAATACGACAAGACGCTGCTGGAAACGGCGAAGCGCGAGCTTCTGAACACGCCGCACGACGGCTACAAGGTCAAAACCTACGTCGACAAGTACAAGGACGGCAAGTTCGTCAAGACCGTACGCACCGAGGAGACGATCTATAAGCCCGTCTATCCGAAGTACCGCGTCGGCACCGGCGTCGTGACACCGAAGCCGACCAACACCCCGAAGCCGACCAAGACGCCCAAGCCGGAAGAGACGGATCACTGGGGAGACGAACCGTAAGCACTGTGAGAAGGCGGCCGACCGCCTTCTCTTTTTGCGCGTGAATCCAACCATTGGTTGGTAATTCTCCGATCAAGTTCATATGGACTTTCTGCCAAGGATGCGATATGCTTCCATCGAACCGGTTACAAAAGAAGCAAAGGAGAACAACCATGAATATCGGAGCAAAAATCAGAACGCTCAGAAAAGAAAAACGCGTCACGCAGGAGGAGCTTGCGGAATACCTGCACATTTCCTCCCAGGCGGTGAGCAAGTGGGAAACGGGGGCTTCGAGCCCCGACATCGACATGCTGCCGAAACTCGCGATCTACTTCGGCACGTCGCTCGACAACCTTCTGGACTTTGACCAGAGCAAGCTGGACGCGGCGATCGAGCAGATCCTGATCGAGAGCGGACGCGGCGGCAAGGACCCGGCGCGGTCGGAGGCATACCTCAGGAAGGCGCTCGAAAAGTACCCGAACAACGATCTGCTGCTGACGTGCATTCTGGAGGACATGCAGGAGCAGAACGACGACGGCAGCCGGAGCGCGGAGATCATCGAGATCGGCGAACGCATCCTGAACTGCACGAAGGACGATACCAACCGGATCGACGTATACCGCGTCATGGCGGAGACATATCACAAGATGGGCGAGCAGGCGATGGCGGAGCTGTATCTGGAGAAGATCCCCGGCCTGCACTTCATGTACTATGAAATCGCGGCGGCGATCCGATCCGGCGAGGCGCGCATCCAAAACGTCGCGTGCGCGGAGGATCTCTGCATCGACAAGCTGATCTGCATGCTGTGGATGCGCCGCGAGGAAGCAAAGACGGCGGATGAAACTGCCGCGATCGACCGGCAGGCGCAGGAGACCTTCGCCTTTTTCAAGCAGTATCCGGTCTATCGCGCAATCACGGAGATCATGGAGGCGCTCTGGAACAACGGCGAAATTATGCGCATCTATCAGTAATAAAAGGCAGAAAAAGACGGCCCCGCAGGGAGCCGTCTTTTGTGTTACCGTTCGATGGAAAATGCGCGGAAGCTGTTTTCGTACAGCGCTTCGGACAACGTTTCCGGATCCGTTTCGCGAAGCTCCGCCATCTTCTGCAGCGTCAGCACGATGCGGCGCGGATCGTTGCGCGTGCCGCGAAACGGCACCGGCGTCATGTACGGGCAGTCCGTTTCGATCAGCAGCCGGTCGAGCGGAAGCCGCTTTGCGATCTCCCACTGGTGCACGGCGTTCTTGAACGTCAGCGCGCCGCCGAACGCGATATAGAGGCCGAGGTCGATGCATTCCTTCGCGATCTCGTAGCTTGCCGAGAAGCAGTGCATGACGCCGGACAGATCCCCGCGATACTGCCGAAGAAGGTCCATCGTGTCGCCGTGCGCCTCGCGGTCGTGGATGATGACGGGCCGGTGCAGCCGTGCGGCAAGCGCAAGCTGCGCGTCGAAGCAGTCGCGCTGCACGTCGCGCGGGGAAAAATCGTAGTGATAATCGAGCCCGATCTCGCCGATCGCGACCATGCGCGCATGCGAAAGCGCCGTTTCGATATGGTCGAGCGTTTCGGGACGGAACTCGTCGGCGGAATGCGGATGCACGCCCGCGCTGCCGTACAGATACGGCACGCGCGCGACCAACTCCGTCACGCGGTCGATGCCCGCCTCGTCGCAGCAGGCCTCCATGACGTGCGCGATCCCGGCTTCGGGCAAGGAAACGAGCAGCTCTTCGCGGTCCGCGTCGAACTGCTCGTCGAGAAGATGTGCATGGGTATCGAAGATCCGCATCAGCGCACCACCCAGCCCGGCGTCAGCGTCTTTGCGGGCGTGACGAACGCAAGCTCCTTATCCTCCGGATCGGACGCGCACAGGATCATGCCGTGGCTTTCGACGCCGCACAGCGTCACCGGCTTGAGGTTTGCGACCAGCACGACCGTCTTGCCGACAAGGTCCTCCGGCTTGTACCAGCTCTTGATGCCGGACACGACCGTGCGCTCCTCGTTTCCGAGCGAAACGGTGAGCTTCAGGAGCTTTTTCGAGCGCTTGACCTCCTCGCACGCGACGACCTTGGCAAGGCGAAGATCGAGCTTTGCAAAATCGTCGTAGGTGATCTCGTCCTTGATCGCGGGCAGTTCCGGCGTTTCGGGCTCCGCAGGCTTCTGCTGCTTTGCCTTGAGCGCTTCGACCTCGGCCATCACGGCCTTCGGATCGAGCCGTGCGAACAGGATCTCCGGCTTCTCCGCGACCTTGTTCCCAGCTTCCGGATAGACGCCAAAGGTCATCAGCGAATTCATCGTGCGCGGCTCCGTGCCGATCTCATGAAGGATCTTTTCCGCAGTCTTCGGCAGGAACGGCGCAAGGAGGTTCGCGCCGATCGAAATGCTCTCGATCAGGTTGTACAGCACCTCGGAAAGCCGGTCCGCCTTTTCGGGATCCTTTGCAAGCACCCACGGCGCGGTCTCGTCGATGTACTTGTTGCTGCGGCGGAAGATGTTGAAGATCTCGTTCAGCGCGTCCGCAATGCGGAACTCGTCCATCGCCTTCTGCACGCGCGGCAGCGCCGTCGTCGCAGCGAGCTTCAGCTCGTCGTCGACCGGCTCCGTGACGTCCGTGCGGCGCACCGCTCCGCCGAAGTACTTGTTGCTCATCGCGACCGTGCGGTTGACGAGGTTGCCGAGCGTATTCGCAAGGTCCGCATTCAGCCGTTCGATCAACACGTCCCACGTGATCGAGCCGTCGTTGTCGTACGGCATCTCGTGCAGCACGAAATAGCGCACCGCGTCGACGCCGAACAAATCGCAGAGATCGTCCGCGTACATGACGTTGCCCTTGGACTTACTCATCTTGCCGTCGCCCTGCAGCAGCCACGGATGGCCGAACACGGTCTTGGGCAGCGGGAGGTCAAGCGCCATCAGGAAGATCGGCCAGTAGATCGTGTGGAAACGGATGATATCCTTTCCGATCACGTGCAGATCGGCGGGCCAGAGTTTTTTGAACAGTTCCGAGGATTCGCCGCCGCAATTATAGCCGATGCCGGTGATGTAGTTTACCAACGCGTCGAGCCAGACGTAGACGACGTGCTTCGGATCGAAATCGACCGGAATCCCCCACGAAAACGACGTGCGCGACACGCAGAGATCCCGCAGTCCCGGCAGCAGGAAGTTGTTCATCATCTCGTTCTTGCGCGAAACGGGCTTGATGAAATCGGGATGCGTGTTGATGTAGTCGATGAGCCGGTCGGCGTACTTGCTCATCTTGAAAAAGTACGCTTCCTCCCTTGCGGGCTGCACGTCTCTGCCGCAGTCCGGGCACTTGCCGTTCACGAGCTGCGACGGCGTGAAGAACGATTCGCACTCCACGCAGTACAGACCTTCGTACGCGCCCTTGTAGATGTCGCCCTTGTCGTACAAATATTGAAAGATCTTCTGAACGGCTTGGACATGATCGTCGTCGGTGGTGCGGATGAACCGGTCGTAGCTTGTGCCGACAAGATCCCAGAGCCGCCTGATCTCGCCGACAACGCCGTCGGCGTATTCCTTGGGCGTGACGCCTGCGTTCTTCGCCTTCGTTTCGATCTTCTGACCGTGCTCGTCCGTGCCGGTCTGGAAATAGACGTCGTAGCCCTCGTAGCGCTTCCAGCGCGCAATGGAATCCGCGAGGATCGCCTCATAGGTATTGCCGATATGCGGCTTGCCCGATGCATAGGGGATCGCGGTGGTGATGTAATATTTCTGTTTCATATCATTCCCTCTCCTTGTTCCTGTCATTGTAAGGATTCCGATCCGATTTGTCAATGATAAATACCCACGGACTTAACCCGCCCGCCGCCGTGCGCCGCTTTTCCATCAGCCGCAGGTTCGGATTCTCCCGGATCAGCCGTTCCAAAAGCCTGCCGTCCGCCGTGTACAGCACCGCCGCGCCGCTGTCGTTCAGATAGTACGGAAGCCGCTTCAAAAACCGCGCGTACAGCGTTTCGTTCTCGTGATGCGAGCCCACGCGCGTGCCGAACGGCAGATTGGAAAGCACCAGATCCGCGCCGCTTTTCGCTTCATAGTGCAGAATGTCGCGGCAGATGAACCGCGCGCGGCTGTTCCCCGCCTTTGCGTTGTCCCGCGCGATCGCGATCGCGGCGCTGCTTTTGTCCACGCCGGCAAGGTCGCGGCAGTGCCGCTGCGCCTCACAGGCGAACAGCAGCGAGCCCGATCCGCAGAACGGGTCGAACACCGTCGGCCGGTCGCTCTTGATGAACGACAGCGCGTATCGGGACAGCGCGTACGCCATCGCCGGATGGATCGACGCAGGGACCGTGCCCCTGCGCCACGGATAGCGTTCGTCGCGCACGTTCCACAGCTTCCAGTACAGATCGCAGCGGTCGTTGCGCGAGTCGATGCGCAGCTCACAGTCGTACGCGGACGGATTGTTGCGCCCGTCCAAAAGGCCCTTCAGCCGCTCGATGAATCCGCTGCGATCCCGAAGGTATCCGCGAAGCTCGATGCGGTAGTACGTGCCGATGCACGTCTTTGCCTTCGCCGCGATCGCCCTCGGCTCCATCGGCACGTCGTAAGCGATCGGCAGCAGCGCCTCGGTCATGCAATTCGCGCGATAGACCCGCGCAATGTCGGCGGTCACAAGCCGCACCGCGTCGCCCTTGCATGTTCCGGAAAAACCGAGTGCGAAAAGCTCGTCCGCAAGCTCCTTTGCAAAGCCGTGCGGCGCGAAGCACAGGACCTCGCGCGGTTCGGACAGCGTTTCGAGCGTGCATACGGGCTTTTCGGCAAACTGCTGCAGCGCCTTCTCATACGCGATCTGAATCTGAGCGATATGCTTGTCCTCCGCCGCCGACTGCGAGACCGGCACGCGATACGCCTCCAGCGCGTCCTTTGCGCCGAGCCGCCCGAGCGCTAAAAGCAGGCTCGGCACGGCGAACAGCGTCGTTTCCGTTTCGAGCGCGGCGGCCAAAGCCTTTGCGTCGTCTGCGTGTTCGAGCGCGCCGATCAGCCGGTAGACGTTCTTTCGCACCTTCGGCTGCGGACTGTTCACGAGCGCGGCAAGCCGTGCGTGATCGCCGAGCGCCGCTTCGATCTCCACGCGGCCCTGCTTGGTCCTTGCAACCGCGCACAGCGCCGACAGCGCCTCGGTCGCCGTCTCTCCGTTCAGTTGTGCAACGAGTTCGGCGGCCGTCATGCGTTCGCCGCTTCGCGGATCAGCCGCAGGATCATTTCGGTGCCGTCGACGCCCTCGGCGTTTTTCATCGTCTCGATATAGGTCTGCCGCTGCGTATACAGCGCGGCGACCTCTTTTATGACCGACCCTGCGCTGACCTCGTCGGCCTTCAGCACGCGCGCATAGCCGCGCTTTTTGAAATACTCTGCGTTCAGCTCCTGATCGCCGCGCGTGGAGGCCGCGGACAACGGCAGCAGCAGCATCGGCTTATGCAGCGCCAACAGCTCGAACACGGCGTTTGCGCCTGCGCGCGACACGACGACGTCGGCCAGCGCGAACAGGTCCGCCATCTCGTCGCGGATGTATTCGTACTGGAGATAGCCCTCGGCCTTTACGCTTTCGTCCAGCTTGCCCTTGCCGCACAGATGCACGACGTCAAAGGTTTTCAGAAGCTCCGGCAGCGCTTCGCGCACGGCGACGTTGACCGCGACCGCGCCGAGGCTGCCGCCGGTGACGAGCAGCACGGGCTTTTTGCCGGACAGACCGGTGAACGCAAGCGCCCTTTCGCGCGAGCCCGCGTAGAGCTCCGGACGGATCGGCGTGCCGGTGTGCACGCCCTTGCCGCCCTTGACGAGCGGCACGGTGTCCGCAAACGTGACCAGCACCTTGTCGGCGTAATGCGCGTCGATCTTATTTGCGAGGCCCGGCGTATAGTCGGATTCGTGCGTCAGCACGGGGCAGATCTTCTTCGCCGCCGCGACGACCGGCACCGAGACGTAGCCGCCCTTTGAAAACAGTACAGCCGGCTTCAGTTCCTTCAGGATGCGCTTTGCCTGGTGATAGCCCCTCTGCACATGGTACGGCATCGTCAGCGTCTTGAGGCTTGCGTAGCGGCGCAGCTTGCCGGAGTCGATCTCGTGATACGTCACGCCCTCGACCGGCTTCAACAGGTCCTTTTCCATGCCGGACGTGCCGATGTAATGGATATCCCATTCGTTCCGGTCGAGCCGTTCGATCAGCGCGAGGTTCGGCGTAACGTGTCCCGCCGTACCGCCGCCCGTAAAGACGATCGTTTTTTTCATATCCGTTTCCCCCTCGATTCTATCGTATGCGTGTTGCTTCGCGGTCAATCCGAAAACGTGCCGGACGTGGTGAAGGCGAGCTTGGTCTCGCCGGGCCTGGTCAGCTCGCTGTCCTTTAAGAGCACGCGGGCGATCATAAACTTCATCAGGCTGTATTCCTCCGGCAGATTCTCCATGTCGAGCTCCAGCATGACCATGACGAGGCGCTCATCCTCCGGCGCGACGGCCGAGCCGTCCTTGTTCGCCTGCCGGAAGCCGATGAACCACGCGATCTCCTTCTTGGCCTGCGAGCTCTTGTCCTCCTTGTTGCCGACCTCCGCGGTGCCCGTCTTGCCCGCGATGATGTAGCTGCGCACGCCGAGGTAGCGTCCCGTGCCGCCGTGGTCCTGCGGCAGCTTGCACACGCCAATCATCATCTGCGCCATCTGTTCCGCATGCGCCTTTGAGCAGATCGTTTTCCACGTTTCGCTCGCGGTGTGTTTGTACGTTTCGACGTAGTCCTGTCCGTCCGCCTGCCAGATCGAATCGACGACGTACGGGACCGGTGCCTTGCCGTCGTTGCGGAACGCCGCGATGTAGCACGCCATCTGCAGCGGCGTCACCAGAAGCTCGCCCTGTCCGTAACCGCTCATGGCGAGCAGGCTGTACGTTTCGGTGCTGTTTTCGTTCTTGATCTGCGACGGCATGGCCGGAATGTCGAACGGCACGCTCTCGCCCATGCCGATGAACGTCATGTAATCCTTGAAGCGGTCCCAGCCGAGCCGCAGCGCAAGCCATGCGAAGAAGATGTTGTCGGAATCGATGATGCTCGATTCCATGTTCATCGGCGTGTGACGGTTCGAGGAGCCGGTACGCGTGATCTCGTCGATGCCGGTGTAGGCATAGGTGCCCTTCTTGACCTCCCACACGTCCTTCCATCCGCTCGCCGTCTTGTAGCGCGCGGTGCGGATGTGCGACATCTCCTCCTCCGGGAACAGCGTCTCGGTGTCCGCGATGCCCGCCTCCATCGAGCCGACGCCGGTGAACGGTTTGAACGTCGATCCCGGCGCGTAAAGACCCTGGATCGCGCGGTTCAACATCGGCGTCTGCGGGTCCTTCTTCAGCGCTTCGAACGCGTCGGTGCCGACCGCGCCGCGGCTGAACGCCTCGACGTCGTAATCCGGGAAGGAATACATCGCCTGGATCGCGCCGGTCCTGGGGTTCATCACGATGACCGTGCCGGAAATGTTGTCGGTATAGACGACGGTTTTCACGACCTCCTCGACGCGCTGCTGCATCTTGATGTCCAGCGTCAGCCGCAGGTCCTGTCCGTCCTTTGCCGGATTGTTGTACAGCGTCTGACGGTTCGTGCCGTCAAGGCCCTGAATGTACGCGTAGCCGCCCTTCTCGCCGCGCAGCAGCGATTCGTACTGCTGCTCAAGGCCCGCGTAGCCCATCCAGCTGTCCTTCTCGTAAACCTCGTATTCCGCGACGACCTTCTCCGCCGCCGCAAGTTCCTCCTGGGTCGCCTTCGGGTTTTCCAGCGTTTCCCTTGCCTTCTTGATCTCCTTCCACGTCGATTCCCACATGACCGCCGCAAAGCCCAGAAGGTGGGACGCGGAACGGCCGTACGGGTATGCGCGGAAGCGTGTGGAGGTCATTGCGCCGTTGCGGTCGATGCCGATGCCGGTGATGTTCAGAAGCCGCTCCTCGAGCGTATCGTCCATCTGATCGGGATAGAGCCTTGCGAGGACCGCCGAGGAATTCTTGCTGTAGATCGCGTCATGGATGATCTTTTCGTATTCGTCCTGCGGCGTGCCGGAGGGCTTTAAGACCGGGATCGAAAGGATCTGCTGCATGACGGATTCCTTCTCCTCCTCCGGGATCTGGTTCGGCACGCAGAACACCGTGACCGGCGACAGGTTCTTGACCAGCAGCTCGCCCTCGGTGTCGAAGATCTCGCCGCGCATCGGGTAGTTGATACCGACCAGCAGCTTGTCCCCCCACTCCATCGTCGGGAAGATCAGCGCCGGCGTCCACAGGATGCCCCAGCGGCCGCCCTCATACTGCGCGTTGATCGTGTACTCGTTCATCATTTCGCCGAGCGCGGTGTCGAACGTCATCTGAAAATCGACCGAGCTTGTGATCGACGCGTCCGATACGGAGTGCACGACGTAGCTGATCTCCTTCAGTCCCACGGCGTCGAAAATCTGCGTGTATTTTTCCGCGAACTCGGACGCGCTGATCATCGGATCGCCGGCGTTCGTCTTTTCGCCGGAGGTGTTCTTGACCGAATCCGCCAACAGGTCGAACGCAGCGCCGTAGCTGCCCATGGCGATGTACTCAATGAACTCCAGACAGACCTCGCTGCCCTTTCCGTGCGACGACGCACAGCCGATCGGCAGGATCGCGCCGACCAGCATGAAGAATATCAATATACTGCAAATCCCTTTTTTCACGAATACGAATCTCCGGGTCATAAATTTCCGTTTATCATTATAACAGAAGAAATGCAATTTGTGTGCTTTTTTTGCGATCGTTTTCAAAAAAGACGCTTTTGGGACGCATTTGCTTCATAGAATGCAGCATGAACGTCATGCTGTTTCTGCTGCTGGGGGCCGGGATCGCTGCCTCGCTCGTGTCGGGAAGGGACGCGCTCGCTTCGCTGCAGAGCGGCGCGTCTGCCGCCGTCGATACCGCGCTGCGCATGTCGGGCGTGTACCTGCTTTGGATGGGGCTTTTGAACATTGCGGAGCGCGCAGGCGTGATGCGCGCGCTGTCGAGGGCGCTGCGTCCGGCGCTTCGGCTGCTGTTCGGAAACACCGGCGAAGCGGAGGAGGCGATCTCGATGAACCTTGCCGCCAACATGCTCGGCATGGGCAACGCCGCAACGCCCTACGGGCTCAAGGCGATGCGCATCCTGAACGAATCGAACCCGCGTCCCGGCGTCGCGACCGACGCGATGTGCGTGCTGCTGTGCGTCAACGCGTCGTGTCTGGAGCTGTACCCGGCGTCGCTTGCGGGGCTTCGGCAGAGCTTCGGCTCCGCAATGCCGTACGCGGTCGTCGTGCCGACGCTTTTCGCCTCGCTGCTGTCGACGGTCTCGGCCGTCGTCCTGTGCCGCATATGCTGCTCGCGGTCCTGACCTTCATGCTGCTCGTCACGGCGGCGATCCGGCGCGTCCCGGTGTTCGACGCGTTCCGCGAGGGCGCGGCGCAGGCGCTGCCGCTCCTGAAAACGATCCTGCCGACGCTGGCGGTGTTCTCTGCGGCGATGGCGCTGTTTCGCGAAAGCGGCGCGGCGGAGGTCCTCGAAACGGCGCTCTCCCCTGCGCTCAAAGCGCTCGGGATCGACCCGCCGCTTGTGCCGCTGCTGCTTTCCCGCCCGTTTTCCGGCGGGGCGGCGGTCGCCGCGCTTTCCGACATCTTCACGCAGTACGGCCCCGATTCACGTACCGGGCTCACGGCGAGCGTGCTGTTGGGCTCGTCGGAGACGATCTTTTATTCGCTTGCGCTGTACTTCGGCAGCGTCGGCGTGAAGAAAACGCGCTTCACCGTGCCGGTCGCGCTGTTCTGCATGCTGGTCTCGATCGCCTCCGGTCTTCTGCTCTCGTCCCTCTTCTTCCCCGCGTGATCCGGCAGGGCGCGGCTGACGCCGCATAAACAAAGCGGGAGGCCGAGATCGGCCTCCCCTGCAGGTTGAATACCGTGATTATTGCGCGGCCTGCGCGAGCGCGTACAGCGCGCAGATCGCGTTTTCGGCTGTCTCGTTGCCGCTGTAGGCTTTGAGGAACGGCGCGACGTACGAGAGTGCGGAAACCGTGACAGTCATCGTGTCGCCGCCGCATGTCGCAACGATCGTATGCGCCACGCCGAGATCGCCGAACTTTACGCCCTTGATCTCCACCATCCGGCGGCCGTTGCTTGCCGGTGTCGAATCGACAGCGTTGCCGTCCACCGTAAAGGTGATGTCGCCGCTCGCCTTGAAGTACACGCGGATCGCGGTTTCGCTGTCCAGCACCAGCGACATGGTCGGATCGATGAATGTGTCGGCTTCGCCGGTCCGCACAACGCTCAGCGGATAGCTCGCAGACGCCGCTGTCCGGATCGCTCCGGCATCATAGGCGTTCGTATAGAACTTGTCCATCTCGGCATACTGATCCGCGCCGTTGCCGATCGTGAAGTTGTTGACCGAAGCGAGGAACGGCTGCACATAGTGGCCGTAGTCTGCAAGCGCGTGGATAATGCGGGTGTAGTATGTGATCTGCTCGGAAGTCAGGTGTGC
>CAKJYC010000088.1 GCA_918244965.1 Clostridiales bacterium | reverse complement strand
TTGAGGGGAAGCTGTCGCCGTCAGGCGACTGATGAGGTGTTCCTGCCCCCCCTGTGCAAGGGTGGCTGTCGGCTCCTCCTCAAACATCACCGGCGCGCCGAACTCCGGCGGCGCATCGGGAAGCGGCGGCGCATCGTCCCACGGCTCGCTCCCTTGGCCCTCTTGTGCAAGGGGAGCTGCCGCCGCAGGCGACCGGAGAGGTGTCTGCGGGGCGCCGGGGTCGTCGCCCCCTGTAAGGGTTGTTTTCGGAACTGCCTCCAGCAGCGCCACGCGCGCTTCGAGCGCGCCGAGGCTCGAATCGTCGAGCGGA
Source organism: Clostridiales bacterium (assembly GCA_918244965.1). Classification (GTDB taxonomy): domain Bacteria; phylum Bacillota; class Clostridia; order Christensenellales; family CAG-138; genus UBA3792. The sequence goes on along the minus strand of CAKJYC010000088.1, from coordinate 15,770 downwards.
CGGCAGATGCGCACGAACGCCGCCTCGATCGGAATGCGCGGCGCGGAAAAGAGCTTCAGCTTGCTCTGCACGTTCAGAAGCTGCTCGGTCGCATAGAGGATGCGCGCCTCGTCCGCGGCCTTTGCGGCCTTTTGGTAGCGCTGCATCTGATCATCCGTGCAGTCCAATAGATCCGCGCAGTCTCCGCACGTCTTTGCTAAAAGCAGCGCGCGGAAATGGCGGGAAAGATCGGTCAGAAAAACGCCGAGATCGCGGCCGTTTCGCACCACGTCGTCGAGCGAACGCAGCGCGCCTGCCGCATCGCCCGAAAGCAGCGCCGTCGCGGCGTCCTCCAGCACCGCCGAGGAGACGGTGCCGAGCGCGTCCAGCACATCCTTTTCGCTGACACGATTACCCGCAAACGACAGGCATTGATCGGCCAGCGACAGCGCGTCGCGCATGCCGCCGTCCGCCGCCCGCGCAATGAGCCGCAGCCCGTTCGGTTCGATCGACGCGCCCGCGCGTTCCAGCACGGACGTGAGGTTTGCCACGATGTGCGCGATCGTCAGCCGGTGAAAATCGAACCGCTGACAGCGCGACACGATGGTTGCGGGGAGCTTTTGCGGCTCGGTCGTGGCCAGAATGAACAACACGTGCTTCGGCGGCTCTTCGAGCGTTTTCAAAAGCGCGTTGAACGCCGCGTTGGAGAGCATATGCACCTCGTCGATGATGAACACGCGATATTTTAGCTCCAGCGGTGCGAACTGCGCCTGTTCGATCAGCGAACGGACGTTGTCGACGCTGTTGTTGGACGCGGCGTCGATCTCGATCACGTCCGCGCTGCCCGCCTTCACAAGCGCGCACGCGGCGCAGGTCCCGCACGGCTCGCCGTCGACAGGCGCAAGGCAGTTGACCGCGCGCGCAAGGATCTTTGCGGACGACGTTTTGCCCGTCCCGCGCGAACCGCAGAACAGGTACGCGTGGGAGAGCTTGCCCTCCCGCACCTGATTTTTGAGGATCGTGGTGATATGGTCCTGTCCGATGACTGCAGAAAAGGTCTCCGGCCGGTATTCACGGTACAATGCGCGTCTTGCCAAGTGCGTTCGTTCCTTTCCGAAGCGGCCGAATGTGCGGCCGCACACTTCTACATTGTGTATTATAGCACATGCTTTTCTATTTCACAATGCCAAAAACCGCGCGAAGGTTGACCGCGCTGTGAAATAAGTGTAAAATAACGGCATGAAGCACGAAAAGCGGTACCGCTCCGCCGACAAGACCCATAAGCGCCTGTCCCGTTTTCGCATCCTGCCCTGGCTGCAGCTGTTGCTCGTCCTGGGCTTTCTTGCCGCGCTCGGCTTTCTGATCTGGCGATTCGTCGTCCCGTTCTATAAGGGGCTCGACGCGCACGCGTATTCGTGTCAGAAGCAGCCCGATAAAACGCCGGTCCCGGTCACGCCGGAGCCGACGCCGGAGCCCACGCACGACCCATACCCGCACCACGCGCTGTACGGCGCGGACCTGCTTTCCATCCAGACGGAGATCGTCATCCCCGAATACCAGTACGCGACCGACGTGACGGTGCGGGACAATACGATCATTGCGCCGGTCGGCAACTATACGCAGGACGGCACGGCGGCGTTCGTGCGGCTGTATTTTTACGACACGGAAACCGAAAAGCACACGCTGCTGTCGCTGCCGCTCGAATACAAGAGCATCCGCTTCCCCGCCGTGACCGACCGTTGGATCGTCTACCTCGATTCCGCGGCGAACGGCGGCGGCCGCATGGTCGCGTACGACCGCGAAACGCAGGAGGCGCGTGCACTGAAGGTCGTGCATACGGGTCTGCCGATCCCGGTCGTATATGAGAACACCGCGCTGTGGATCGAGCGCACCGGCCAGCGGCGCGACAAGCTGTTTGCGGTCGACCTATTAACCGGCGAAAGCGCGACGCTTGCCATCTTTGACGATTCGCCCTATGCGCTGTCGCGGCCGTGTCTTTACGGAAGCACGTTTTATTACGTCGCGGAGGACGGCGCGCTGACCGCGCTCGATCTTTTGACCGGCAAATCACAAACGGTCGACGTCGGCGCGTCATACATTCACGATCCGAAGGTCAACGCGGATGGGATCGCGTTTCTCGATTCCGACCACGCGCGCGACGGGCATATCCTCTGGTACGACGGCGAAAAGACGGTCGAGGTCGTGACCGGCGCGGTCGATTTCGCGCTCGGCAACGGGTTTATCGCGTATTCGCGCTATGAGAAGAATTACGTTTACTATTACCGCGACGGCACGACGTTCTGCACGACGCGAAGCGACGAGACCGCCATGCTTTTGGGCGGCGGCGACGACGTGATCGTGTGGATGGACGTGACGTGGCGCGACAAGGATATCATGGAATATATGACGGTCGGAGAGGCAAAATGAAGGAAAAAACCCTGTACGTCTGCGGCGAATGCGGCTATGAAACGCCGCGCTGGATGGGCAGATGCCCGCAATGCGGAAGCTGGAACACGCTCGTCGAACAGGAGCGCGTGCTGTCGCGTCCCGTGACGGCGGCCGGCACGAAAGCGACGCCTCTTCCGAACGTGCTTGCCGAAGCGCAGACGCGCATCCCCACCGGCATTTCGGAGCTTGACCGCGTGCTCGGCGGCGGGCTTGTCAAGGGCATGGTCGTGCTGATCGGCGGCGATCCCGGCATCGGCAAATCGACCTTGCTCCTCGAAACCGCCGAAAACCTCTGCGCGCAGACGCCGGTGCTGTACGTGTCCGGCGAGGAGAGCAATTCGCAGATACGCCTCCGCGCCGACCGGCTCGGCGTGCGCGGCGAAAACGTGTATCTGTACCCGGAGACCTCCGTTGAGGAGGCGATCGAGCGCGCGAAGGAGATCAAGGCGGGTGTGCTGATCGTCGATTCGATCCAGACGATGGAGAGCGCGGCGGCCGAAAGCGCGGCGGGCAGCGTCTCGCAGGTGCGCGCGGCGACGGCGCTGTTCACACGGTTTGCGAAGGAAACCGGCACGGTCGTGTTCATCGTCGGACACGTCACCAAGGACGGCGCGATCGCAGGGCCGCGCGTGCTGGAGCATATCGTCGATACTGTCCTGTACTTCGAGGGCGACCGGCACGAGGGGCTGCGGCTGCTGCGCGCGGTCAAGAACCGCTTCGGCTCGACCAACGAGCTCGGCGTGTTCGAGATGAGCGAGACCGGCATGCGCGAGGTGACCGATCCCGGCGCGCTGTTCGTGTCCGGGCAGCATGTCCCCGGCACGGCGATCACCTGCGTACTCGAAGGCTCGCGGCCGCTCATCTGCGAGATTCAGTCGCTTCTTTGCCCGACGCCGCTGAATTCGCCCCGGCGCACGGCGGTCGGCGTCGATTACAACCGGCTCAACGTGCTGCTGGCCGTGCTTGAACGCAAGGCGCGGCTGAAGGTCTCCGACAAGGACGTATACTGCGATGTTGCGGGGAACCTTCGGGTGGTCGATCGCGGCGCGGACCTTGCGACGGCGATGTGCATTGCGTCCTCGATCCTCGAAAAGCCGCTGCCCGAAAAGACCGTGCTGATCGGTGAGGTGGGCCTGACCGGCGAGATCCGCCCGGCGTCCCGGCTTGACGTGCGCATCCGCGAGGCGATCCGTCTGGGCTATGAGACCGTGCTGGTCCCAAAAAACGCGAAGCTCCCCGACCTCCCCTGCCGCCTCGTGCGCGTTTCCGACGTCTCCGAGGCGATCCGCGCGCTGTTTCTGTGATCGACCTGACACTTCGCCGCAAGGCTTGATATAAGAAAAAACGATTCAAGGGGGATTCTTTCATGAACAATGGCATCGGCAGCAGTCTGAAAACAGTTGCAAAGGTCGTCGCGGTTCTGACGGTTCTCGCCGCGCTTGCAAGCGGGATCTTCTATGCGATCTCCATCGGAAAAGCGACGGCAATCGCCTGTGCGGAAACGAACGGATGGTCCTATCGGAAAAACGACGCAGCCGGCGTTTTTGCCGGTATCGGTGTTTTTATTCTGATTGCGGGCGGCGGGATTCTGTGCGCGCGCGTCAGTTTCCTTGCCCTGACCGCATTGGGCGAGATCGTTGAAAACTCGCACGAAAACCGCCGGATGCTGCAGCAGCTGCTACATTCTTCCCGGCCCACAGCCGATCCTGCAGACATACGATCCGCTCCGGCTGCCGCCAACGATGTCGAAACCGCGTCGAAGCCCGCTGCTCCCGCGAAGAGCAGCATACCGAAACCGGCTGTCGTGCCGACGCCTCTCGGCGAAGGAAAGATCCGCTGTCCGCACTGCGGCGCGGTGCAGCCGGCCGACCGGTTCGTTTGCTGGGACTGCGGCGTAAAGTTTACGTCCAACTCGCCCTCCTCTGCGCCTTCCGCACAGACGGTACCGACTGCGCCGAAGCCGGAGCCCGCGCCCGAACCGCCGAAGCCGGAGCCCGTGCCCGAACCGCCGCAGCCGGAGCCCGCGCCCGAACCGCCGAAGCCCGTCGACGCGTCCTGGACCTGCCCGAACTGCAGCACGAGCAACGTGCCGGACGCACGCTTCTGTTACCGCTGCGGCACGCGCAAGCCGTAACCGAATCCGTACATAAAAAAGCATCCGGACGATCCCGGATGCTTTTTGCGTTCCTGTTTATTCGTCGACGCGGTAGGCGGAGACAACGTCGTCGTCGAGGACGACCGCAAGGAGCATTTCGCCCTTACTGGCCTTCGGCTCGATGTGGATGCTCTCGGTGTTGATCGACGTCTTGGTGCCGTGGCGCTGCTCGATGACGAGCGTATACGGCGCCTGCACGGTCGCGGCGTACGCGATGCGCGTGCCGTTACTGCCGTTCTTTCGGAAGTCGAACGTCTTGACGCCCTTGCCGTTGCGGCCCTGCTGCTCGTAATCGAAGAGGAAGCTGCGCTTGCCGAAGCCGCGGTCGGTGAGCACGATCAGCTCGCCCTCGTCGCCGACCGGCATGCATGCGCAGACGCGGTCCTTCGGCTCCAGCTTGATGCCGATGACGCCCGCGGCCGCCCGCCCGGTCTCCGGTACGGAGTCGGCGGCGAAGCGGATGCACATGCCCTGCTCGGTGACCAGCAGGATGTCCATCGAGGGCATCGGGTACGCGCCCAAAAGCTGGTCCTTGTCCTTGAGGTTCAGCGCGGCCGTGCGCTTGCCGCGCACACGGTAGTCCGCAGCCTTCGACCGCTTCACCATGCCGCCGGTCGTGCAGAACAGATAGCTGCCCTCATCGCGGTCCGGGAACGCGCCGACGACCGTTTCGCCCTTTTCAAGCTCGACGATGCTGACAAGGTTCGCCGCGCGCGCCGCAGGCTTCGTCTCCGGAATGTCGGAAACCTTCAGGTTCAGCATCGCGCCGCGGTTGGTGAACAGGCGGATGCTCTCGTTGCTGTTGACCTCCAAAATGCGCTGCGGCTTGTCGGCGCGGATCTGAGACAAGTTGAACTGCTTTTTCAGGCACTTGCGGATCTTGAGGTCCGCACAGACCGCGACGACCATTTCCTCGACCGTCTCCGGCTCGTTCGCCGGCGCTTCAACCTCGCCGTCGGCCGAGATGATCTGCGTGCGGCGCTTGCCGTCGAACAGCTTCTTGACCTCTGTAAGCTCCTTCTTGATGAGGTGGACGAGCTTTGTGTCGGAGGCAAGGATCGCTTCGAGCTCCGCGATCAGCTTCTTGACCTCTTTATATTCCTTTTCGATCGCCAGAAGCTCCAGATTCGTCAGCTTCTGCAGACGCAGATCGAGGATCGCCTGCGCCTGGATCTCGGTCAGCGAGAAGGTCTTCATCAGTCCCTCGCGCGCTTCCTTCGGCGACTTGCTCGCGCGGATCAGGCGTATGACGCGGTCGAGGTTGTTGACCGCAACCATCAGGCCCTCCAAAATGTGGCAGCGCTTTTTTGCGATCTCCAGCTCGGTCTTGGTCCGGCGCGTGACGACCGCGCGCTGATGGCGCACGTAGTATTCGATGATCTGCTTGAGGTTCAGCTGCTGCGGCTTGCCGTCGGCGATCGCCACGTAGTTCGCGCCGAACGTGCATTGCAGGTCGGAGTGCTTGAATAAAAGCTGCAGAATGCGCTCCGGATCGCCGTCCTTCTTGATCTCGATGACGGCACGCGTGCCCATGCGGTCGGACTCGTCGCGGATATCGGAGACGGCGGCGAACAGCGCCTTCTTCTCCTGCGTGATCTCCAGGATTTTCTGTAGACACGACGCCTTGTTGATCTGGTACGGGAACTCGTCGATGACGATGCGCGTCTTGCCGTTCTTGACGTCCTCAAAGTGCGTGCGCGCGCGCATGGTGAGCTTGCCGCGCCCGATCTCATAGCTTTGCGCGATCTCCGGCGAATCCAGAAGGAAGCCGCCCGTCGGGAAGTCCGGCGCGGGCATAATTTTCATCAGATCCGCGATCTTGATGCGCGGGTTGTCCAGCACGGCGATGACCGCGTCGATCGCCTCGACCGGGTTGTGCGGCGGGATCGACGTCGCAAGGCCGACCGCAATGCCGTTCGCGCCGTTGACAAGAAGGTTCGGGAAACGCCCCGGCAGCAGCGTCGGCTCCTTCAGGGTGTCGTCGAAGTTCCATGTGAAATCGACCGTGTCCTTGTCGATGTCGCGCAGCAGAAGCAGCGCGGCGTCGGTCATGCGGGCTTCGGTATAGCGCATCGCCGCCGCGGAGTCGCCGTCGACCGAGCCGAAGTTGCCGTGCCCGTCGACGAGCGTGACGCCCATATTGAACGGCTGCGCCATGCGCACCATCGCGTCATAGACGGAGGAATCGCCGTGCGGATGGTATTTGCCGAGGCAGTCGCCGACGATGCGCGCGCTTTTGCGGTGCGGCTTGTCGGGCGAGAGGCCCAGCTCCATCATGGTATAGAGGATGCGCCGCTGCACGGGCTTCAGTCCGTCCTCGACGCGCGGCAGGGCGCGCTCCAGGATGACGTGCTCCGCGTAGGGCATCATCGAATCGTGCATGACCTCGTCCATGCTCTTTAAGAGGATGGTTTCGGGAATGCTCGGCGTTGTCGTCTTTGCCATAGGTTACTCCTTGATCTTTTCAAACACGGCGCTCGACCGGTTGAAATCCGCGTACTCGAAGATGTATTCCTTGCGGGACTGCACCTTGTCGCCCATCAGGACCGTCACAAGATGCTCGACCTCCGCCGCGTCCTCGATCGTGACGCGCGTGAGCCGCCTGCCCTGCGGGTTCATCGTCGTTTCCCAGAGCTGCTCCGGGTTCATTTCACCGAGACCCTTGTAGCGCTGCAGCGTGTAGTTCTTGCCGGAAATGCCGCGCATGGCCGCCTTCAGCGCCGGGTCGTCGTAGCAGTAGACCGGCGGCTGGTTCGTCTTTTGCACGCGGTACAGCGGCGCCATGCCGATGTACACATGGCCCTCGGTGATCAGCGGGCGCATGTAGCGGTAGAAGAACGTCAGCAGGATCGCGCGGATGTGCGCGCCGTCCTGATCCGCGTCGGCCAGAATGATGATCTTGTTGTATTTGAGCGAGGAGATGTCGAAATCGTCGCCGATGCCGGTGCCGAGCGCCGTGATGATCGAGCGGAACTCGTCGTTCTGCAGGACCTGATCGAGCCGTTTCTTCTCGACGTTCAGGGGCTTGCCGCGCAGCGGCAGGATCGCCTGAAACCGCCGGTCGCGTCCCTGCTTGGCGCTGCCGCCTGCGGAGTCGCCCTCCACGATGAACAGCTCGTTCTGCGCATAGTCGCGACCTGTGCAGCTTGATAACTTGCCGACCAGCGGCGCGTTTTCGAGCTTGCTCTTTTCGCGCGCGTTCTCCTTGGCCTTTCTTGCCGCGCTTCTGGCCTTCGCCGCCTTGACCGCCTTTTCCGCGATCAGGTTTGCCGTGTTCGTGTTCTTGAGGTTTTCGAGCCACGGGATCAGCGTCTGGTTCAGCACCGCCTCGACCGCGGGACGCGCCTCGGTGTTGCCGAGCTTCGTCTTGGTCTGGCCCTCGAACTGCACGCTGCGCATCTTCAAAGACAGCACAGCCGTCATGCCCTCGCGGAAATCCTCGCCCGCAAGCGACGGGTCTTTGTCCTTCAGAATGCCGTTTTTGCGGCAGTAGTCGTTGAAGATCTTCGTGATCGCCGCCTTGAAGCCGGTCTCGTGCGTGCCGCCCTCGGTGGTCGGAATGTTGTTGACGTACGACGCGATCGTTTCGGCGTACTCGTCGTTGTGCAGGATCGCCGCCTCGACCACGATGCCGTTCGATTCACCCTTCACATGGATCGGCGGATCGTAGAGCGCGTTCTTGTCCTCCTGAATGTAGCGCACAAAGTCGGATAATCCGCCGTCGTACTTGAATTCGGCATGCTTCTGTCTGTCGCGCTGATCGTCCAGCACGAGCTTTACGCCGCGGTTCAGGTACGCGAGCTCGCGCAGCCGCTTCATCACGACCGAATACTGCATGTCGATCGTCTCGAACACGCGGTCGTCCGGCAGAAACGTGACGACCGTTCCCTGTTTTCTTGTGCGGCCGGTCTCCTGAAGCGGGTATTTCGGCTTGCCGGAGACGATCTTGCCCTCGGCGTTCTCGACGCTCTCGAACTCCATCTTATAGGCGCGGTTCTCGTGGTAGACCTCGACGACGAGCCAGCGCGAGAGCGCGTTGACGACCGACGCGCCGACGCCGTGCAGACCGCCCGAATACGAATACGCCGCGTTGCCGAACTTGCCGCCCGCGTGCAGCTGCGTAAAGACGACCTCGACGCCGGACACGCCCAGCTTTTCATGGATGCCGGTCGGAATGCCGCGGCCGTTATCGGTGACGGTCACCGAATGGTCGCGGTGCAGCGTGACGGTGATCTCGTCCGCATAGCCGTTCGCCGCCTCATCGATCGCGTTGTCCACGATCTCCCAAAGCAAGTGGTGCAGCCCCGGCAGGCCCGTCGAGCCGATATACATGCCCGGACGCATTCTCACCGCGTCGAGCCCCTCCATGACCGTTATATTTTTGACGGAATACTCTTCCATATATGTCCTCCGAAACTTGGTTCCTGCCATTATACCACAAGATGTGGTATTCGAGTGGATTTTGGTCTGCATTTTACGTTTTATTCATATTTCATAGAAAATTCGCTTTTCTGTTGCATTTACGGGGTGACAAGCCGGAGGATTTGTTGTATAATGCATGCTGTATATATATGTGGAAGTGTGCCGTTACGGGGAAAGGAGCCGCATGGAAGCCGGAACGTATCATGTGCCGATCATGGTGTCGGAGGTGCTGGCGCTATTGGAGCCGCAGCGCGGCGGTGTCTTTGTCGACGGCACGCTCGGCGGCGGCGGCCACGCGGAGGCGGTTTTATCCGCCATGCCCCCGTCCGGCAGGCTGTTCGGCATCGACCGCGACGACGATGCTCTCAGAGAGGCCGGTGCGAGGCTCAACCGCTTCGGCGATCGCTTTACGGCGGTCAAGGGCAACTTTTTCGACATGAAGCGGCTGCTTGCCGAGCGCGGCGTCTTTGCGGTCGACGGGATCCTGCTCGATCTGGGCGTGTCGTCGCATCAGCTCGACGAGGGGTCGCGCGGGTTTTCGTACAAGGCGGAAGCGCCGCTCGACATGCGCATGGATCAGAGCGCGCCGCTCTCGGCACGGACCGTGGTGAACGAATGGCCGGAAGCGGAGCTGAAGCGCATCTTCTTTGCCTACGGCGAGGAAAAGTTTTCGGGGCTCATCGCGCGGCGCATCGCCGAACGGCGGGAACAGCGCCCGATCGAAACGACGACCGAGCTTGCGGAGCTCATCAGGGGCGCGATCCCGGCAAAGTACCGCAATGAGCCGCAGCATCCGGCGCGGCGGTGCTTTCAGGCGATCCGCATCGCGGTCAACGGCGAGCTTGACGGACTGGAGGACGCGATCCGTTCGGCGCACGACCTTCTGAACCCCGGCGGGCGGCTCGCGATCATTACGTTCCATTCGCTGGAGGACCGGATCGTGAAGAACGTGTTCCGCACGTTCGAGAACCCGTGCACCTGCCCGAAGTCGGCGCCGGTGTGCATCTGCGGGAAAAAGCCCACCGCAAAGGTCCTGACGCGGCACCCGCTGGTCGCGTCGGATCGGGAACAGCAAGAGAATTCGCGTGCGACGAGCGCAAAGCTGCGTGCGATCGTGCGCATGGATCCGCAAACCGGGTCATATTGATGAAGAAAGGAGAGGCGGCATGGACGTTCAGTTCGACGAGGATCTGAGAAAAGACGGCACCGCAAAAACGCGCATCTATTCCCCGACCAAGACGGGCACGCCTACGCCCGTTTTAGAGGACGCGTCGATGCCGATCCGTCCGCAGCCGAGCAAGACCGCAAAGGCCAAGCGGCGCAGCGTCCGCACCGAGGTGCGTCTGACCTCCTCAAGCAAGCTGCTGATCCTGCTGTCGGTGTTTGCGATCGCGGCGACCGCGCTGTTCGCACTGTTCGGCGCGGCGGAGTACGCGCAGGTCGTCTCCAGCACCGCCTCCGTCAACAGCGAGATCGAATCCTACAACGAGCAGATCTCGCAGATCAAAAAAACGCAGAGCTCCATGAACGATTTTTCCACCATCAACGAGGTCTGCCGTGCCCTCGGCATGACAATGAACTGGTATAAAGGCGCGACCGGCACGCTGCCGGAGGAGACCGCGCCCGCAGCGACGCCGCAGGCAACCCCTGCGCCGAACGGAGAGGAACCATGAAATTTCCGATACAGCGATTCCGCCGTCGAAAGTCCGCCCGGCGTTCCGGCGCGGCAAAGGTGAAGATCGCACCCTTCAAACGAAAACTGCTGGTCGCCATGCTGATCTCCGGCGTGGCTTTCCTGCTGATCATCGGAAAGCTGTTCGATGTGTCTGTCATCAAGGGCAAGGACTGGACACAGAAGGCGCTGCGCCAGTGGACCCGCGTCACCTCCTTAAAGGCCGAGCGCGGCCGCATCCTCGACCGCAACGGCACGGTGCTCGCCTCGTCGTATACGACGTATCAGGTTTGCCTCAACCCGCAGAGCATTCAGCCGAGCGACCGCGAGCGCATCGCGTACATCCTGTCGACGTACCTCAACATGGACTACGACACGGTCTACAACAAGATGACCAAGCGCCGCAAGAACGGCCAGCTGTATTCGCAGATCAAGCTGAAAGACCAGGTCGATAAAGAGGTCATCTCTAAGCTCAACTCCATGCAGCTCGGCAGCGGCGTCAGCTACTATTCCGACGTCAAGCGCGACTATCCGGAATCCGGCTACTACGCGCAGCTGATCGGCTTCACCAACATCGACGGCGACGGACAGACGGGCGTGGAGCTGACCTACAACAAGTATCTTGCGGGCATGGACGGCTACCAAAAGGCCGACACGGATCGCGACAACAATCCGATCCCCGGCGGCGAGGAGGAATATGTCCCGTCGATCCCCGGCGCGGACGTGATCCTGACCGTGGACACGGGGTATCAGGGCATCCTTGAAAACGCGCTGCAGGAGGCATGCGTCATCAACAACGCAAAGACGGTCACCGGGATCCTGATGCAGCCGCAGACCGGCGAGATTCTTGCGATCGGCAGCTATCCGACGTTCGACAGCTCGAACCCGCCGCGTTCCGACGCAAAGATGCTGCTGGAGCTCTCGAAAAACCGCATCGTCACCGATACGTACGAGCCGGGCAGCACGTTCAAGGTCATCACGCTTGCATCCGCGCTGGAGAGCGGCGCAGTCACAGTCGGCACCGAATTCAGATGCCGCGGCAGCATGCTGGTCAAGGGCGAAAAGATCAAATGCTGGAAGAGCGACGGACACGGCACCGAAACGCTGGCCGAAGCCGTGCAGAACAGCTGCAATCCGGCGTTTATGTCGATGGCGCTTAAAATGGGCGTCGATACGTTCTACGATTATATCTACAAGTTTGGCTTTGACGAGCCGACGGGCTCCGGCGTGATGGGCGAAACAAGCGGCTCTGTCATGCATAAGAAATACGTCCGCGACGCCGACCTTGCGCGCATCGGCTTCGGCCAGAGCATCAGCTGCACGGGTATGCAGCTTTGCACGGCGGTCTCGGCGTGCATCAACGGCGGCGATCTCCTGAAGCCCTATATCGTGTCGGAGATCGTCGACAGGGATGGCAACGTCCTTCAGAAGAACGAGCGCACCGTCGTGCGCCGCGTGATCTCGCCGGGCACCTCGGCGACGATCCGAAGCATGCTGCAGGGCGTCGTGGAGAAGGGCAGCGGCAGAAACGCGCAGGTCGCGGGCTACACGGTCGGCGGCAAGACGGGCACATCGCAGAAGTACGACGAAAGCGGCAGCATCTCGTCGAGCAAGCTGATCGCGTCGTTCATCGGCTTTGCGCCGGTCGACGATCCGCAGTTCATCTGTCTGATCGTCGTCGACGAACCGCAGGTGCCGCAGGTGTACGGCAGCACAGTCGCCGCGCCGTTCGTACAGCAGGTGCTCGCGGCGGCGCTGTCCTACGCAGGCGTCACGCCCGACAAGGAAAGCCGCATCGCAACGGTTCCGAACGTCCGCGGCATGCTGGTCAAGGACGCGGTACGTGCGCTGCAGGACGCCGGTCTGCAGGCGATCTACATTGAAGCCGAGGAGGAATCGACGGTCGCAAACCAGTCTCCGGCCGCCAACACGCAGGTCGTGCGCGGCAGCACCGTGCTGCTGTATTCGACCGGCTACGCCTTCTTCTCGGAGCTGGACGAGGAGACCGTGACGGTCGAGGTGCCGAACCTCATCGGGCTTGACCGCATCGACGCGCTCGACAAGCTGAAGGAGCTGGGACTCATTCTGGACTATGACCGTCAGAACTGCGCGGGCGAGGTGTATTATCAGGATATCACCGAGGGCTTCCGCGTACCGGTCGGCACGGTCATCCATGTCATGTTTGAAATCAAGACCAAAAAATAACGGACGGGGGAAACGAACAATGCTGTTATCGAAAATAGCCGCAGATCTCGGACAAACGATCACCGGCAGCGACGCCGAGATCACTTCGGTCGAATACGATTCCAGAAAGGTGCACGAGGGCAGCCTGTTCTGCTGTATGCAGGGGCTTGTCAGCGACGGCCACAACTTTGCCGCGCAGGCGGTGGACAAGGGTGCGGCCGCACTGCTTGTGGAGCGGCTTCTGCCGCTGGATGTTCCACAGATCGTGGTGTCGGACGGACGCGTTGCAATGGCGCATGCCGCCGCGGCGTTTTACGGCCATCCCGAACGCGAGATGATCATGCTCGGCGTGACCGGCACGAACGGCAAGACCAGCACGACCTACATGGTCAAGTCGATCGCCGAGACCGCCGGCATGAAGGTGGGCCTGATCGGCACGATCCGCAACATGATCGGCGAAACGATGCTGGAAACGGGCCGCACCACGCCGGAATCGGCCGACCTGTTCGCGCTGCTGCGCCGCATGGCGGACGAGGGCGTTGACCTGGTCATCATGGAGGTATCGAGCCACGCGCTCGTGCAGGACCGTGTTGCGGGCATTCCGTTCCGCGTCGGCCTGTTCACGAACCTCACGCAGGACCATCTCGACTATCATAAGACGTTCGATCAGTACCTCGAAGCGAAAAAGCTGCTGTTCCGGCAGAGCGATCTTGCGATCATCAACATCGACGACGCGTATGCGGAGCGCATGATGGACGGGCTTACCCTGCCGATCAGAACGATGGGCATCCAGCACCGCGCAGACTATACGGCGATCAACATCGACATCCGCACCGACGGCGTCCGCTTCCACCTGCGTACGCCGAACGGCGAGGGCCCGGTGCGCATGCACATCTCCGGCCTGTTCACGGTGTACAACGCGATGGGCGCAGCAGCGATGATGCAGGCGGTCGGCGTGTCGTTTGCGGATATTCTGAAGGGCCTCGAATCGCTGTCCGGCGTTTCGGGACGGCTGCAGGCGGTCAACACCTTCGGCCGGCCGTTCTCGGTGTACGTCGACTACGCGCATACGCCCGACGCGCTCGAAAACGTGCTCACGTCGGTTCGCGCGTTTGCCAAGGCACGCGTCGTCAGTCTGTTCGGCTGCGGCGGCGACCGCGACCGCACGAAGCGCCCGATCATGGGCGAGATCGGCGGACGGCATTCGGATTTCGTCGTCGTGACCAGCGACAACCCGCGCACCGAGAATCCGGACGACATCGTTCGCGCCGTGGAGCTCGGCGTACAGAAGAGCGGTACGCCGTTTGTTTCGATCGTCAACCGCAGGGAGGCGATCGCCTACGCGCTTTCGATCCTCGAACCGGACGATATTCTCGTCATTGCGGGCAAGGGGCATGAGAATTATCAGGAGATCAACGGCGTCAAGCACCATTTTGACGACCGGGAGATCGTCGAAGAGATTCTGAAACAGTAAAAAGGGGACGGAGTTATGGAAACCATGGTTGTCAACTCGCTGCTTGCGCTGATCGTTGCGTTCGGCGTCGCGGCGCTCTTGGGTCCGATCGTGATCCCGATCCTGCATCGGCTGAAGTTCGGCCAGCAGGTGCGCGACGACGGTCCGAAAACGCACCTCAAGAAGCAGAACACGCCCACGATGGGCGGCGTGATGATCTTGATCGCGGTCGTGACCGCAACGCTGATCTTCGCGCACAAGGACTACTCGCTTGCGCTGTGGGCGCTGCTGTTTACGGTCCTGTTCGGACTGATCGGGTTTTTGGACGACTTCATCAAGATCATCAAGAAGCGCTCTCTGGGACTTCGCGCATGGCAGAAGATCGTCGCGCAGTTTGTGCTGTCGCTCGGCTTTGCGATCGCGCTGTACTTCAAGCTCGGCGGCACGATCTGGCTCGACCGGGTCGATCTCGGCGTCTTCTATATCCCGTTCGCGATGTTCGTCATCATTGCCACGGTCAACTCGGTCAACCTGATCGACGGATTGGACGGGCTCAGCAGCTCCGTGACGTCCGTTTACTCGCTCGCAAGCGGGCTTTTGGTGATCCTGTACGCGCTGTCCTTCCCCGCCGCCGGCATTTCCGGCGAAGCCGCGGTCGATACGGCGAATTCGCTGAACGCGCTTTCCGGCATCGCGGTGTTTGCATTTGCGACCGCAGGCGCGTGCTTCGGATTCCTTGTGCACAACGCATACCCCGCGAAGGTCTTTATGGGCGACCTCGGCGCGTTCTGCCTCGGCGGCGCGGTATCCGCAATGGCGCTGCTGACCCGCACCTCGCTGCTGCTGCCGCTGATGGGCGTTATGTACGTCGCATCCAGCGTGTCGGTCATCCTGCAGGTCGGCTCCTACAAGCTCCGCCATAAGCGCATCTTCCGCATGGCGCCGCTGCATCACCATTTTGAGCTCGGCGGCGCGCCGGAGACGAAGATCGTCTCCATGTACACCGTCGTTACCGCGATCGCGAGCGCCGCGGCGCTTGTGATCTTCTGGCTCTGCAAATAAGGAGGAACTATGGCAAAGCAAAAAACCGCGCTGATCGTCGGCATGGCCAAGAGCGGCATTGCCGCGGCGCGTCTTCTGTATCAGGACAATTACCGCATCATTGTCAACGACATGAAGCCCGAAATCAAAGGTCTCTTTGAGCAGCTTTCCGGCATTGCGTACGAGGTCAAGCTCGGCGCGAACCCGATGGACCTTCTGGACGGCGTGGACCTTCTGATCCCCAGCCCCATCATTCCGATGACGCGCAACTTCATCGTCGAGGCGAAGCGTCGCGGCATCGAGGTCATCTCCGAGATCGAGCTCGGCTACCGCTACTCGAAAGCGGACTTCGTCTGCATCACCGGCACCAACGGCAAGACCACGTGCACGGCGCTGACCGGCGAACTGTTCAAGGC
>CAKJYC010000087.1 GCA_918244965.1 Clostridiales bacterium | reverse complement strand
GACCCCAAAGACCCGTTTACGGGTGGCAAATAATCGATGCGTGGCTGGCAGGCCATTTATTGCCCACGTGTGGGCAGCCAGTATTATGAGGGCTATGCCCGAAAATGAAATACCACCGGCTAAGCCGGTGGATCTTTATTTACAGGATATAATCGGTGATGCAGTCGTACCAGTGGACGTAGGTCTCTCCGTCAACGGTCATGCGCTCGTTTTCCGGCAGCAGTTCGGTCCAGGAACGCTTGTAGCTGTCCTGCATCCAGTCATTGCGGTTGAAGCGTCTCCAAAGAACCGTGCGTCCGTTCCGATCCAGATACTGCTCGGTCACGACGCCCTCCTCGTACGCGCCGGCGTCGATCACGCAGACCGTGTCATAGGTCTTGCCGTTGATCCGAACCTCGTACCGCCCGACAATATCGAGCATAAAGGGGTGCTTTGCGGTCGTGATCTCACTGCCGTGCTTTTGAATCAGGTCCTTCGGGGCAATATGCGTCTCGTTGCCGCAATTATCTGTTCCGAATCCCCAGTTCGTCAGGAATTCGTCGCCGTCGAGAAAGGTATATAGCTTCTTCACGCCGTCCTCGATATGGCTATCCGCAAGATAGCGGCAGTGTGTGTCGGTAAGCTGCGCGACAAAGCGGCGCTTTGCGACGTCCGCGCCGTCGATCTTATTGCAGTCCATCGGGTCGTATTCGATCGCTTCGATCTCGACGCCCTCGATCCCGTGGACCTCGGCGCGGACCGTAACAGTCATATCGCATTGCTCGGTGCGCTTGCGCTTCGGGAAATCGTACATCCCCCAGCTGCACGTTTCGCCGAGCTTCGGTACGATGAACCATCCCATCAGTTCCTCCCAGCAGACCGAAAACGGTTCGCCTTCGACTTCTTTGATTTGATAATCCGGCATATACTCCGGCATATTTATACGATCGTTCTTCATATGATTATCTCCTTTCGGTTGTTCGGGGTACAGCGCACGGAATCGCTGCTTTGCATGGAAGAGACGGCTTTTGACCGTGCCGATGGGAATGCCGAGCCGGTTTGCGATCTCCGCCTGCGGAAGATCCCGGAAATAGCAAAGATACAGGATCTGCTTCTCGGTATCGCCGAGGCGCGCAAGTGTTTCCTGCACGACCGTTTTCGTCGTGACCCCGTGGATGCCGGTCGTCAGCGCCGTTTCATCGAGCGATTCCAAAGGTATCTCCATGCGCTTTGCCTTCGCACGGTAATAGTCATTGCACTTGTTCTTCGCAATGCCGAGGAGCCACGGCTTGAACAGCTCTTCGCGTTTGATCGCGTCCCGGTTCCGGTATGCCGCCTCAAGCACTTCCTGTAGCACATCCTCCGCATCCGGCGGATTCCCGATGCGATACTTCACAAAACGCTCCAGCGGACCGCGGTTTTCGGCCGCGAGCGTTTCAAAATCGAGCATGCTCTCACCTCTTTTCCTTTGTTTTGAGGACGTCTTCACCTATACAGTCGTAAACGATATTCGAAAGGTTCATCATGATATAAAAAAACCGCGAACAGGACCGTTCACGGTTTTTTGGAGCAGGTAACGGGACTCGAACCCGTGATCTCAGCTTGGAAGGCTAATGTGTTACCGCTACACTATACCTGCATGTGGTGCGGACGAAGAGACTTGAACTCATACGCCTATGGCACCGGAACCTAAATCCGGCGCGTCTGCCAATTCCGCCACGTCCGCCCGATCGGTTTGGTGACCCGTCGGGGATTCGAACCCCGGACACCTTGATTAAAAGTCAAGTGCTCTACCGACTGAGCTAACGGGTCATGGCTGGGGTGGCGCGATTTGAACGCACGAATGACGGAGTCAAAGTCCGTTGCCTTACCGCTTGGCTACACCCCAAAGTTGCTTTTGAGCCGGGCCGTACGACCCGGCTCATGCGCAATGGGGTGGATAGTGGGACTCGAACCCACGACCTCCAGAGCCACAATCTGGCATTCTAGCCAACTGAACTATATCCACCACGTACGCTCTTTGCGGAATACGCACCCCCGAAGCGATTCCCTCCGGGGATGCGCCTTGGCGCGCCTGCAGGGATTCGAACCCGGGACCTACGGCTTAGAAGGCCGTTGCTCTATCCTGCTGAGCTACAGACGCATCGCAGTTCCGAATTCATACTATAACAGATGAATCCGGATCTGTCAATCATTTTTTCGTTATTTGCCGCAGCACTTTTTGTACTTCTTGCCGCTGCCGCACGGGCACGGATCGTTTCTGCCGACGGTCGGCGCAGCAACGTACACCTTTTCGGCGCGATACTGCTTTGTCAGTTCTTTGCGTTGTTCCTCGGTGCGTACATTTGCCCATTCCGGCAAATTATACAGCCAGTCCGCCTTCGCGTTGTGCATGTTGATGTAGAGGCGGTCAAAGTCGAAATCGAGCGTGATCTCGCTCTCCTCGGTCAGCGTGTCCAGATCCTTTTCGCCATCCCTGAAGCTCGTATTTGCGCCGTCAAGGAAACCGGTGAACGTCACGGGATCCATATCGAACTGCGCGGCGACGTCAGCAAGCTTGCCTGCAAAGACCGTTTCGTGGTTTGCGAGAATCTTTTTGTAGTTCTGCTTTTCGGCCTCGAAGTATGTGCCCCAGAATGCGTCGTATGCTTCGCGCGTCTGCTGCGACTGCGCGACCTGCTGCCATGTTTGATATAAACTCATCTCATAATCCCCCTTCAAAACGTTTCCAATTGTAACAGATATGCCTGCGCTAGACAAGCATTATTTTCGATCGTGTGCGAAAGATTCCGGTTCCACAGAAGCAGCGCGTCCTCGCCCGTGTCCGTATAGTAGCGTTTGCGCCGTCCCTGCTGCAGAAAATCCATTTCATCGTACATCTTCTGCGCAACTGCGTTTGTCTCGCGGACCTCCAGCGTCATCATCTCCGCGCCGAACGACGCTGCAACGCGCATCGACGCATGGAGAAGCTGTTTCCCGTATCCGTGTCCGCGATGGTCCGGATGTATCGCAATGTTGGTGATATGCGCTTCCTCGAACAGCACCCACATGCCGCAGTAGCCGATGATCGTGCCGTCCTGTTCCATCACCGTATAATGCGCGACGCTGTTTTTGAGCTCGCCCGCCAGCGAATGCAGCGACCACGGCGTGCGGAACGACAGCACCTCGATCTCATAGACCGACTTTACGTCGGCTTTTTTCATGGTGCGGACCGTGATCATAGCCCTTTCAGCCGCTCCGCCTGCGAGAGTTTCAGATACAGCGGCGCAATCTCCTTCTCCCCTGTCCTTTGGGCCGCTATACGCGCGACGGCCGCCGCAGAGGGCATTTTCGGGTCATTTGTGGCTGTGCCGACCATCCGGCAGTCTGCGGGAAGATCGGCGGTAAATTCGGCTGTCACGCAAGCGCAGGGCGCCACAGCTTCTGCGCCGTTCCGATAGATCGCGCCGTAGCCGTTGCCGTTGCGCGCGTCGATGAGCGCGCAGACCGTTTCGTTTCCGAACGGCTCCGCAAGCGTTTCAAGCGCATTGACGGCGACGACCGGTTTCCCATGCGCAGCGCCCAGCGCGTTTGCCATGCAGACGCCGATGCGCACACCTGTAAACGATCCCGGTCCGACGTCGGCCGCAAACGCATCCATATCGGCAGTCGAAAGGCCATGCAAAGATAGCAGCGCTTCCGCGGCCGGCAGGACCGATTCGGCATGGCGACGGTCGGTGTCGATCAACGTTTCATATACCTCGCCGTCCAGATACAGTGCGACGGACGCGACTGCATCGGTCGTTTCAAATGCAAGGATCTTCATGGAAAACCTCCTCATAGCGTGCGCCGTGCGGCTCAATCGAGACGGTACGCATGTCCGGTCCTGACCCCTCGATCGTGACGTCCAGCCGTTCCTTCGGCAGCGCATCGGCGACCAGATTCGCCCACTCGATCAAAATCAGCGCGTCCTCCCTGAGATAATCCGCAAAGCCGATCGCATAGAGCTCATCGGCGTCGGACAGTCGATACGCGTCGAAATGAAAGAGCTTCGGCTCGGTCGGGTATTCGCAGACGATCGTAAATGTCGGGCTCGACACATGCTCAATCCCGAATGCCGACGCGACGCCGCGCGCAAAAACGGTCTTGCCTGCGCCGAGATCGCCGTACAGTGCGACAAACCCGTGTCTTTGGATCGCCTCCGCGATCCGCTGTCCGAGGGCAAGCATATCGGATTCAGTTTGAACGGTCATCCGAAGCATCAGAACAGCTTCCTCCCCAAAAGCTCTGCGGCAAAGTCTGCATAGCAGTCGTTTTCGATCGCGGTGCGCGCGTCCTCCATCAACCTGAGTGAGAATCGCAGATTGTGCATTGACACAAGCTGCGCCGATAGGATCTCGTCCGCCTTGATCAGGTGTCGGATATACGCGCGTGTGAAGTTGCGGCACGCATAGCAGTCGCACCCCTCCTCGATCGGCGAAAAGTCGTGTTCGAACGTCTTGTTGCGCAGCATCAGGCGGCCGTTGCGCGTCAGTGCAAGGCCGTTCCGTGCCGAACGCGTCTGCAGGACGCAGTCGAACAGGTCGATCCCGCGCATGACGCCCTCCAGCAGACAGTCGGGACTGCCGACGCCCATCAGGTAGCGCGGCTTGTTCTCCGGCATGTACGGACGAAGAGTGTCGAGCATTTCATACATGACCGGCTTCGGCTCGCCGACGGACAGGCCGCCGATGCCGTAGCCGATGAAATCCATCGACGCGAGCGTCTTTGCACTTTCGATGCGAAGGTCCGGATATACACTGCCCTGCACGATGCCGAACAGCGCCTGATCGGCGCGCGTATGCGCCCTTTGGCAGCGCTCCGCCCAGCGGTGCGTGCGATCCATCGCGCGCACGGCATAGGCGTGATCCTTGTTCGGATCGGCGCACTCATCAAAGCACATGGCGATATCCGCGCCGAGCGCTTCTTCGATCTCCATCACCTTTTCGGGTGTGAAGAAGTGCTTGCTGCCGTCGATGTGCGAGCGGAACAGCACGCCGTCCTCGCGGATGTCGTTGATCCCGGCAAGGCTGAATACCTGGAATCCGCCGCTGTCGGTTAAAATCGGCTTATCCCAGTGCATGAATTTGTGCAGACCGCCCGCCTCTTTCACAAGTTCGTGACCCGGACGCAGATACAGATGATAGGTGTTGCTCAAAATGATCTGCGCTTTAACGTCGTCGAGATCGCGCGGCGTCATGGCCTTGACCGTCGCCTGCGTGCCGACGGGCATGTACGCGGGCGTTTCGATTACGCCGTGCGGCGTATAAAACCTGCCGCGACGCGCACCGGTATGCTTGTCCACATGCAGAAGCTCAAATCGGAATGGCTGTTCCATAAATCCCTCACTATTCGATAAACATGGCGTCGCCGAAGGAAAAGAAGCGATACCGTTCTTCAACGGCGTGCCTGTAGACCGCAAGCATCTCTTCGCGTGAGCAAAGCGCGGACACAAGCATCAGAAGCGTCGATTCCGGCAGATGAAAGTTCGTGATCAGCGCGTCGGTCGCCTTAAACCGATAGCCCGGCGTGATGAAGATGCTCGTTTCGCCGATGCCGGGATGCACGACGCCTTTTTCGTCGGTGACGCTTTCGAGTGTGCGCGTCGTCGTGGTGCCGACGCAGACGATCCTGCCGCCGTTTCTGCGGACGCGGTTGATCGTCTCCGCCGCTTCCTCCGTCACCTCGTAATGCTCGCTGTGCATGTGATGCTCCTCGACGTTCTCGACCGAAACCGGGCGGAACGTGCCGAGACCGACATGCAACAGAACGTCGACGATCGGGATGCCTTTCCCCCGGATCTGCTCCAGCAGCTCGTCAGTGAAATGCAGTCCCGCCGTCGGCGCGGCGGCTGAACCGAGCGTTTTGCTGTAGACGGTCTGGTAGCGTTCACGGTCCGTAAGACGTTCCGTGATGTACGGCGGCAGCGGCATCTGTCCCGCGCGATCAAGGACCTGCTCGAAAATCCCGTCATACAAGAGGCGAATGCGCTTTCCGCCGTCGAGCGCAAGATCGCCCAAGACTTCGACGGACAGCTCGTCGGTCACGCGGTATACAAGCCCTGCCTTTGCACGCTTGGCAGGCTTGCACAAACACTCCCAGTCATCGTTTTCGATGCGTCGCAAAAGAAGAAACTCCATCGTGCCGCCGGTCTCTTCCCGCACGCCCATGATGCGCGCCGGAATGACGCGCGTATTGTTGCGCACCAATACGTCCGTCGGCCGCAGCTTGTCGAGAATGTCGGTAAAGACGCCGTCCTCGATTTGATGCGTGTCCCGATGGTATGTCAGCAGCCGCGACGCACTGCGCACAGCGGCGGGCGTTTGAGCAATCAGCTCCTTCGGCAGATCATAGTAAAAATCGCTTGTCTTCAATCGTTTTCCTCATGAAAGGAGCCCACAGGCGTGGACTCCTTTTTGCAGCAATGCTGTCTTACAGGTTCTTCAGAAGGCCGACTTCTTCGTTGAACGCGTTGATCAGTTCATCGATCTCGTCGACCTGTGCATGCATATCGGTCCAGTAGTGCTTGTCATACCACTGCGCGTTGAGTTCGGAAACGTCCTTGCCCTGCTGCTCGACCCAGGTGTAATACTTGAGATTGTGCACGCGCTTGCGGGCCTGATAGGTAAGCTCCTCCATCGTGTCGGTGCGCAGGCCGTGCAGATGCTCTGCCCAGTCCGCCGCCGCCATTGCCTCGGTGTACGCACCGTCCTGCTCTTCAAGCTCGCGGATACGGCTCTGGTACATAACAGCGGAGTCCGTGCCGACGGTCGCGAGGATGTCGTGCTCGTCAAGCTCGTAGTACTTCGCCATCTTGATGCAGCACAGCAGGTTCGCAATGCCGGAGATGCCGAGAAGCGAAAGCTGTTCGACGGTCTCCTGCGGAACGCCGATGACCTCACGGAGATATTTCAACCCGACCGGGTCGTTGAACAGGCGCAGCAGCTTCTGGCTGTCCTCGTCGTCGATCGCAATGACCATGTCGGTATTCCTGACGTTGTGGATCCATGGCACATGCTTGTCGCCGATGCCCTCGATGCGATGGCCGCCGAAGCCGTTGTTCAGGAGCGTCGGACACTGCAGCGCCTCGCCGACTGCAAGCTTGGAATCCGGATACTTTTCCTTCAGGAAATCGCCCGCGCTCATGGTGCCTGCCGAACCGCTGGTGAACGCAGCGCCCGCAAAGCGGTCGCCTTCACGGCGTACCTCTTCGACGACGTCGTAGATGGCCTTGCCGGTAACGTTATAATGCCAGAGCGGATTGCCCATCTCTTCAAACTGATTGAAGATCATCATAGACGGATCCTTACGGAGCTCCCACGTCTTGTCGAAGATCTCCTTGACGTTGGATTCGCAGCCGGGCGTTGCGATGACCTGACCGGCGATCTTGGAAAGCCAGTCAAAGCGTTCCTTGGACATTTCCGCGGGAAGGATCGCGACGGAATCACACGCGAGCAGCTTGGAATTAAACGCGCCGCCGCGGCAGTAGTTTCCGGTGGACGGCCAGACCGCATGATGATAGGTCGGATCGAACTGACCGGTGACCAGACGCGGAACCAGGCAGCCGAACGATGCGCCGACCTTATGGCAGCCGGTCGGGAACCATTTGCCGGTCAGAAGAACGATGCGTGCCTTCACGCCGGTCAGCGAGGACGGAAGCTCGATGAAGTTGACGTCGCCGAATTTGCCGTCACCGCCCTTTTCGACAGGATTGTTTCTCCACGTGATGCGGAACAGGTTCAGCGGATTGACGTCCCAAAGGCCGACGCCGGTGAGCTTGTCCTGGATCTTTTCGGGAATCCTGGTCGGATCCTCCATCTGTGCAAAGGTCGGAATAATGATGTTCTTTTCGCGCGCGCGCTCGACAGAGCGCTTCAGATTATCGCGATTCATGGTCAGATCGATCATTTTGGTACTCCTTTTCTCATCATTCGTTCACAGCAATTCGCCGCTTTTATACAGTATACATCTTACACTGTTTTGACCCTTTTGTAAACAGGTTTTCCATACGTCCGAAAAATATTTTATGTATACAAATTAATTTTTATCTTCCTATATTTGCAAAATAATGCTACAATGTGTGCGGAGGCGGAACATGATCGCAACGGGACTGTCAACTGCAAGCTTTTTTGATACGCTGATGCTGGAGAATGCGCCTGCGCTTCTTCGGAGCTGGGGCATCTTTACCGCCGAATACTATCTGAACAGCTACTGCGAGTATGATCCCGCGTTCATTGACGATCTTGCAAGGCGGACCGAGGATGCGGGCATACGAGTCGTCGGCGTACATCCGATGAGTCTGCAGTATGAGCCGCTGCTGTTCACACCGCATCCCCGTCAGCGTGCGGACGCTTTGAAGGCGTACGAGCTCGTGCTGAAGGCCGGCGAACGGCTCCATGCGGATCATTATGTGATGCACGGGCCGGTGGTCTTAAACGGCGTTGCGAAGAATCTTGAACTTACGCGCCTCGCACCGATCTTTGATACGCTGTCCGCCATGGCCGAGGACCACGGCATACGCCTGACGCTCGAAAATGTCAGCTACAGCATTATGCCGACGCCCGAAGTCGGACTTCAAATCCATGCGCTTCTGAAACGGCCGCTGTACCACACGCTCGATATCAAGCAGTCGATCCGCGCAGGCGTCGATCCGCTGTCGTTTGTCGACGCGCTCGGCGAATGGATCGTTGCCGTACACGCATGCGACTGCCGGACGGAAAACGACGTTCCCCGCTACTGTCTGCCGCCGCGCGGAGATTACGATTTCCGACGGCTGATCGAAGCGTTGAAAAAGAAGGGTTTTGACGGCGCGGTGCTGCTGGAAGCGTACAGCGATATGTACAGAGACCCCGACGAGTTAAAGGACGCAGTATTTGCGTTGGATCATATGATAAATCATGAAGGAGGCAAACACAATGGAACAGAAGAGCTTTGACCGCGAAGCGATGCGGATCCGTGTTGATTACAACAACATGATGCAGGAAACGCTCGGCGCGCGCGGCCTCTCCAGAGAAGAGTTGACGGCGCTTCCGCTCGAAGCAGCGGCAAAGGCGATGCGCGACAAGCGCGATCAAATGAAATGGCGTGAGCTCCCGCACAATCAGGATGCGATCGTCGATGAGATCGAAGCCGTCGCAAAGGACGTCCGTGAACGTTTCGACAACTTCGTTGTGCTCGGCATCGGCGGCAGCGCGCTCGGCCCGATCGCGGTCCAGCAGGCGCTTTCCCACCTGCACTACAACGATCTGCCGAAGGAGAAGCGAAACGGTCCGCGTCTGTATGTCGAGGACAACGTTGACCCGGAGCGCATGAATGCGCTGCTTGACGTCATCGACGTCAACAAGACCTGCTTCAACGTCATCACCAAGTCCGGCAGCACGTCGGAGACGATGTCGCAGCTTCTGATCGTGACCGATCTTCTGCACAAGCTGCTCGGCGAGGACATCTCGACGCACCTGATCGCGACGACCGACCATGTCAAGGGCAACCTGATCAAGATCGCAAAGCGCGAGAATCTCACCACCTTCTATGTGCCGGACGGCGTCGGCGGACGCTTCTCCGAGCTCTGCCCCGTCGGCCTTCTGGCCGCGGCAGTCTGCGGCATCGACATTCGCGCACTGCTTGCGGGCGCGGCCTATATGGACGAGATCACGCAAAATGACAACACGTTCGAGAATCCGGCGTACCTGATGGCGGTGCTGCAGGTTGCAGCCATGAAGCGCGGCGCGAACATTCATGTCCTGATGCCGTATGCCGATTCTCTGAAGTACATTGCGGACTGGTATGCGCAGCTTTGGGCGGAATCGCTCGGCAAGCGCACCGGCAACGACGGCGCCGAGATCTACGCCGGTCAGACGCCGGTGAAGTCGCTCGGCGTCACAGACCAGCATTCGCAGGTCCAGCTCTACACCGAAGGCCCGTTCGACAAGGTCGTGACGTTCCTGTCCGTCGACCGTTATCGCAGCACGATGCCGATCCCGAACGGCTATCTCGACATTCCGGACGTATCGTTCCTGTGCGGTCACACGCAGAACGAACTGATCGCCGCCGAAGAAGCCGCGACCGAATATGCGGTCATGAAGAGCGGGCATATGAACTACGCGATCCGTCTGCCGGAGGTCAACGCCTTCACGATCGGTGAACTGCTGTATCTCTTTGAGATCCAGACGGCGTTTGCGGGCGAGCTTCTGAATCTGAACGCGTTCGATCAGCCCGGCGTCGAAGAAGGCAAGAAGGCGACGTATGCGCTTCTCGGCAAGCCCGGCTTTGCCGAAAAGAAGGCTGAGCTTGACGCGGCACCCGCAAAGCTGGACGCCTATATCGTAAAATAACATGAAGCAAAGGACCGTCGGAACCAAGGCGCCTTATCGGGTCGACGTCGTTACGATCGTACTGGTAACGGCCTTGGTTCTGTTCGGCCTTGTAACGCTTCTGGACGTGCTTTCCGACCCGTTTGACGGCACGGAAACGACGCTTGCGGCATTCTATGACAGGCTCAATTTTGAGTTTGTCTCCCGGCAGATCGGCAACATTCTGATCTCGCTTTGCGTGCTGGTCCCGCTCGCGATCTTTGATTACGAAAAGTACAAGCCATTTACAAAGGCGGCTTATATCGTCTGTCTGATCCTGCTGTTCCTGCTGGTCGTCGCGGGCGAAAGCACGCGCGGCGCGCTCGGATGGTACAAGCTCGGCACGCGCGCATTTCAGCCGTCCGAGATCACCAAGGTCGTGCTGATCATGACGCTTTCCAAGGCCGCGTCCGAGGCGTACGACCGCCGCGGCCCGATCAGCGCATTCCGGGACTTTCTGAAGCTGTTTCTCTATTTCTTCGTCCCCTTCCTGCTCGTTCTTCTGCAGCGCGATTTCGGCACGGCGATGGTCATGCTGATCATCTTCGGCGGCGTTTTGTTCTGCGTCCGCGTGCGTTGGCGGTACGTCTTTGCCGGACTTTTCACGCTCGGCGTCGGCGGCGTGTTAAGCTGGATGTTTCTTTTGACGAACACGCAGAAGGAGCGCATCCGCGTCTTTCTCGATCCGTCCCGCGACCTCGAAGGCGAAGGTCTTAACGTGCTTCACGCAAAGCAGTTGATCGGCAGCGGCGGCTTCTGGGGCAAGGGGTATTTCACCAAAGGGACGCTGATCCAGACCGGATATGTGCCCGAATGGCGCACGGACTTTATCTTTTCCGGCATCGGCGAAGGCCTCGGCTTTTTCGGTGCGATGCTTTTGATCATCGTCTTTTTTGTTCTGCTGTTCCACTGGCTGCACACGGCACTCGTCGCGCGCGACACCTACGGGCGCTGTCTGGTCGTCGGCTGTACGATCATGATCGTTACGCATGTGTTTGAAAACATTGCCATGAACCTCGGCGCGATGCCGGTGACCGGCATTCCCCTGCCGTTCATCAGCTACGGCGGGTCCAACATCCTTGCTTCGTTTGCATGCGTCGGGATTGCCATGAGCGTTTATGCGCGCGCCGCAGGAAGGAGGCAGTTGTGATTTTTCGCAAGCTGACACAAAATGACCGCACACAGGCGGAGGCCGTATGGATCGAAATCTTTGAGGAATCGCCTGCGTTTGCATCCTATTATTTCGATCGGCGGTTCCATCCGGAACACTCCTTCGGCGCATTTGAAGGCGATCGCATGGCTGCAATGGCACAGGGCCGTCCGACGGAGATCATTGTGGAGGGAAAGACATATCCCGCAATGCTCGTTGCGGGCGTCTCCACGCTGCCGGAATTTCGCAGGCAGGGTCTGATGCACCGGCTGATGACGATGCTGATCGAACACGCGAAGGAAAGCGGTTATGCCTGCTGCTATCTGCATCCCGTGACGGAAACGCTGTATACCTCGCTCGGTTTTCAAAACGGTGCGGACATCCTGACCGTGCATTCCGATCCCGACCGTTCACACGAAGCGTTTGTTCTGAAAGAAGAATTGCGCGCAGATGAAATGCTTTCCGTGTATCATACGCTGCAGCAAACGCACGACGGCATGCAGGTCCGCGACGAAGCGGAGCTTCTCACCGTTTTTGCGGACTATGCGATCGACGGCGGAAAGGTACTGATCGCCTCGCGTGAAGGCAGGCCGTACGGCTATATTATCTATTGTTCCGACGGACTGGTGTATGAATTGATGGCCCTGTCGCCGGCTGCGTATGCCTGTTTGCTCGACGAAGCTGCTGCGCGCGTCGGCAAGGAGATCAAGGCGATGGCGCCGGTCGACTGCGGTCTTTGCGGCGAACGGCATTACAGCATGCAGTATCTCGTGTTCGACGGCGCGTTTTCGCTCCCGCTGAAAAACGGCTTTTGCCGATTGGCTTACTGATCCTCCCCGCGCACGCCGCGGGCTTTTCTTTTTTCGGTATAATCCTCCGTCCTTTCGCGTACAGTGCGGTAAGGATCGGAGGTTTTGAACATGAAAATACTCGTCATCAGCAAGCGCGTATGGATCGGGATCCTGCTTTGCGCTGCCATTCTTTGTATCGGGCTAATCCTGTTTTTCGCCGCGCGGGAGCCGGGCTCCGAGGCGGTCGAGCCGACGATGGCGACCGTCGATTCCTACGAGCTGAACGCCATTCCGGTGATGTCGCGTCTTGTTCCGGTGTACCGCGTGGAGCGGAATGACAAGGCGATCGCGCTGACGATCGACGCGGCTTGGAGCGCCGATAAAACGGCGCAGATCCTGGATATTCTCGACCGATACGGGATCAAGGCGACGTTCTTTCTCTGCGGCGTCTGGGTCAAGGCTTACCCAGATATGGTGAAGGAGATCGCCGCGCGCGGACATGAGATCGGGAACCATTCGCTGACGCATCCGCATATGAACCGCCTGTCCGCCGACGAGATCCGCAAAGAACTGACGGACCTTGACGATGAGATCGAAGCGCTGACGGGCGCACGCACCAAGCTGTTCCGCGCGCCGTTCGGCGAATACAACGACACCGTCGTTTCAACGGTCCGCGATATGGGCTATGAGGTCGTGCAATGGAACCTCGACACGGTCGACTGGAAGGAGGGCCGTAGTCCCGAAACGATCCTGAACGCCGTCCTTCCGAAGCTTTCAAGCGGCAGCATTATTCTGTCGCACAACAACGGCTACGGGATCGAAACGTATCTGCCGAAGCTGATCGAGCAGGCTCTATCGGAGGGCTATCGCTTCGTTACGATCTCCGAGCTGCTGCCGGACGGCGAACGCTCCGTGGACAACAACGGGCTTTGCAGGCCAAAGAGCTGATACACGAATACAAACCTGTGAATGAGCGCTGTATGCGCTCTTTTTTCATTCTTTTGCAACCTTTCGGTCACATCGTTCATCTATACTGTGTACGATCGGACAACGGTGCCCGCTGCCGGCGGCGGGGACGAAAGGAGAAATCATGCTGACAATGAAAGACAAGCGGTGGTTCACGCAGCAGGTGCGTCCGCTGTTGGATTCGCTGTACCGGATCGCGTACACGATTCTGCAGAACGACGCCGACGCGCAGGACGCCGCGCAGGAAGCCGTGGAGCAGGCATATATGTCGCTGCCGAAGCTGAAGGACCGCGACAAATTCCGGCCGTGGCTGATGCGGATCCTGAAGAACAAATGCTACATGATCCTGCGGGAAAAGAAACGGTACGTTCCGCTTGACGATGTACAAGAGCAGGGCACGGAACCGTTTGACGCGCTGGATCTCAAGGAAGCCTTTTCAAGGCTTTCACCCGAAAGCAGGCTCTGTATCACGCTGTACCACATCGAAGGCTACAGCATCTCCGAAATCGCCGCATTTCTGAACGAGCCGGTCGGCACGGTCAAGAGCCGTCTCTCCCGCGCTCGAAAAGTGATGCGGCAGGACTTGACCGATCAGGAGGTATCCTATGCAAAATAAGCAGACATATCCCGTTTACGATACGCTGTTGCCGAAGGTGCCGGAAGGCTACCGCTCCCGTATGGAGGACGTGCTGGCCGCACTGCCGGTCGACAGCACAGAGCGCAGCGTCTCCTTCCCCCGGTTTGACAAAAAGAAACTCATTCTGTTGATTGCCGCGCTTGTCACGCTGCTTTCCGTCGGCACCGCGTTTGCGATCGGCGTCTCAAAAATGCAGGAGGTCCGCGACGTCGGCCTTGAAAAGCTCGACGTCATGTCCGATTATGTGAACGATACAGACCATCCGGACGCGACCGCGCCGGACAACACGCTCGGCAGCAGCGGCAGCGTTCCGATCGCGGTCGGCACACGCGACGAAAACGGCAGCTGGCAGCCGTGGAGCCTGCAGGAGCTGAACGAAAGCGTACAGGTCGGGTCGTTTACGGTCCGTCTGGACAGCATCCATTACTACGGAAGAACGATGGATCCGATCGAGATCCTATGCTATGTAGAATCTGAATCAACCGCCTCGTATCGACTCGAACCGTGTATGCTTTCAATCGACGGCGCAGAGCCGGTTACGGAATCGCACGTCGATTCGCGCGCTCGGCAATCCGGTGCGGTTACTTCGTCCGTCGCTTCAGAGACGAAAAGGCAGAGCTATCCGCTTCTTCTGACCTTTGAAACGGAACGCAAGAACCCCTTCCGTCCCGGCGCAACCTTTACGCTGTCCTCCTCGCTCAACGGCCAGCCCTTTACGCTGACCTATACGCTTACAAAGGAGCGCTTTGAGGGCCTTCGGCAGAACATGCTGAAAGAAATTGAACATTATGCGACCGAGCTCAGGAGCATCCCGGAGGACACGATCCCGCTCGACATCGTCTGCAACGGCAGCCGTATTCTTGACATCGCCGTAAAGGATCACTGGCTGTATTACACCTATGAGCCGGACAAGGCATACTGGGAAGGCCGCGAAACCGGCAGGGATCCCCTTCCTTACGGGTCGTTCGACGGCGGCGGGCTCTACACGGTCGTCGACGGCATGTACTGTCCGGACGAATTCATCAGCAGCAAGCGGACCGGCGAGGATATACGGGACTTTATCGAACTTGCCCGCGTCTATCTGCCGTACGGCGAAACGCTGCCCTCTGAATCGCTTGTGTCGATCTTCGGCGCGAGCTTTCGGATCGAGTGGGCGACCGGCAAGGTAACGCTGCCGAAGGACGAAGCGGAATGGATTGCGTGGCGGCAGGAATGCGAAGCGAACTATAACTACTATGCGGATTATACCGCAAACTATGTCGCAAAGCCCAATGCACAGGCGGACACGTTCACGGTCACCGATCTGATGTACAACAATCGCATGGGGCTGAAGGGCATGATCGGCCTGGTTCTGGAAACCGATACAACGATCAAAAAGCCGCACAACGGCAAGGAGAATCAGCCGGTCGTCACGATCAACGGGACGACGCTGCAGGGCATGGCCGCCGAATACGGTCTCGACCGATTTGAAGGCGGCTCTGAAAACGGCGGCAAACGCGTCGGTTTCCTGCTGTACGGTCCGGCCTATCGAACGCTTCCTGATTCGTTCGAGGTGACGATCGCATGGAACGGAAGCACAACGACGTTTACCATGCGTAAATCCGATCTGATTCGCATGTATGACGGCGATACGGGTCCCGATGCGTTCCATAACGATTACGCCTCGGTGCTGGGATTATAAAACTGTCGCAAATACAAAAGGCACTTGCTTTCGCAGGTGCCTTTTGCGTGGCGCGGAAAGTGGGATTTGAACCCACGCACGGCTTCAGACCGTCTACTCCCTTAGCAGGGGAGCCCCTTATAGCCACTTGGGTATTTCCGCGTGCTATAATCGAGAAAATGGCGGAGATGGTAGGATTTGAACCCACGGATGCTCTCACATCAACGGTTTTCAAGACCGCCTCCTTAAGCCACTCGGACACATCTCCTCGCGCATTGCGCATTATAACAAATCAAATTAAGAATGTCAATTCTTTTTTGTGCATTCTTCCCCTGTTCTTTCCATTCTTTGATTGACGAATCCTGTTTTAGATTGTAAAATAATGGATATGGCAGCAACAATTCACGAAGGTCACCGGGAACGCATCCGGGAAGCATATCGCAGGCAAGGCATGGACGGCATGGCCGATCACGTCATTTTAGAGATGCTTCTGACGTATGCTATCCCGCGCAGGGATGTCAACGGTCTTGCGCATACGCTGTTGAACAAATTCGGCTCGCTGACCGGCGTACTGTCGGCCGATCCGATGCGGCTGTCCGAGGTGGACGGTGTTGGGGATAAGACCGCTCTGTATCTGCATTCGCTGTACGATCTGCACCGCAGGCTCACGCTTGAGGCCGCTTCCTATCAGCGCGGCGCGGCACGGCTCGAAACGCCGGAAAAAGCCTGTCGCTATGCTGTTGCGCTCGGCACGGGCGACCGGTACGAAACGCTGCGCATCATCTGTCTCGACGCCAATATGACGATCCTGCACACCGAGACGCTGCAGGTCGGCACGCTGTCGCACGTTGCCTTTGAGCCGCGCCGCGTCATTGAAACCGCCATGCTGCACAAGGCACGGTATCTCATCCTGACGCACAATCACCCGTCCGGCATTCTCATTCCTTCCGGCGACGATATCGACACGGCAAAGATGATCGCGGAGATCGGCGCAAAGCTGGAGATCGACGTGCGTGATCAGCTGATCCTGTGCAGCAACGCCGCGTACAGCTACCAGTACGACCGCGTGTTCCTGTACAGCACGCCGACCATGTGCAACGTAATGTCGCTCGAAGAATACAACAACACGATCTATCCGATGCACGATCGGAACACTATATCCTGAAAAGAGGTTTATCATGACGTACAAATGCTTTTGCCGCGTACCCGACGTGGAAAACTGGTCGGTCATCAAAATCTCCGGACGCGACTGGATCGTTCGCTGCTCCAAGTGCCGTCAGGTCTGGCACACGACCGCTGCATATGCAAAGGATCTGCCGGAAAACCCGATCTCGCCGTATCAGTGGCGCAAACTGATCCATACCGCAGACTATCACAAGGGCGAACTGCCCATCGAGGGCGAACCGGACGGATATCTGAGCCCGGATTTCAAAAGCCGTTTTACCGAGGAGGAACCGTGAAAACCGAGCTTTTGCGCACCGTTAAATACGTGCTG
>CAKJYC010000086.1 GCA_918244965.1 Clostridiales bacterium | reverse complement strand
TCTCGATGCTGTACTGCCGCGATCCGGACGCGCGTGCGCTCGCGCTGGCCGCCGCGCCGTTTTTCATGCTGCTGTGTCGTGCCGGCGCGGACTATACGCTGTTCAAAAGCGCGGTTCTGGAGCTCGGAAATGAGGACGCGCTGACGGCGCAGGCGGTCGGGATCCTGCTGCTGCTTGCCGCAACGGCGGCGGTGCGCGCGCTGCGGGACGGACGCATCCGGATCGGGAAGGGGATTGCGCGGAGCAAAACGACATGATATACTGTTTCTATATCCTGTATCGGAGGGCCGATTATGAAACGGAGGATCCTTGCCGCAGCGCTCGCGCTTTGCATGGCGTTGCTATGCCTCGCCTGCGGTGACGACGCGGAAAAAACCGAGGGGATCGTTTTCACCGGATTGGAGCTGACCAATCTGAAAGCGACGCAGACGACGTACGATGTCCGGGAGGGTGTGACGGAGATCGGCAAATACGCCTTTCACATGCAAAAGCTCAAATCCATCACGATTCCGGACACGGTCACAAAGATCGACGCGCATGCGTTTGAAAGCTGTAAAAAGCTGAAGAGCATCACGCTGTCGTCTGCTCTGACGGAGATCGGCGAATGCGCCTTCAAGGAATGCAAAGCGCTGAAATCCATTACGATCCCGGACAAGGTCGCAGTCATCGGCGCAAACGCGTTCGAGGACTGTGAAAAGCTGGAGGAGGTCGTTTTGCCGTCCGCGCTGACGGAGATCGGCGAATACGTCTTTACGGGCTGTGACAGACTCGAATCGGTCACGATCCCGGACACGGTCGCAAAGATCGGCGCGTACGCATTCAAGGGCTGTCGATCGCTGCAAACCGTTACGCTGCCTTCCGCGCTGCAGACGATCGGGGAAGGCGCATTCAGCGGCTGCTCCGCGCTGAAAAAGATCGTGCTGCCGGAAAACGCGGCGACGATTCCGGACGAGGTGCTCGCCGAATGCTTCCGTTCGGACGCATCCCTGTTTGTACGCGGCGCGGATGCATGGATCCCGGAACGCTTTGACGGCGCGGCGGAGGACTTCAACACGACGCCGCTGTTTGCGGACGGCGAGCCGGTCCGCATCATCCCGCTCGGTTCGGACGGGTCGGTTTATCAAGATCTGTACAGCAGCATGCCGGCGTCGCTGCGCACACTGGACCCGGAGGAGGCGGACTATGCGCTCGTCCGGACGGTGGAACACGCGGACCGTTCCTCCCGGTATGTCAACATACACAGCGGCGGGGTCATCATCGCAATGGCGACGGAGACGCGCATCTATCTTTGCGCAAAGGACGGAACGGCGACGCTTCTGTTCTATTCGATCTCCGAGCCGCCCGCAAGCGGCACGTCCCCGCTGTACGGCGAGGTCGCGACGACAGAACGGATCTGGCAAAAGATCGGCGGACGGTTTGAATGATCAGAATCAAAAAAACACCGCAGTTCCGACGGAGCTGCGGTGTTTTGCATGTGAATCAGCGGGTTTTCTTCGACACAGTGGTTGGCTGCATGCGCGCGCACAGCGCGGAGGCGATCAGCGCGGTCAGCGGGACGGCAAGGATCAGGCCGATGCTGCCGGAGACGCCGGTGATGACCTCGTGCGTGATGTAGTCGCCGGAGAGGATCGCCTTCACGTCCCAGTTGTAATATTTCATCAGGATCAGGTTGACGAGCGCGCCGCCGGTGAACGCGAGGATCAGCGTGTTCGTCATCGTGCCGACCGCGTCGCGTCCGATGCGCATGCCGCTCTTAAACAGCGCGGAAAAGCCCATGCCGGGATTGACGGTCTTGAGCTCGTTGACCGAGGACGAGATGCTCATCGCTACGTCCATGACCGCGCCGCGCGGGATTGCGTATTGCGAAGCGGAAGCCGGTATGATATACTGATCATATATCATACAAAGGGGTACGGAATATGAAACAGATCACGAAACGGGTGATCCCTGCGGTGCTTGCGCTGTGCCTGGCGTGCGTGTGCTTTGCCTGCGGCGGCACAAAACAGGCGAAGCCGTCGAAGGAGACGGAGCCGCCGACGCAAACGGAGCAGCCGGAACAAACGGCGCCGACAAAGGAACCGATGACCGAGATCCCGGCGGGCATGTTCAAAAAGGACAAGGCCATCAAATCTTACGTGGTTCCGGACGGCGTGACGAAGATCGGGGAGAGCGCGTTTGAGGGCTGCGTCAATCTGGAGTCGGTCACGATCCCGGCTTCCGTCACGCAGATAGAAGCAAATGCGTTCAGAAACTGCAGCGCATTGACGGAAATCAACCTGTCGGAGGGACTTTTGTCGATCGGCGATTCTGCGTTCAACGGATGCTCCGGCCTGACCTCGCTGACGCTGCCGAACTCGCTGACCGAGATCGGCGATCGCGCGTTTAACGCGTGCAACGGTCTCAAAACGGTCACGTTCGGTACGTCCTTAAAGATGATCGGGATCAAAGCGTTCGGCGATTGCATTTCGCTCACGGAGGTGACGCTGCCGGAATGCACGAACGTTCTCGGCAACGAAGCCTTTTTTGACTGCAGCGCGTTGGAAGCCGTGATATTGCCCGCTTCGCTGAAAACGATCGGATACCGCACGTTTGAGCTTTGCGAGAGCCTGCGCACGGTCGTGATCTCGGACGGATTGGAGACCATCGACGAGCGTGCTTTTGCGGAATGCGCTTCGCTTGAAACGCTTTTGCTGCCGGGCACGGTCCACACGTTCGGCAAAGACGTCTTTTTGAACACGCCGCTTGCGGCGGCGATCGAGGCTCTGATGCCGATGCCGGAAACGCTCGATGCTGCCCGGATGCGCAGCGACACGGATCCGCTGCTGCCGGCGGACGGGTCGGTGCGGATCATTCCGGTCGATCAGAGCGGGGAGCTGCTCGGGGATCTGTTTTACGAAATGCCGATGACGGTGCGCACGATCAACGCGCAGGAGGCGGATTATCTGTTGGTCCGGACGAAGGAGGACAGACTGCGCAGCGACTATACGGGCACGGCGTACGACGTGATCACGCGCGTGTATCTGTGCGCGGCGGACGGAAGTTCGGTGCAGCAGATCTATTACGAGGTGTCCTATCCGCCGTACTCCGGGTACGGCGTCCTGTCCGGAACCGTCAGCACCGGCGAACAGATCTGGCAGGGAATACGCAACATTTTCGAGTAAAACAAAGCCCTCCGTTTTCGGAGGGTTTTCTTGTGTCTGTTTCATTTGACCTGTAGCTTCGGCTTTGCGCTTCCGTGCAGCGCGGAGGCGATCAGCGCGGTCAGCGGGACCGCAAGGATCAGGCCGATGCTGCCGGAGACGCCGGTGATGACCTCGTGCGTGATGTAGTCGCCGGAGAGGATCGCCTTCACGTCCCAGTTGTAATACTTCATCAGGATCAGGTTGACGAGCGCGCCGCCGGTGAACGCAAGGATCAGCGTGTTCGTCATCGTGCCGACCGCGTCGCGGCCGATGCGCATGCCGCTCTTAAACAGCGCGGAAAAGCCCATGCCGGGATTGACGGTCTTGAGCTCGTTGACCGAGGACGAGATGCTCATCGCGACGTCCATGACCGCGCCGAGCGCGGAGATGATGATGCCGGAGACGAACAGCCCGCGGATGTTGATCAGCGTGCCCTGAAACTTCGCCTGGATCAGCGTATCGGTCTCGGCGACGTTGTATTCCAGTCCGTCGAGGTGCGCAAGCCTGCTTGCAAGCATCGCGAACAGACAGGCGACGGTAAAGCCCGCGACCGTGCCGAGGATCGCGGAGACCGTTTTGCGGCTCAGGCCGTCGAGCAGAAGGAAGCATACGACCGTGACGAGCACGCACAGAACGAGCGTGAACGGGATCGCGTAAAACCCGCGCAGAAGCGAGGGGACCAGCACAAAGAACACGGCCGCAAGCGTCAATGCAAGACCGAGGATCGAGCGCAGGCCGACTTTGCCGCCGACCAGCGCGGTGACGAGCAGAAAGACCGCGATCAGTCCGAACAGCAGCCACTGCCGGTTGTAGTTCATAACGGACAGAGAGAGCGCGGGCAGACCGTCGACCGTGCTTGCACGGTCGGTCAGCACAAAGACGAGCAGCGAGGTCCCGACCTCGGCATGCTTGTCGAACAGCTTGCTCATGTAGTTGTCGATCACCATCTGCCGTCCCTTGTGCTCGCCGGTCGTGATCTCGACCAGAAGCCGCTGCGAACCGACGTGCACGTTCTCGGTTTCGGGATCGCGGTGCGACTGGTCGTCGAGCACCTCCAGAACCTTCGCGTAGGCGTAGGAATACTGCTTGGCCGAGGCGTCGACGCTCGCAAACTCCTCCGGCAGCGTGCCGGTCTCGAACAGCAGGCGGTTGCTGCCCGCCGCGAGCGCAAGGTGCTCGAAATACACCTGCTTTGCGTCGTCATAGTCCGCGTTGTACCGGGCGATCGGCCTGCGCACCCACAGCGCAAACAGCGTGCCTGCGGCAACGATGACCGCCACGATCGCGGCGGCGATCCATGTCTTCGGTTGTTTCAGCTTGTTGAGCCAGTTTTTGAACCGTTCCTTCATATGCAGTATTATAGCCTTTTCCGACGATGCACGTCAAGAAAAAAAGCCGCTCAAGCGAGCGGCAAAGGTGCTTATTCTTCGTAGACGCGCGGGACGCGGTCGGAAACGGAGAGCAGGATCTCGTAGGAGATCGTATCGGCCTTGTCGGCAAGCTCGTCCGCGGTGATCTTCTGGTTGCCCTGACGGCCGATCAGCACCGCTTCGTCGCCGACGGCGACGTTCGGGACCTCGGTGACGTCGACCATCATCTGGTCCATGCAGATCGTGCCGACCTGCGGACAGCGGATGCCGCCGATCAGCACGTCGGCCTTGCCGGTCAGACAGCGCTTGTAGCCGTCGCCGTAGCCGATCGGCAGCGTCGCGATCTTCGTGGGACGCGAGGTGATGTAGCGCAGGCCGTAGCTGATGCCTTCGCCCGCCGGGACCGTCTTCAGGTTGCTGATGTGCGTGACAAGCGACATCACGGGCGTGAGCCCGCTGTCCGGCGTCCGTCTGGCGTCCGGATGGCAGCCGTACAGCGCGATGCCGAAGCGGATCATGTCGTACTGCAGGTCCGGATAGTCCAGCGTTCCGGCGGAGTTCGAGGCGTGCAGGATCGGATCGTAGCCGCGCGCATGTATGCGCGCAACGAACGCGTCAAAGCGCTGCGCCTGCAGATGCGTGAAGTCGGGATCGGATTCGGACTTGGCAAAATGCGTGAACACGCCGGTCATCCGAACGTTCGGGCATTCGTCGAATGCGTCCAGAAGCGCATCGAGCATATCGTTGTCGGTGACGCCGATGCGGTGCATGCCGGTGTCGAGCTTGACGTGCGCGGTCGCGGTTTTGCCGGACGCCTTTGCAAAGCGGTTCAGAAGACGGACCTGCGCCGGCGTGAAGACGGCGGGGCTCAGATCCTTTGCGACCACCGCGCCCATGTGATCGGGATCGGTCACGCCGAGGATCAGGATCGGCAGCGTGACGCCGGCATTGCGCAGGCGGAAGCCCTCTTCGGGAACGGCGACGGCAAGCATATCGACGAGCCCGGACCGTTCAAGGTACTTGCCGACCTCGACAATGCCGTGGCCGTATGCGTTCGCCTTGATAACGGCAAGAAATTTCGTTTCCGGCTTGAGTCTGCGCTTGGCAAGCCGGATATTGTTCAGCAATGCGGGAAGATGAATCACCGCATAGGTACTGCGAAGCATGTTTCTGTTCCCCCTTTTTTTCCGGTACAGATTCTACAAGAATACGCGGCAAAAGTCAATTCCCTTCCGCCAAAAAACGACAGAATCGGCTCGGACATAATTTGTCAAAAAAATGTTAACAATTTATTCAAAAACTATTGCATTTTCTATACCTTGGTGCTAAAATGGGGTAGACAATACAAGATGTGGGGTTATATGGTCAGAATCATCGCAGGAACGGCGCGCGGACGCAGGATTGAGACACCGGAAGGTCTCGGCACCCGACCCACGCTGGACCGGGTGAAGGAAGCCGTTTTCGGCTCTCTGCAGTTTTCGATTCCGGGCGCGCAGGTGCTGGATCTCTTTTCGGGCAGCGGGAATCTCGGACTCGAAGCACTCTCGCGCGGGGCAGCGCGTGCGGTGCTGAACGACCAGAACCCTGCATGTACTGCGATCATCCGCCGAAACGTTGAAACGCTCGGCTTTGCGGCCGCCGCGCAGGTGCTGAATCTGGACTACACGGCCGCGATCGACCGTCTCGCAGCGGAAGGCGCATCATTCGATTTTGCGTTTCTGGATCCGCCGTATCGGGAAGGCCTGTCCGCGGATGCGGTCGGGCAGCTGTTCCGAAAGAAGCTGATCCGTCCGGGCGGGACCGTGGTGCTGGAGCACGCGGCGGAGCTGCCGCCGCAGGATGCGCCCGGCGTTTACCGCGTCCTGCGGACCAAACGGTTCGGCAAATGCGGATACTCACTCATCGGGGAGGACGTGCCATGAAGATCGGCGTGTATCCGGGCAGCTTCGATCCGTTTACGATCGGGCATCTCGACGTTCTGCGAAACGCAGCGGGGCTGTTCGATACCGTGTATATCGCGGTGCTGAACAATAACGCAAAATCGCCGGTGTTCTCGATGGAGGAACGGCTTTCCATGATCGACCGCATGATTGACGCCGAAGGACTTTCAAACGTTCGTTCCGGCGCGTTTTCGGGGCTTCTGGTCGATTACGCAAAGCAGATCGGCGCGCAGTACATCATCAGAGGGCTTCGTGCGATCACGGACTTCGATTATGAATTCCAGATCGACGCGGTAAACCGGCATCTGGATCCGGAGATCCATACGGTCTACTTTATGGCAAGCCCCGCACATTCGTTCCTGTCCAGCTCGAATGTGCGTGAGATCGGGGGAATGGGCGGATCCATCGAAGGACTGGTTCCGCAATGTAATTATCAATATATACGGGAAAGGTTGGCAAGGCAGAAATGAACGGCGTACAGACTATGAAAATTTTCAGTATTTTATCGAAGATCGAGCAGCTTGTGGCGGACAGCCCGAAGCCGAGATTCAGCAACGCGGGCAGCCGCCGCATCATCGACGAGGAGGAGCTGATCGCCCTTCTGGACGATCTGAAGGCGACGATCCCTGAGGATATCAGAAGAGCTTCCGGCATCATTGCGGAGAAGGAGAACACGCTCCGCGACGCGAACGAGCAGGCGGACAAGATCGTGGCTGACGCACAAAAGGAAGCGGACGAGCTGCGTGAGCAGGCGCAGGAGGCGGCGGAGAACGTGTACCGTCAGGCGGTCGCGGAGTACGAAGGCCTGATCGCCGAGAACTCGATCTATCAGGCGGCGATGAAGCGCGCAAACGACCTGCAGATTGCGGCAGAGGAGAATGCGGACTCCATCTGCAACGGCGCACGCGCCTATGCGGACGACATCCTGGCGGATGTGCAGCGCTATCTCAACGACTACATGAAGATGATCAACGGCAACCGCGAGGAGCTTGACGTCCGTCAAAAGCCCGTCGCGCCCGAACTGCAGATCCCGGAACCCGATCCCGCGCCGATCTCCGTCAAGCTGCCCGAAACGCGCCGCCGTCAGGACGTCGACGTTCCGCCGACGAGACCCGCGACGAAGCCCGCGCCGCGTCCCGCACCCGTGGAGGAGGACGACTACGAGGAGGAGCAGCCGAAGCCGCAGAAGCAGCGCAAGAAGGGGTTCTTTGCCCGTATGCTCGGCATTGAAGAGGTCGACGAGGACGAGGAGGAACAGGACGATTACGAAGAGAAGGAGCGCGCGCCGAAGAAAAAGCGCCGCGGCCTGTTCTCCTTCAGCGATGAAGAAGAGGACGAGGAGTACGAGGACTGAGTTCTTTCGATCCGATCAACCGGGGGTTCACGCCTCCGGTTTTTTATTTCCGGCCGCGCAACAAAACGGCGCGGTCCTGCGTCTTAATGGTGAAAGCTGCAGCAGGGAAACCTTCGAAGGAGAAGAGAATGGAGCAACACAGAACACATGGGGACGGTTCTTCTGTGTTGACAGGACGATGAAAAACGAGTAGAATCAAGGCATGAAGGGGGTGCTTTCATGCCGAGAACACATGGGGACGGTTCTTCGAGAACACATGGGGACGGTTCTTCTGTGTTGACAGGACGATGAAAAACGAGTAGAATCAAAGCATGAAGGGGGTGCATTCATGCCGAGAACAGCAAGAAAGAAGAGCAAAACGGGCGTCTACCACGTTATGCTGCGAGGAATTAACCGACAGCAGATTTTTATCGACGCCGAAGATGCAGAACGGTTTTTGCAGGCAGTATCGGACAGTCG
>CAKJYC010000085.1 GCA_918244965.1 Clostridiales bacterium | reverse complement strand
TTTCGTTAAAGCTGTCCGAGATCGACCTTGTGAGAAGGGTGCGCGGCGAACGCCCGGTACTTCTTTTAGACGACGTCTTTTCGGAGCTCGACGCCGAGCGGCAGGCAAGGCTGTTGGAGGTCGTTTCGGACTGTCAGACGTTTGTGACCTGTACGCATCTTGAAGAGTTTGTCAAGGCGGGCGCAATGCGCATGCAGGTGTACCGCGTTCACAACGGAAGGGTGGTGGAGGAATAATGCTTTTGCACATCGGCGAAAACCGCTTCGTCCCGACCGGGGACGTGATCGCGATCCAGCCGGCCGAGCAGGCGACGGCGGAGACCGAGCGCATCGTGCGCGACTGCGTGGAGGCGGGGCGCTACTACCCGTCCTACGGGCGGCCGAAATCGTACGTGATCTGCTCGCGTGACGGCGTGTCTTACGTATACGCCGCCGCGACCGCGATCCAGACGCTGAAGGAACGGTTGAACGAGTTGAAGATGTAGGGACGGATACCGTCCGCCCGTTGGGGGCGACAACCCCGACGCCCCGCTGAAAGCAAGGAACGGGAAGGTGAGACCTTCCCCTACAGGTCCGTTCAACCCGTAGGGGCGGATCGCATCCGCCCGTGGGGGCCAACAACCCCGGCGCCCCGCTGAAAGCAAGGAACGGGAAGGTGAGACCTTCCCCTACAGGTCCGTTCAACCCGTAGGGGCGGATCGCATCCGCCCGTGGGGCCAACAACCCCGACGCCCCGCTGAAAGGGCGCAAACGCCGGGCGATATGTCCCTGACGGGACGCGATATGCCTGCGGCACGATATTCCCCTGCGGGGAGCGATATTCCTTCGGAACGGAATGCAGGGGAGGCCGACCCCGGCCTCCCGAAGATACAGATTGAACACAGAGAAACGGAGAATGAAAGCGTAAATGGAAGATTTGCAGCATGAAGTGAGCGCGGATTACGGCGCGTCACAGATCCAGGTACTGGAAGGCCTTGAGGCGGTTCGCCGCCGTCCGGGCATGTACATCGGCTCGACCGATTCGAGAGGTCTGCACCATCTCGTCTATGAGCTCGTCGACAACTCGATCGACGAGGCGATGGCGGGGTTCTGCGACCATGTCAACATTGTCATCCACGAGGGCGAGACCGTAACGGTAAGCGACAACGGCCGCGGCATTCCGGTCGGCTATCACGAAAAGACCGGCAAGGACGCGCTGGAGGTCGCGCTGACAATCCTGCACGCGGGCGGCAAGTTCGGCGGCGGCGGCTACAAGGTCTCCGGCGGTCTGCACGGCGTCGGCCTGTCCTGCGTCAACGCGCTGTCCGAGGATCTGACCGTCGAGGTCAGAAGAGGCGGCAAGGTCTACCGGCAGAAGTATCAGCGCGGCATCCCGGTCACCAAGGTCGAGGTCGTGGGCGAGTGCGGCGATGAGACCGGCACCAGCGTCACGTTCAAGCCGGACGCGGAGATCTTCGACGAGGTCAGGTTCGAGTTTGACAAGCTGAAATCCCGTCTCAGAGAGCTGGCGTTTCTGAACGCGGGCGTGCGCATCACGGCGATCGACGAGCGCGAGCAGCCGCATCTGGAGCGCGACTACTGCTTCGAGGGCGGCATCCGTTCGTTCGTCTCGCATTACAATAAAAACAAAGAGGTCCTGCACCAGGAGCCGATCTACTTCTCCGCCAAGCGCATGGAGAACGGCGAGGAGACCGCGACGGTCGAGATCGCCATGCAGTACAACGACGGCTACAACGAGGACATCTACACCTACGCGAACAACATCAACACGCACGAGGGCGGCGCGCATCTGGACGGCTTCAAGCAGGCGCTGACCCGCGCGGTCAACGACTACGCCAAGCGCGCGAATCTCTTCAAGGAGAAGGACGGTTCGCTGTCCGGCGAGGATATCCGCGAGGGCCTGACCGCCGTTATCTCGGTCAAGCTGCAGGAGCCGCAGTTCGAGGGCCAGACCAAAACGAAGCTCGGCAACGCCGATATCCGTCCGCTGGTCAGCAACACGGTCTATAAGGGCCTCTCGGAGTTTCTGGACGAGAATCCGCCGATCGGCCGCATGATCGTCGATAAGTGCCTAATGGCGTCGCGTGCGCGCGAGGCGGCAAGAAAGGCGCGGGATCTGACCCGCAGAAAGACAGCGCTGGATTCCACCGCGCTGCCCGGAAAGCTGTCCGACTGCACCGAAAAGGACGCGTCGCTCTGCGAGATCTTTCTGGTCGAGGGCGATTCCGCAGGCGGTTCCGCGAAGATGGGCAGAAATCCGAAGTATCAGGCGATCCTGCCGCTGCGCGGAAAGATCCTGAACGTCGAAAAGGCGCGGCTTGACCGCATGCTGTCGAGCGATGCGATCAAGTACATGATCACCGCGTTCGGCGCGGGCATCGATACCGAGTTCGACATTTCAAAGCTGCGCTATCACAAGATCATCTGCATGACCGATGCGGACGTCGACGGCAGCCATATCCGGATCCTGCTTCTGACCTTTTTCTATCGGCACATGCGTCCGCTGGTCGACGAAGGATACGTTTACATCGCGCAGCCGCCGTTGTACCGCGTCAAGCGCGGCAAGCAGCAGTGGTACGTGTATTCGGACGAAGAGCTCGACGCGAAGCTCAACGAGATCGGTCCCGACCCGAAGCCGGAGATCCAGCGCTACAAGGGCCTGGGCGAAATGAATCCGGAGCAGCTGTGGGAGACGACGATGGACCCCGAACAGCGACTGATGCTCAAGGTCACGGTCGAGGACGCGGTCGAGGCGGACCGGCTCTTTACGCTGCTGATGGGCGACAAGGTCGAGCCGCGGCGCGAGTTCATC
The DNA here is from genome assembly GCA_918244965.1 of Clostridiales bacterium. Classification (GTDB taxonomy): domain Bacteria; phylum Bacillota; class Clostridia; order Christensenellales; family CAG-138; genus UBA3792. The sequence goes on along the minus strand of CAKJYC010000085.1, from coordinate 9,316 downwards.
GAGCAGAACGCGAAGCTCGTCACCGATCTGGACATCTGATGAGGTAAGACTATGGACGAAATGACAACGAACACCGGCCGCATCCGGCCGATCAATCTGGAACGCGAGATGCAGAAGAGCTTCATCGCCTACGCCATGTCGGTCATCACGAGCCGCGCGCTCCCCGACGTGCGCGACGGCATGAAGCCGGTGCACCGCCGCATCCTGCACTCGATGGAGGAGCTCGGCGTCACACCCGACAAGCCCACGCGTAAATCCGCGCGTATCGTCGGCGACTGCATGGGTAAATACCATCCGCACGGCGACGCGTCGGTGTACGATGCGATGGTGCGTCTTGCGCAGGACTTCAACACACGCTATCCGCTCGTCGAGGGACAGGGCAACTTCGGCTCGGCCGACGGCGACGGCGCGGCGGCCATGCGTTACACCGAAGCGCGCCTTTCCAAGATGGCGATGGAAATGATGCGCGACATCGACAAGGACACGGTCGATTTCACGCCGAACTTCGACGGCACGCAGCAGGAGCCGACGGTGCTGCCCGCACGTTTCCCGAACCTTCTGGTCAACGGGTCGAACGGCATCGCGGTCGGCATGGCGACGAACATGCCGCCGCACAATCTCGGCGAAACGATCGACGGCCTTGTGGCGCTGATCGACAATCCCGATATCACGGTCGACGAGCTGATGCAGTACATCCCCGGTCCGGACTTCCCGACCGGCGCAACGATCCTCGGCAGAAGCGGCATCGCGCAGGCGTACCGCACGGGCCGCGGCAAGCTGATCGTCCGCGCCAAGACCGAGATCGAGCAGCTTTCCCAGAACCGCAGCCGCATCATCGTGACCGAGATCCCGTATCAGGTCAACAAGGCGCGGCTCGTCGAGAGCATTGCGGACCTCGTGCATGAAAAGCGCATCGAGGGCATCTCCGACCTGCGCGACGAGACCGACCGCAACGGCACGCACATCGTCATCGAGCTCAAGAAGGACGTCAACGCGAACGTCGTGCTGAACAACCTGTACAAGCATACGCAGCTGCAGGACACGTTCGGCGTGATCAACCTTGCGCTGGTCGACGGCGAACCGAAGGTTTTGACGCTGAAGGAGATCCTCTACTACTATCTGGAGCATCAGAAGGACGTCGTCACGCGGCGCACGCGCTTCGATCTGAACCGCGCCGAGGAACGTCTGCACATTCTGGACGGTCTGTTGCGCGCGCTCGACGTGATCGACGAGATCATTGCGCTGATCAAGGCCTCGCCGAACGGCCAGGCGGCCAAGGAAGGTCTCTGCGCCAAGTTCGGTTTCTCCGAGCGGCAGGCGCAGGCGATCCTCGATATGCGTCTGCAGCGCCTCACCGGCCTCGAACGCGACCGCCTCATGGAGGAGGACCGTCAGCTTCGGGAACGCGTTGCATATTTACGCACGATCTTAAGCGACGAGCACAAGCTCCTGGAGGTCGTCAAGGACGAAGCGCTCGACGTGAAGGCGCGTCTTGCCGATCCGCGGCGCACCGAGATCACGCAGGCGCTGGACGACATCGACCTCGACGACATCATTCAGGAGGAAGAGATGGCCGTCACCATGACGCACTTCGGCTACATCAAGCGCACCCCGTCCGAGGTGTTCCGCGCGCAGAACCGCGGCGGCAAGGGCGTCAGGGGACAGGCCACCAAGGATGAGGATTATGTCGAGCGCGTGCTGGTTTCCAGCACCCATGCGCCGATCATGTTCTTCACCAACATGGGCCGCGTGTTCCGCATCAAGTGCTACGCGATCCCCGAAGCAAGCCGCACGTCGAAGGGCATCCCGGTGGTGAACCTGCTGCAGCTTAAAACCGGCGAAAAGGTCACGGCGATGTTCATCGTCCCGCGCGAGGTCGAGGAGACGGGCTATCTTGTCACCGCGACGCGCGACGGTCTCATCAAAAAGACGCGCATCTCGGAATGCATGAATATTCGAAAGGGCGGTTTGGTGCTGCAGACCGTGCGCGAGGGCGACGAGCTGATCTCCGTCGAAATGAGCAACGGGGAGCATGAATTCATCATCGCGTCCCGCAACGGCAAGTGCATCCGCTTCCGTGAAAGCGACGTCCGCGCCACCGGCAGAGGCGGCATGGGCGTGCGCTCGATCAAGCTGGACGAGGGCGACGTCGTCATGGATATGATCCTGGTCAAGGAGGGCGGACTGGTGCTGACCGTCACCGAAAAGGGTCTCGGCAAGCGCACCGAGGAGAGCCAGTTCACCGTGCAGGGCCGCGGCGGCAAGGGCATCCTTGCCATGAAGGCGACCGAAAAGACCGGCGGGCTCGCGTGCCTGAAGATGACGACCGAGGACGAGGACCTGCTTCTGGTCCGCGACGACGGCGTGATCATGCGCATGCCGGTCGATCAGATCTCGATCATCGGACGCAACACGCAGGGCGTGCGGCTGATGGCGCTCGACGGCGACACGAAGATCGCAAGCGTCGCGCTGCTGCCGCATCAGGAGATCACTTTGGACGAGGAGGAGGGCGAAGCGCCCGCCGCGCCGGAGGCGAATACCGAACAGCCCGAAGGAGAAGCATAAGCATGTTACGGCTGCCGGCTGCATTGCGTGATTTCGCGGACGCCCTCGAAAAGGAGGGCGTCAGGCTCTATGCGGTCGGCGGCTGTGTGCGCGACGCGCTGCTGAGAAGAACGGTGCATGACGTCGATCTTGCGAGCAGGCTTTTGCCGGATGCGCTGATCGGGCGCGCGGCGGCGTTCGGGATCGAGGCGCGCATCGTGCAGAAAACGCTCGGCACGGTGCACCTCTCCGTCGACGGCGAGACGTTCGAGCATACGACGTTCCGCACCGAATCCTACGGCGCGGGCGGCGTGCACCGGCCGGACGAAGTGCACTTCTCGGACTCGATGACGGACGATGCGTTTCGCCGCGATTTTTCGGTCAACGCGCTGTACGAATCGGTCACGGACGGCACGATCGCCGATCCGACCGGCGGCCTGCGTGATCTTCAGAACCGCGTGCTGCGCACCACGACCGCCGATCCGGCGACGATCCTGCGCGACGACGGACTGCGGATCCTGCGGCTTGTGCGGTTTGCGGCGGCGCTGGACTTTGCGGTCGATCCCGCAACGTGGGACGCGGCGAAGGCGAACGCCGCGCTGCTCAAAGACGTTGCGTGGGAGCGCAAGCGGCAGGAACTCGACCGGATGCTTCTCGGTCCGCGCGTGTTCGATGCGCTTTCGATGCTGCACGCGCTCGGCACGCTGCCGTATCTTCTGCCGGAGCTTTGCGCATGCGACGGCATGGCGCAGCGGCAGGACTATCATAAATATGATGTTTTGCAGCATCTGTTTCACGCCTGCGAGAACACGGAGCCGGTGCTCGCCGTTCGGCTCGCCGCACTTCTGCACGACGTCGGAAAGCCGGTCGCAAAGCAGCGCGACGGCAAACTGTACGCGCACGACATCGACAGCGCCGTGCTTGCGGAAACGATGCTTTTGCGGTTTCGCTATCCGTCGGAGCTTATCGCGCGCGTTTGCAAAGCGATCCGCGCGCACATGTTCGACCTTCAGGAGACCGCGTCGGACGCGACGGTGAGAAAGCGCTTTGCGCGGCTCGGCCGCGAAGGAACGGAGGATCTGATCGCGATCCGCGAGGCCGACATCCGCGGCAGCGGTTACAGGACCGATTACGTCGCCGAACGCTGGCGCAGGATCTATCGGCAGATGCAGACGGAGAACGCGCCGTTTTCGGAACGGGAGCTTTGCGTTTCCGGCGCGGACATCATGCGGGAGCTGGGCCTTGGTCCCGGCGAACGCGTCGGACGGATCAAGCGGCAGCTGCTTTTGCACTGTGCCGTGCATCCGGAGGAGAATGTGCGGTCCGTCCTCTTAAGGCGCATGCACGATTGTCTCTGATGCGTTATTTCTGTGTCGTTTTTGTGAATGATTCGCAATCCGGCTTGCAGGCGGCGGAAAATATGGTATGATACACTTGTTGCAGAATGTACAAGTAGACTGAGGACACGATATGAACAATAAACAAAAACAAAAACGTCTGTTGCTGGCGATCGCGCTTGCGGCGCTGCTGCTTGTGATCGTCGGCATTTCGGTGATCATCGGCTGCTCCGTGAAGGGATCGAAGGACGATATCGCCTCTGCGGTGCAGCAGAGAAAGTCCGACGTGGTCGTAAGCGAGATCCTCGCGAGCAACAAGCAGACCGTGCGCGATCCGCGCGGCACGTACAGCGATTATGTCGAGCTGTACAACAAGAGCGACCGCGACATCGACCTGTTCGGCTACGGTCTGACCGACGACGAGACCTCGATCTGGGTATTTCCCAGCGAGTCGATCATCAAGGCGAAGAGCTATCTGGTCGTCTGGTGCATGAAGGACGATCCGACCAACGGCAACGGTTACCTGAATATCACGGGCGACGACGGAAAGACGAACAAGGTCATCATCACGGATTTCGCGCTATCCAGAAACGACGTGCTGCGCTTCGTCGATCCGTCCGGCACGGCGATCGCCATCGTCGATCTGTCCGGCTTCTATGCAGGGCAGAAGGGCAGCGCAAACGCGTACGGCATGGGCGACGAGGTACAGAGCGATACGGTCGGCGTCGACGGCAAATCGTTCTCCTACGGCGAGGACGGCGCATGGAAGCTCATGAAGCCGACGCCCGGCTTCCCGAACACGGAGGAGGGCTGGAAGGCGTACGCCGCGTCGCGGCAGGCGGATTCCGAACAGGGCATCGCCGAGACGACCGACTGTCCGGTTCGCGTGACCGAGTTCATGGCGTCGAACGGGACCGCGCACAGAGCGCCGGACGGCACCTATTGCGACTGGATCGAGCTGTACAACTCCGGAAGCACCGCATACGATCTGTCCGGGTTCAGCCTTTCCGACGATGTGGCAAAGCCGAAAAAGTTTACGTTCCCCGAAGGCACGAAGATCGACGCGTATTCGTATCTGGTGCTCTACCATACGGCGACCCCGGTACGCGACGCGTACTGCTTCGATTTCGGTCTGTCCTCGCAGGGAGGCGAAACGCTGCTGTTCACCACGAAGAACGATCTGATCGTCGATCTCATCGAGTTCGGTCCGCAGCAGAAGAACTGCTCCTATGCGAAGATCTACACGAACGGCATGTTCGATCCGAATGCGGTCTTCCAGAGTACGGACAAGCCGACGCCGGGCTTCGACAACACATTGAACGGCCGCGCGCTCTTCGACGAGAAGGAGAACGGCCCGATGGGCGTACACGACATCGTATTCAACGAGGTCCTTGTTGACGGCTACTATATTACATATATGAATTCGAGCAGCACGCACAGCGAGCGCCCGTACGATGCGGACCTCGGCAGCTGGATCGAGATCTATAACCGCTCCGACAATCCGGCGGACCTGTCAGGATTCTCGGTGACGGACAATGAAACCAAGCCTCGAAAATGGGTTTTTCCTGACGGAACGAGTATCGCCGCAAAAGGATATCTCGTCCTGCAGCTGGAAGGAAGCCTGCCTCGTGAAGGTCAGTCCGACAAGGATATCACGTCCGAGCAAAGAAAGTACCTTTTGAACTTCGATATCGCGGCTGCGGGGGAGACCCTGTATCTGTATGACGCCGCAGGCACATTGATCGACCGTGTGGCCGTGCCGGAGGCACGCTCGTGCGTTTCCTACGGACGCGATGCGACCGGCGCATGGAAGCTGTTCGACCGCCCGACCGAAGGCGCTGCAAATGACACGAACGGCCGCGGGATCTACTGCGTGCAGGCGACGGCAGACACGCCGAGCGGCATCTACAGTGGCGTGCAGACTGTGAACATCACCGTGCCGGAGGGCTGCTACGCAACGTACACGCTTTCCTGCGGCAAGGAGAACGATCCGGTCAAGACGACCGCGCCGACGGAGAAATCCGACCGCGTGACCGGCCCGATCGCGATCAAGGAAAACACGGTGCTGCGCATCCGGACGTATTCCGACGACAACAGCCGATATCCGAGCAGCGTCCGTTCCTACACCTACGTCATCGTCGGCGACGAGGAAACAGTCGAAGCGCATAACACGAATCTGCCGGTGGTATTCCTGGTCACCGATCCGGAAAACCTGTGGGACGAGCAGTACGGCATCTATGTCAAGGGCAACGACTACACCGGCAAGGGCGAGGCCGACGAGATCATGATCGGCCAGACGGTCAAGGACGAAACGATGGGCAAGTACGCCAACTTCAACATGCGCGGCCGCATGTGGGAGAAGCCCGCAACGTTCACCTATACGGATGCGGGCGGCAAGAACGTCCTGTACGAGACCGACCTGAACATCCGCATCTTCGGCGCGTTCTCCAGAAAGATCGCGCAGAAGGGCATTGCGCTGCTGGCAAGGAAGGGCGTCGGAAGCAGCCGCCTCGACTATCCGTTCTTTGAGAACCGTCCGTTTACCTCCTATAAGTCCCTGGTGCTGCGCGCATCGGGACAGGACGCGGCGCTTTCGCGCATTCGCGACGTCATGGTGCAGAGCCTCCTCGACGATGCGGACGTTGACATTGCCGCGCAGGCGTACACCCAGTGCATCGTTTACCTGAACGGGCAGTACTGGGGCGTTTACAATCTGCGCGAGAAGATCAGCAAGTTCTACATTGCGCAGCATTACGGCGTCGAGGACGTCGACACGATCGACATTCTCAGAGGCAACGGCAACAACGAGCAGTGCATCGTCGCAAGCAATGCGTATGAGAACAGCACAAAGGGCCTGAACGATTATAAGGACCTGATCGCGTTCTGCGAGAACCACAACTGCGACCTCCGGAATCAGGCGGATTACGACTACGTCTGCGACCGGATCGACGCCGATCAGTTCGCCATGTACTGCGCGTTCGAGATCATCATCGGCAACACCGACACCGGCAACATCAAGTGGTGGCGTTCGTCCGAAAAGGACAATAAGTGGCGCTGGATCCAGTACGACTACTGCTGGGCGATGAACGGCGACAACCCGCAGCAGGCGGCGGAGAAGTCCACCGGCTTCCGGCGCGACTACTTCTGGCGGTACTTCGATCCGGAGGGCCACGGCGCAAACAGAGGCTTCTCGACCGTGCTCGGCCGCTCGATGATGTCGAACAACGAGTTCGTCAAGCTGTTCCTGAAATGGTGTGCGTATTTCTATAATGAAGTATATACGCCGCAAAAGATCAACGCAAAGGTCACGGAGCTGCAGGAGAACATCCGCAGGGAAATGGAGACGTTCGATCTCGTTCGCTGGCGGCCGTATCACAACCTTTCGACCAAGGGCTGGAACACGCACGTCAATAAGATCCGGAACTATGCGGACAACTATCAGGACTGGTACCTGTATTACTGCCAGCATTACATCAACGAGCACACGAACTATCGCCTCAAAGACGACGAGATGATTCAACTGTTCGGAAAGGTGGGCAAGATCTCATGAACCTGAACCTGAAGCTGAAGCCGAACGCCAAGGGCTATCGGCACGAGCTCAAATATGTGATCTCCGACGCCGACGCGGAGCTTCTGGCGATCCGCCTGAACGCCGCAATGGGGCCGGACCCGTATGCGGCCAAGACCGGCGGCGGCTATCACATCCGCAGCCTGTATTTCGACGATCCGTACGATTCGGCGGTCGAGGAGAAGGTCGCGGGCGTACAGTACCGCGACAAGTGGCGCATCCGCATCTATAACTTCTCCGATCGCGTGATCAAGCTGGAGCGCAAGCACAAGAACGGCCAGTTCATCAAAAAGGACAGCCTGTCGCTGACGCGCAACCAGTGCGATGCGCTGATCTCCGGGGCATATACGTTCCTGCTGTATCAGCAGAGCGCGTTCGCCAAGGAAGCCTACGCCGCGCTGCGCACAGAGGGACTGAAGCCCAAGGTGCTTGTCGATTACTACCGGCAGCCGTTCGTGTTTCCGCTGGAGGATGTACGCGTCACGCTCGACCGCAACATCCGCACCGGCTATTTTTCCACCGACCTCTTCAACCCGCACGCGATCACCTATCCGGCGACGGAGCTCATCGGACAGTGCGTCCTTGAGGTCAAGTTCAACAACTACCTCGATCCGCACATCGCTGCGCTGATCCAGTTGCCCGCGTCGCTGAAAACGGCGGCAAGTAAGTACCTCTTTTGCAGACAGTATGACTGCTGATCTTATAAAGGAAAATTGATTGGAGGATAATATGAAATACAATATCAAGGATGTAGTTGCGGAGATCTTCGACTGGGAAACCAACCAGGTTGTGCCGCTTTTGGCTACTGTGGTGCTCGCGTTTGCGATCGGTCTGTTCGTGTATCTGATCTATCGGCTGACGTTCTCCGGCGTGATCTATTCCAAGACGTTCAACATGAGCCTCGTCATGCTGACGATGGTTTCAACGATGGTCATTCTGATCATGTCGAACAACCTCAAGCTGTCGCTCGGCATGGTCGGCGCACTGTCCATCGTGCGTTTCCGTACTGCGATCAAGGATCCGATCGACACGGTGTTCATGTTCTGGTCGATCGCAGAGGGCATCGTGATCGGCGCCGGCTTCTATCTGGCCGCGATCGTCGGCGCGATCCTGATCGGCGTGTTCATGCTGCTGCTCGCCTCGTCCAAGAAGAAGGCGTCGCTGCCGTATCTTTTGATCCTGCACTATGAGGACCGTGCAAGCAAGCAGATCAAGTCCATGGTCGCGCAGATCCCGTATGCGCGCGTCAAGTCCAAGACCGTCCAGCGCGAGGGCATCGAGCTGGCCGTCGAGCTTCGCGTCCGCTCCAGCGAGACCGGCTTCGTCGACAAGTTCCTGCGCGTCGACGGCGTCTACGATGCCACGCTGATCGCACACCAGGGCGACATGATCTCCTGATCGGACCGGTCGATCCGATAACAGAATCGCGCTGCGGCGCAACCGTTTCGGAAGCGGGAACAGAACCCCGCTTCCGATCTTTTTATATCACAAAAAATATATGGGAAAATGTCAAAAAAGTGCTTGACAAAGGGAAAAAAGAGGAGTAATATATGCCACGTTCCGTCCGGGAAACCGAATCGGCGCCCGAAAAACTTCTTGAAAAAAACTTCAAAAAAGTTAAAAAAAGGTGTTGACAAAGGGGAGCGGATGGGGTATACTACAAAAGCTGTCGCGGAAAACGACAGCGAAGCACCTTGAAAACTATATAGTGCATCAACAAACAAGCCAAGTCAATTCATGATCGAAAGATCGAGAATAACGGACGCGAAAAGAAACACGACCAAGCGAAAAAAGTGAGCAAAACGCTGAGAGGCGTTTAGAGATTGAACTCAAGAGTTTGATCCTGGCTCAGGACGAACGCTGGCGG
>CAKJYC010000084.1 GCA_918244965.1 Clostridiales bacterium | reverse complement strand
GCAGCAGCCGGTCTATCTCTACAAGTATGTCGAGCCCGCGCCCGCGGAGGAGCCCTCCTTCAAGAAGCATCAGATGTTCCTGTCGGACCAGATCGGCGTGCGGTTCTATGCGGACCTCAGTATGCTCAGCGAAACCGACCGGGCGAACGCGAACGTGACGTTTGCGATCAGCGGCAAGGGCGCGAGCGAGATGTCTGCAGACCCGGTCGCGCTCGATCCGAACAAGACCAACGACAGTGGTTATTACGGGTTCGACTGCCTCGTGAATTCGATCCAGATGGCAGACACGATCACTGCCACGCTCCATTACGGCAACAACCAGACCGTGACGGACACCTATTCGGTCCGCACGTACGTGCAGGTCTGGGAGGATCTGTACCCGACCGACACCAGCAAGGTCACAACGCTGATCCACGCGCTTGCGGACTTCGGTCACTATGTGCAGCCGTACCTCGCGACCGTGAACGACTTCACCGTCGGCACGGACTATGCCGCGATGGATAAGTTCTATGCGCAATCCTACGACGTCGAAGCGATCAAGACAGCGGCAGCGGCATACCGCAAGACGGTCGGCGGCTCGGACGCGTTCAAAGCGCCGAGTACCTCGCTGGTGCTGGACAGCAAGACGGTGATCCGCGTCTATCTTGCGAACGCGGACGACACGAAGCTGGACCTCAACGACGTGACGATCACCGTGACGCCGGAGGCGGGCTTCGCATGGCCGACCGGTCAGTGGACGGCGACGCAGTCCGGCAACCGCATTCTTGTCGAGATCCGTGACGTCAAGGCAAGCTGGCTCGGCAAGAACTTCACGGTCCAAGCCGTGAAGGGCAGCGACACGCAGACGGTCACGCTTTCCGCGCTGTCCTACGTCGAGCCGTTCCTGACCGCCTACAATGGCAACGCGACCGCGCAGAACGCGATCTGCGCCTTCTACCAATACGCCATGGCGTCGATCAGCTACTGATCCTTATCACCTGACAGGGGAGGTCGGTTCCGGCCTCCCTTTTGCGTTGGATTTCTCGCACCGCTGTCCGGACGGTCCGGCGAACGCAGAAAAGCGTTGCGTTTTCCTGCGGCTTCTTGTATAATAAGGATATCTTCCCATGGAATGCGCTTTGCGGCGCGGAAAGGATCACCCATGCGGCATTTGAAACGTTCGGTTTCCGTTTTTCTCGTTCTGTTGCTGGTGCTATGTATTGTCCCTGCGGCGGAGGCAAAGACCGGCACGCTCACCAAAAATACCGGCACGCGCCATCAGCTCTGCACCTCACTTTCGTCACAGGCGCAGGCGTACTATACCGGCAGCTACACCTATGACGCCGTCAGTCAGCTTTCTGCGTCGACGCCGACCCCGAAGCCCGGACAGGATCCGGCGTTGCCCGGCGCGGTCGTGCTGCCGCGCAGCGGCGACTATATTGCGCGCATCGACGGCGGCTATACGGCCGAGCACATGGAGACGGTCGACGGCACGGAGTGTCTGCGCGTCGATCTGTACATTGACGGCGTCACGGCCGAGCGCAAGCTGTCTTCGATCTCGTTCAAGCTGGCGTATGATCCGGCGCAGCTGACCTATGTGAAGCACAAGGGAATGAGCGGCTCGATGAGCGCGGCCAACCCGAACGTCGCGGGGCTGTTCCAGTATTCCTTCATTTCGACCAACGGCACGCTGATGAACGGCAAGCCGCTGCTGACGCTGTACTTCAGGCTCGCAGACGGGCTGCCGTCCGGCACCCAGATCCGTTTCGGCTTCTCCGAGCCGGTCAAGGCGGACTCCGTCGGTGCGAATTACACCTCGCAGAAGCGCACGGTCGGCGTACAGCTCAAGCCGTATGTGATCGACATGCTCTGGGGCGATGCGAACTGCGACTTCGAGGTTACGGCGGCGGACGCTTCGCTCGTGCTGCGCTCGCTCGTCGGGCTCGAAACGCTTTCCGGCCGCGGTCTCAGTAACGCAAAGGTCGAGGGCAAGCCGACGCTGTCCGTGCAGGATGCCGTGCTGATTCTTCGCAAGGTCGTGGGCCTGATCGCAGTGTTCCCGGCGGAAGGCTGACCGCTTGCATTTCCCGGCAGAGAATGGTATACTGTGTACAGTATCGGCGCAAGCCGATCCAATAAAAGGAGGAATCTTACATGAAAGATCTGAAAAAGTACATTGCCGAGTTTATCGGCACGTTCGTGCTCGTCTTTGTCGCCTGCGGCGTTGCGGGCCTCATCTGCGACACGGCAAACGTCGCGTCTGTCCTGATGACCGCGCTGGCGTTCGGCGGCGTCATCGTTGCGATGGCGTACTCGATCGGCAACATCTCCGGCTGCCACATCAACCCGGCGGTTTCGATCGCGGTCCTGATCAACGGCGGCATGAGCGTCAAGGACTTCATCTTCTATGTGATCGCGCAGTTCGCGGGCGCAACCGCAGGCGCTGCGGCGCTGAAGGCCATGCTTCCGGCAGAAGCGGGCACCGGCGCGAACGACCTGATCGGCATGGCGCAGGGTCAGCCGAACCTCGTCGGATCCCTGATCATTGAAGTCATCCTGACCTGCATCTTCGTACTGGCGGTGCTCGGCGCAACGTCCAAGAAAGAGAACGGCAATGTTGCGGGCCTCGTCATCGGCGGCTCTCTGACGCTCGTTCACCTGCTCGGCATCTACTTCACCGGCACCAGCGTCAACCCGGCGCGTTCCTTCGGTCCGGCGCTGTTTGCGGGCGGCACGGCGCTTGCGAACTACTGGGTGTTCCTCGTCGGTCCGATGGTCGGCGGCGTGCTTGCGGCGCTTCTCTGGAAGCTCCTGAACTGCAAGTGCAAGAAGGAAGAAAAGTAACGGATCCAAACAAAAAGACGCCGCTGCGGAGCAGTTCCGCGGCGGTGTTTTTGTATTCCGAAAACCCCGCCATAGTGGCGGGGTTCAGTAGAGGTTAACCGGTGAAACAGTCAAAAAACTCCTGATGTGTTATAGTACAAGTGTGACCTGCCAGTT
>CAKJYC010000083.1 GCA_918244965.1 Clostridiales bacterium | reverse complement strand
GTAGTAGATCAGCCGCGGCATGGAGGACATCTGCTCGGACAGCGGCTATTCGCAGACATAGCGCGCCTTCTGTCCGCCGACCTGCACGTTGAGCTCGCCCGGCAGCTCCACGCCGGTGGTGCCCTGTATGCCGAGCCGCCCCGCCCAATAGTTCAGCCGCTCGATGCCGACACGGTCCGCGACCGTGTAGAAGAAATAGTTGCAGGACACGGTGAGCGCACGCGCCAGATTCAGATTTGCATGGCGGGACGGATTGCTCGTCCAGCAGCTCGGCGCGTTCTGCTCGACCTTGGTCTTGGGATCGTCGACGAAATAGTAATACGGCGAACGGTCGGAGATACGTTCCTCCGTGGTCAGCTTGCCTTCCATCAGTCCCGCAAGTCCCGTCGCCATCTTGAACACCGAGCCGGACGCCGTGCGGATGCCGATCGCGCGGTTCAGCGTCGGCTGATTTTTGCCCTTGCCGAACAACTCCTCGTACTCGTGCTCGTCGATCCCGTCGGTGAACATGTTGGGATCGTAATCCGGATACGACGCCATCGCCAGCACCTCGCCGGTCTTGACGTCCATCACGATGATCGCGCCGGTTTCGGCCAGCTTGATGCTGTCCGTGTCGCCGTTCGTCAGCTTTTCATACTTGCTGCGGTTCGACCGGATCTTGTCCTCCTGCTTTTCGTGCGTTGCCGCAATGTTGTCGCGCAGCGCCTGCTCGACGACCTTCTGCAGCTCAATGTCGATGGTCAGCTGCACGTTCATGCCGTCGGTCGGCTGCATGGAGTCGAGCACCTCGACGATCGCGCCGCGCTTGTTCTTCAGAATGCGCGTCGTGCCGAGCCGTCCGTACAGGTGCGGCGTCAAGTACGCCTCCATCGTCTTTTCGACGCCCGCAACGCCGATCAGGTCGTTGTAGGAATAGCCGAGCTCCAGCATGTTGTTCGTCTCGGTCTGCTTTGCGTCAAACGGTGCGTAGGCGTCGTAGGAATAGCCGATGCCGGTCATATCTTTGGTGACCTGCTTTGAAAGATACCCCACAATATGCGACGCGGTGTGTCCGTACGGATACACGCGGTAGCTGCTCTTTTCGGTCAGAATACCGGTCAGCCGGTCGCTCTGCATGTCGAGCTCGGTGACGACCGCAAGCGATACATCGGTCGCGATGCGTACGCCCTCGAACGCGCGGTAGCTGTTCATGACGGCCTCCTGCCGGATCGACATGATCTTTTTCGCCTCGTCGAACGGCATCTCGTCCGGGATGCACCACGACGCGCGCAGGATACGGTACGCTTCCTCTGCGGTCAGGTCCTTGTTGCTGAAGTTGCAGGCGTCGATGAAGTTCCGCTTGCGCGAGGCGGCGACGGATTCGTTCGACGTGCGGAAATCATAGACGAACGTGCCGTCGGACAGCATGTTGATATAGAACGTGTCGATCGTTTTGCCGCCGCCCTCCTCGATGATGCGGATGGCCTCGATCAGCGAATGCGTATAGCGCGCGCTGTCGACCGGCGTGCGGTTGTTCGGATCGCGGTAAAAGAGCACGTTGTACGTCGTTTCGTCATAGGCGAGCACGACGCCGTTTCGATCGGTGATCGTGCCGCGGCTGCCGGACTGGTAGGTCGTAACCTCGGTCGTCTGCTGAACGGCCGCCGAATACGCCTCCGTCTCGCGGATGGCGAGCTTGTCCAAAAAGAGCAGCAGAACGCCGAGCATCGCGACAAAGATCACGATGAGCATCCAGATGCGCGTATTCAGTTTTCCCTTTTCACCGCGTTTCATCGGAATGCAGGACCGCCCTTCTCCTCCGTGTGCAGCGCCGCCGCGATCGGCAGCACAAGAAGCGTTTCCAAAACGATCGACGGAAGCGTTGCGCGCAAAAGCCCGAGCGCGTCAAAGCGCGCGCCGATGATCAGCGAGAACAGAAGGATCGCCGCCTCGGCAGCCGTCGACGCCGTAAGCGCGCCGAACAGCGCGGGCAGGCGCTTTGCCCCGCGGTTTTTCACAAAGCCGTATTCGATGCAGACGGCGATCAGATACGCCGCTGCGGACAGGCCGAGATACGGATTGCAGAACAGATCCGTGAGCAGCCCGCAGACGATCGCAAGCAGAATGCCGTCCTGCACCTTCGTCTCCGCCGTCGCGGCGAGCGCAAGGCTCATCGCGCACAGCGGACGGAAGCCGCTTCGCGTGATCGCAGGAAACACGAAGCAGTCGAGAAACAGCGCAAGAATCGTCAGGGGGATCAGCCACAAGCGCCGCTTCATCCGATCGCCTCATCGACGCCGACGACGATCAGCGCCTCTTCCAGATGCAGAAAATCAATATCCATCGAAACGATCGCGTCATGGGTGCCCCTGCCCTCGTCGTTGACCGCAATGACCGTTCCGACATACAGTCCCTTCGGGAAGAATCCGCCGATGCCGCTTGTGCGGATCGTGTCGCCCACGCGCACGTCCGCCTTGCCCGGCAGATAGTAGAGATACGTTCCGGCGATCGCGCCGTCCTCCTCGTACAGCCCGCCGAGCATGCCCTCGTCGCGCGTGCGCTGCACCGTGACGCTGATGCGCATCTTTTCGTCGCACATCGTCTTGACCCGGCACCAGTTCGGCCCGACCTCCGAAACGCGGCCGACGACGCCGTCCGCCGTGATGACCGCCATCTTTTCGGTGACGCCGCTGCGCGAGCCCGCGTTCAGTATGATCGTGTCGATATACGGATTGCTGTCGCGGCCGATGACCGAAGCCGTCACAAAATGCAGGTTCGGGTTCGCGTCCGCAAAGTGCAGAAGCTCGGAAAGCCTTGCGTTTTCCTTTTCGGTCTCGTCCAGCAGCGCCAGCTTCTGGGTCTGTTCAAGAACCGTCGCCCGAAGCCTTGCGTTCTCCTCCTCCAGCACGGACGGCGTGAATACGCGTGTAAAGAACGCGCCGACATCCTCCTGCACACCGTGCAGGAACGCGGAAACCGGCGTCAGCGCAGAGCGGAACAGACCGTCCCCCGCGACGGCTCCGTTCGCCGAATACGCCGCAAGCACGATCAAAAGCACGATCGCGATCAGCGCGATCCACATCGGTCTGTTTTTCCACAGCTTCCGCATAGACGCCCTCCGATATACCTCTGCAAGATACAGTATACCACAGGTTTTGCCATCGGAAGGTGAACAATCGGTTAACTTATCAGCCCTTCACCAGCACGCACACGCCCGTCAGCAGCAGCGCGATCGCGATCAGCAGAAACACCCACCACGGCACGCAGTAGAATATCAGCGCCGCGACGCCCGCACCGATCGCCGCGGCGAAAAGCCGCTTTGCCCTTTGCTTTTGCCCGCAATTCCTTCGCATACGCTCGCCTCCCCTTTTTCTGTATCATACGCAAACGGCATGCGATTCGTTCCGGAACGTGTCGGACGGAATCGGAATACGATACAGCATGAACACAAAGGAGGCCTCCTATGCCATCCGAACTGATGACGCTTTCCGGCGTTTCGCACAGCTTCTGCACGGTCGCAGGCGAAACGGCGGCGATACAAAACCTGAATCTGACCGTTTCCGAGGGGGAATTCCTGGCCATTGTCGGTCCCTCCGGCTGCGGCAAAACGACCGTGCTCTCGCTGATCATGGGGCTGATGCAGCCGAGCGCCGGCAGCATCCGTTTTCACAAGCCGGACCTCCGGCTCGGCTATATGCTGCAGCGCGATCACCTTTTGGAGCATCGCACCGTCGAAAAGAACGTGCTTTTGGGGCTTGAGGTCCAGCACCGCCTGACCGAACAGAGCCGAGCGCTTGCAAACCGTCTGCTCGACACCTACGGGCTCGGCGAGTTCCGCGCGTATAAGCCGTCGCAGCTGTCCGGCGGTATGCGGCAAAAGGTCGCACTGATCCGCACGCTTGCGCTCGAACCGGACCTTTTGCTGCTGGACGAACCGTTTTCCGCGCTCGATTATCAGACGCGGCTGAACCTGTCCGACGAGGTGTACCGTATCATTCGCGGCGAACGCAAGACCGCGATCCTCGTGACGCACGACATCTCCGAGGCGGCGTCGATGGCCGACCGCGTCGCGGTGTTCTCCGCACGGCCCGCAACCGTGCGCGACACGATCCCGATCCGCTTTCCCGCAGAGCTTTCACCGCTCGAACGGCGCAGACAGCCGGACTTTACCGTGTATTTTGACAGGATCTGGGAGGCGCTGCACATATGAGAACAAAACCCGTTTCAAGCGCGCACGCCGCGTATCTCAGGCATCTTCGCCGCGAAGCGCGCGCCGTCCGGCTGTGCAGGATCGGCATCCTTGCAGGCGTGCTGCTCCTTTGGGAGCTCGGCGCCGTTCTGCACTGGTTCGATCCGTTTATTCTCTCCTCGCCCTCGCGCGTGGCGCAGACGATCGCAAGGCTGTACGCCGACGGCTCCCTGTGGCTTCACATCGGTACCACGCTTCTGGAGACCGTTCTGGGCTTCCTTGCCGGGACCGCGCTCGGCGCGCTTGTCGCCGTGCTTTTGTGGTGGCTGCCGCGGCTGAACCGCATCCTTGACCCGTACCTCGTGGTGCTGAACGCGCTGCCCAAGATCGCGCTCGGTCCGGTACTGATCGTCTGGATCGGAGCGGGTATGGCCTCGATCGTCGTGATGGGCATACTCGTGTCGCTTGTCGTCACGACCGTCACCGTGCTGAACGGCTTCCTTGCCGCAACCGACGAAAAGCAGCTTCTGATGCGCACGCTCGGCGCAACGAAGCTGCAGATCTTCACGAAAGTCGTGCTGCCCGCAGGCGTGCCGGACCTGATCGCCGCACTCAAGATCTCCGTCGGCATGAGCTGGGTCGGCGTGATCGTCGGCGAATACCTCGTCTCGAAGGCCGGCCTCGGCTACCTGATCGTGTACGGCGGGCAGGTGTTCAAGCTCGATCTCGTCATGGCGTCCGTCACGATCCTCTGCGTGCTCGCCGCGCTGATGTACTACGCCGTCGCGTTTCTCGAAAAGAAGGTGCGGCCATAAGAAAAGGGGCTGTCTCCGCCATGAGACAGCCCTCATTTTTACAGTTGGTTTCGATACTGTTTTGCCATCATTATCCGGCCCCTTTTACGACAGCCGGATCCCAAATATGGTTTGGTCGCCGCGGCACCCCACCACGAGCATGTTGCCGAACATGGCCGGCGACGCCTCGAAGTTGCTGTCGGTCAGCGAAGAGATCGTATCGAGCACCTTGCCGGTCGCGCCGTCGAGCAGGAAGATCCTGCCCTTGGAATCCGCCTGGATCACATAGCCGGTCCCGTCGCTTCCGTACACGACGGTCGGGCTCGACCACGAATACGCGTCCATATCCATCTTCCAGCGCACGTCGAACGTGTCCTTTTCGAGCGCGACCAGAACGCCGGCGTCCTTGTCGCCGTAGCGTGCGATCGAGATAAACACCAGATCGGAGATGTTCGTCCCCGCCTGTCCGACCGCCGCGGTGGACTGAATGCCGCCGGATACGCCCGACACGGTGAACACCGTCAGTCCGTAGCGGCCCTTGATCTCGCCGGTCATGGCGTCGATCTTGAAGAACGGCGCAATGCCCTTGTTGTTCTTATCCTTGTTGAAGTGCAGCGACGTGCCGACGTAAATATATGCTTCGTCGTCGGAGATCACGTCGAGCACCGGACTGCCGTTCGTGTCGTCCTCGGTGTTGGCGACCCATACGACCTGCATCGTATTGAGGTCGATGCACTGGAACATGCCGTCGTTGCTGGACAGGTACAGGTGCCCGTTCCACGCGGCGGCGCTGCCCTCGTAGCCCTGCCATTTGTGCGTCGAGTCCGCAACGTCGATGTCGTCATAGATGTTGTTGCAGTCGTAGCGGAACTTGACGACCTCCGACGGATTGACCGAGATCGAGCCGATCTCCGGGCTGTACTCGGTGTTCAGCTTCATCGTGTAGACGATGCCGTTCTCGCCGGGATAGATCAGCGTGTCCGTCTCGGCGTCGATGAGCGGCGCGGAATCGTATGCGTACCACTTGCGCCGTGCGAAGTCGTCGGTTCCCTGCTTGCCGAACTCATAGAGCACGCGGCCGTTGATCAGCGAAATGATGAACGCACGCGATTTCTGATCGTCGTTTTCATACTGGTCGCCGGAACCGCAGTACAGCAGCGGATAGCCGCGCGGGTCGACGCTGCCGGTGCCCTTGAACGGAACGCGCATCACGAGCGTGTCGCGCGTCTGCTCGCCCGTTTCGAGATCGAGGAAGTAGATATTGCCGTCCTCCGTCGGATAGATGACCTCGATCAGGTTGTCCTTTTCCTTTGCTTTGTCATACAGGTTCATGATCTTGCGCGTTTCCGCAGGCCACTGCACGATCAGGGGCTGACCCGTCCAGCCGCAGCCGGACCAGGTGGAACTGCCGCTGCCCTTCTGCAGCGCGCCGATCTTCTTGTCCCAGACCTTCGAGAATTTCTTTTCGGTCAGATTGACTGTGCCGAAGCTCGAAGCGTTTCTCCAGTTGTTGCCGCGGAAGGTCAGAATGCCCCGTACCGTTTCGGCGTTGTACGCGTCCGCAGGCGGGAACTCGATCTCCTCCGCACGCCGGTAGCTGTTGGCAGTGATCTCCTCGCCGTTGACCATGAGGTGCGGTACGAAGCCGTAATGCTCCGGATTGGATTCCGCAACCACATGCGGCGTGGGACGCGGCGTGGGCGTAGGCGTCGGGATCGGCGTGGGAACCGGCGGGATCGTCGCACCGTCCTTGAAATCCTCGTAGGAGATCGTCGGCTGCACCACGTCGATGTAGCCCTCCGGATTCTTGTTGACCTCGTCCTCAAACGCCGATTTCTGCTGCTGGACCGCGATCTCGAAATCCTTCTGCCGCTGCTTCTCCTTGATCGCGGGCACAATGAGTCCCCAGATGCTCAGCGCGATCAGCGTCAGCACCAGCAGTACAAAGACCGAAATGATCACATAAAAGCGCGGCTGTACTCTCCTTCTTCTTTTTTTCTTTTTTGTTGCCATGATCGTTCCTCCAAGGTATCCATCGCCGCAGCGCAAAGCGCCGAGACGTCGAAGCGCTTCCGGAAGTGCGGAGCCGTTGCCCCGTTCATATTTTCCGGACGCGTGAACCGGTCTGTTTGTGTCAAAAACGCGCATCTTTTGGCGCAGCAGATTTTACGGCATATTTTCAGATTCCGACGGCATGCGCCTTCCTTTTGCCGTCCGGAACGCCGTATTTTGCGTGCGAGCCCGCGCGATCCGGCTATATCTTGGTCCGAATCCGGCCTTGTCCCTTCCGGAGTCGCCCACGATATGCTTTTCCATCGTATCCATCATACCATGCGCTTTTGAACAAACTGCGTTATCTTTGTGAACAGTTTTGCCCGAATCTGTTGCAATTTTGTGTCAACCGGCAAAAACCGCATAAAAAAGGCGTTCCCTTCGGAAACGCCTCTGAATTGTCGGTTGGTGTTATGCGAGATGGCCCTTGGCCTTGATGACCTCGATCACGGAGTCGACATACTTCTCGCAGATCTCGTTCGTGTCCGCCTCGACCATGACGCGGATGACCGGCTCGGTGCCGGATTCGCGGACCAGGATACGGCCGGAATCGCCGAGTTCGTCGGCGACGCGCTTCACCGCCGCCTGCACGTCGGGATCGTTCTGCGCGTCGGGCTTGGACTTGACGCGGACGTTCTTCAGCACCTGCGGATAGAACACGACGGGCGCCGCAAGCTCGCTCATCGGCTTCTCCTTGGCCAGCATGACCTCCATCAGCTTGAGACTCGTCACGATGCCGTCTCCGGTGGTCTCGTACTTCAGGAAGATCGTATGCCCGCTTTGCTCGCCGCCGATGCGGTTGCCGGTCTTGACCATGTTTTCATACACGTACTTGTCGCCGACCTTGGTCTTTTCGTACTCGATGCCGACCCGATCCAGCGCCTTGTAGAGGCCGAAGTTGGACATGACGGTGGTGACGACCTTGTTGTTCAGCAGCTTGCCGCGCTCCTTCATGTAAAGGCCGTAGATGTACAGCACATGGTCGCCGGTAACGACGTTGCCCTTCTCATCCACGCACAGGCACCGGTCCGCGTCGCCGTCGAAGGCGAAGCCGACGTCCAGGCCCTTCTCCACGACGAACTTCTGCAGATGCTCGATGTGCGTCGAGCCGCAGTCGGTGTTGATGTTGTAGCCGTCCGGCTCGTCGTTCATGACGTAGACCTTTGCGCCGAGCGCCTCATAGACGCCCTTTGCGATCTGCCACGCCGCGCCGTTCGCCACGTCGAGGCCGACCTTCTTGCCCTTGAAGCCGTACTTGCTCAAGGAAATCAGGAAGCCGATATAGCGGTTTCTGCCCGCCACATAGTCGACCGTGCGGCCGATCTCGTGCCGCTCGGCAACCGGGACCTCGATCTTGCCGTCGATGTACTCCTCGACCTTTAAGATCGTCTCCTCGTCCATCTTTTCGCCGTGGCCGTTTAAGAGCTTGATGCCGTTGTCGTAGTACGGGTTGTGCGATGCGGAGATCATGATGCCGCAGTCGAAGTCGTCGACGCGCGTGATGTACGCGACCGACGGCGTGGTGGTGACGTGCATGATGTACGCGTCCGCGCCGGAGGCCATGAGTCCCGTGCACAGCGCATACTCGAACATGTACGAGCTTCTGCGCGTGTCCTTGCCGATGACGACCTTGGCCTTTTTGTTCTCGCGCGCGCCGTAGTACCAGCCGAGGAAGCGGCCGATCTTGACCGCGTGTTCAAACGTCAGCGTCTTGTTGGCTTCGCCGCGGAAGCCGTCCGTTCCGAAATACTTGCCCATTACCGATCCTCCTTCATCGCTACCGTGCCGTTGTCCTTCCAGATGCTGTTCGCCGGGACCACGCCGCGCACGCAGCTCGTCGGATAGACGTTGCTGTGCGGGCCGATCACCGTGCCGGGGTTGCAGACCGCGTTGCAGCCGACCTCGACGTAATCGCCGAGCATCGCGCCGAACTTCTTGACGCCGGTCTCGATCTGCTCGGAGCCGTTGTGCACCACGACGAGCTTCTTATCGCTCTTGACGTTCGACGTGATGCTGCCCGCGCCCATGTGGCTCCTGTAGCCCAGGATGCTGTCGCCGACGTAGTTATAGTGCGGGGTCTGCACGTTGTCGAACAGGATGACGTTCTTGAGCTCGACGGAGTTGCCGACGACGCAGTTGCTGCCTACCAGCGCGGAGCCGCGGATGAACGCGCAATGACGAACCTCTGTCTCCGGTCCGATGATGCACGGCGCGCCGAGGTACGCGGACGGGAACACCTTCGCCGTCTTATGCACCCAGACGTGCTCGGAAACCTCTTCATAGTCCTCGCCGAGCGTGGGACCGAGCGCAAGGATGAACTCCTTGATGCCCTTCAGCGCTTCCCACGGATAGGTGAACTGCAGCAAATAGTCCTTGGCCAGCGTGTGGTCGAGGTCGTATAAATCCTTGATCGTATACATCTTACAGCCGTTCCTTCCGTTCAATGTCGAGGAAGTATTTGTAGGTATCGACGGTCAGCTCGCCGCAGGCAGCCTCGTCGCACGCGATGATCGCGCCGTT
This sequence comes from Clostridiales bacterium, assembly GCA_918244965.1. Taxonomy (GTDB): domain Bacteria; phylum Bacillota; class Clostridia; order Christensenellales; family CAG-138; genus UBA3792. The sequence continues at coordinate 1,864 of CAKJYC010000083.1, read as the reverse complement.
GTGCATCTGCAGCGCGGAGCAGGTCCACTTGTGGCTGACATTGCCCTCGACGGTCGCCGCAAGCGCTCTTGCCTTGTTGTGGCCGTTGATGAGGATCAGAACCTCCCTGCTGTCCGTGACCGTGCCGACACCGACGGAAAGTGCCTGAGAGGGTACCTTTTCCGGGTCGTTTCCGAAGAAGCGGGAATTGACGATGCGCGTGTCGGTCGTGAGGTTGCGAACGCCGGTGCGCGAGCACAGCGAGGTGAACGGCTCGTTGAACGCGATGTGGCCGTCCACGCCGATGCCGCCCATGAACAGGTCGATGCCGCCGTAGGACTTGATCTTTTCCTCATAGCGGGCGCATTCGCCCTCCGGATCGTCGGTCATGCCGTTCAGAATGTTGATGTTTTCGGGCTTCATGTCGACCAGATGATCGAAGAAATTGTCGTGCATGAAGTACCAGTAGCTCTGGTCGTGCTCATGCGGCAGGCCGAGATATTCGTCCATATTGAAGGTCACGACGTTTTGGAAGCTGACCTCCCCCGCCCGGTTCATCCGGGCAAGCTCACGATAGACGCCGATCGGGCTCGAACCGGTCGGAAGACCCAGCACGAACGGACGCGCTTCCTTGTGCGCGTTGATCTTGCCGGCAATATAATGCGCAGCCCAAAGGCTCATTTTTTCATAGTTGTCCTGAATAACTACTCTCATGGTGTTCTCCTTCATTTCCTGTTTCGGTACATGCCCGCACTGCGATCCTATGCGATCGATTGCGTGAGCATGCCCGGATCGTGCGCTGACGGGGCCCGTTCTGTTACGGTGTTGATTCCGCTTTTTGTCGTTCCCCTGTCGGCCCGCCGCACACCGGCCGTGGCAGCATCCGCCGAGTCTTTCGATAAACTGCCATCCTCGTCACCCCAAGGCAAAGAATGTCGAACGATCCCATTCGTATTCCCGCATTCTGTATGGGGCCGGGCGCTGATCGGTTCCGTTTCCTCCCAAACACTTCCCCGATTTTATAATGTTACTGACTATAACAGAGGTATTATATACGCCGTCCCGCGCTCTGTCAACCAAAAATCCCGGCGGGCCGCGCAAGCCGCCGAAGATGCCGCTGCGCGGGGCGATCGATATGCGGGACGATACGCGATGAATTGTCAAACTAAGTGCAACACTGAGAGATAGAAAGATCAAACAAATCAACCGGTTTATTGAAGCCGAGAACTTTCTTGGGCCTGGCGTTGATCAACGCCAGGTTCTTTTTCAGCGTTGCCGGACTGACCCTTGAGAGATTCCGACCTTTCGGATAGAACTCACGCAGCAGCCCGTTCAGGTTCTCGTTGGTTCCTTTCTGCCATGCACAGTAAGGATCGGTGAAATATACCTTGCAGTTCAGTTTTTCCTCAATTATTTGCCAATTGGCAAATTCCGATCCGCGATCGCAGGTGATCGTCTTCACGGCGTCATCCGGAAGTCCCGACAATGCTTCCATGATCGCCTTCACCATGCTGTTTGCACTCTTATCCGGCATCTTGATTGCGATATAAAACCTTGTCTTTCGTTCAGCCAGAGTCGCGAAGCATGCTTTTGATTTCCCTCGTCCGGATACGACGGTATCTGCTTCCCAGTGTCCGAATTCCAACCGCTTATAGACGCTCTTATCCCGCTTTCGGATCGTTTTCCCGCAGTTGTATTTTCCCCTTGTTTCCTTTGTTCCACTGCTTTTTCCTTTTCTTCTCAATACTTTCAGATTCACGTCGATGTACTTCTCGTAGATCCATCGGTAAATCGTCCTTGTTGAAGGCAGCGCCTTCTCCCACGGTGTATTTGCGATTTGTTCCGGCGACCACGTTTCCAACAGTCTTGCCTTGATGTAGTCCAG
>CAKJYC010000082.1 GCA_918244965.1 Clostridiales bacterium | reverse complement strand
TTCATGTACGGCGGATGCCGCTTGCGTTCGGCGGGACGGGCACGGTGCGCGCGCTGCTTTGCGCGTGCGGCGGACGTGCGGAAACGGTCGCGTGCGAGGGCGTCAAAACGACCGTCGGCGTGATTCCGGGTGCGATCGCCGTGATCGAGACCGGCGACATGGCGGCGGAGCAGCTGATCCGAAAGACGCTGGACCTCGGTCTGCGCCGCATCTGGGTCGCATCCGACGACGTGCCCGATGCGGGAACGGACGAACGGCTTTCGGAGACCGAGCTTGTGCCGCTGCATGGAGACGCGGACCGCATCCTTATGCGCATCGGACTGTTCGACGCCGCAAAAGAAGCGGAGTACGTCCTGACCAACCGGCCGGACGCGTTCGAGGGCAAACGCGTGCAATGGAAGCATGCGCCGGTCTGCCTGTCGGAAGCGGACGTTTCGCCGGAGCGATTCCTCGGATCGGTTTTGCCGATGATCGGAAAAGGCGTTGCCAATCCGTCCGGCTTGTGATATAATATTTTATCCATTTTGTTACAGGAGGTACTTTCGCATGCGCATGGTTGATCTGATCGAGAAGAAGGTAAACGGAGAGGCGCTTTCGGGCGACGAGATCCGTTACATCGTCAACGGCTTCACGGACGGCTCCGTGCCGGACTACCAGATGGCGGCGTTCCAGATGGCGGTCGTGTTCAACGGCATGACCGACCGCGAGACTGCGGATCTGACGATGGCGATGATGCATTCCGGCGACGTGGTCGATCTTTCGGAGCTTCGCGGCGTCAAGGTCGACAAGCACTCCACCGGCGGCGTCGGCGATACGACCACGCTCGTCATTGCGCCGCTCGTCGCGGCATGCGGAGGCACCGTCGCCAAAATGAGCGGCCGCGGCCTCGGCCACACCGGCGGCACGCTCGACAAGCTCGAATCCATACCCGGCGTGTGCATCGAGCAGCCGATGGACCGCTTCAAGGCGATCGTGAACGACATCGGCGTAGCGGTCATCGGTCAGACCGGAAACCTGGTCCCTGCGGATAAAAAGATGTACGCGCTGCGCGACGTCACCGCGACCGTGCGCAGCATCCCGCTGATCGCGTCGAGCATCATGTCCAAGAAGCTCGCGGCGGGCACGGACGCGATCGTGCTTGACGTCAAGACCGGCACCGGCGCGTTCATGCAGACCGTGGACGAGGCCGAGACGCTGGCGCACCTGATGGTGTCGATCGGCAAGCTGGTCGGCCGTGAATGCGTCGCGGTCATCACCGACATGAACCAGCCTTTGGGCCTCGCCGTCGGCAACGCGCTCGAGGTGCGCGAGGCGGTGGAACTGCTGTCCGGCAAGATCCCGGCGGGCGATCCGCTCTACGAGGTCTGCATGCTGCTCGGCGTGCATATGATGCGCCTGTCCAAGCTGGCGGACACCGAGGTGGAAGCGCGTGAAAAGCTGGAATCCGCGCTGCACAGCGGCAAGGGCCTTGAAAAGCTCCGCCAGATGATCGCGGCGGAGGGCGGCGATCCGTCCTACATCTCGCTCGACCGCATCGACGAGCTGTGCAGGGTCAAAAAGATCATCAACGTCTATCCGAAGCGCGCGGGCTTCATCACCTCGATGAACGCGGAGCGCATCGGCACCGCGGCGCAGATTTTAGGCGCGGGCAGAGCCACCAAGGAGGAGAGCGTCGATCCGGCGGTCGGGCTTGTCATGAAGAAGCGCCTCGGCGATTTCATCCGCGCCGACGAGCCGCTGTGCGTCATGTACGTCAACGACGAGAGCAAGCTCGAATCCGCGCTCAACATGTTCCACAGCGCGTTCGAGTTTGCCGACGAGAAGCCGGCATACCGCCCGATGGTGTACGACGTCGTCCGCGCATAACACGGATTTACAACGGAACAGGGGACGGCGTGCGTTCGACGCGCGCCGTTTTCCGGAAAGGGAGTTATGGATCGACTGCTGCTTGCGATCGACGGAAACAGCCTGCTGTTTCAGGCCTACCACGCATTCTATAAGGTCAATCTCACCACGCGCGACGGCTTTCCGACCGGCGCGCTGAAGGGCTTTTTCACGAAGCTGCTGGAGCTTTTGAAGCAGGAGCCCAGCCATGTGCTCGTTGCGTTCGACGTGCATCAGCCGACGTTTCGGCACGAGCGCTACGCCGATTACAAGCTCGGCAGAAAGCCTGCCGACGAGGACCTGAAAAAACAGATGCCCGTCGTGCGCGAGCTTTTGAGAAGCATGCACATCGCGGTGATCGAGTGCCCGCGCTATGAAGGCGACGACATTCTGGGCACGTTTGCGCGCCGCGCCGAAGCGGCGGGCATGGACACGCTGATCGCCACCGGCGACCGCGATTCGTTCCAGCTGATCACCGATCGCACCCGCATCTATTACACAAAGGACAATTCGATCGTCGACGCCGCCGCGCTCAAGGAAAAGTACGGCCTTTCGCCGGACCGCATGCGCGACCTTAAGGCGCTGATGGGCGACAGCTCGGACCACATTCCGGGCGTATCGGGCGTCGGCGAAAAGACGGCGCTGAAGCTGCTCTCTGAATACGGCGACCTCGAAGGCGTGCTGTCGCATGCGGGCGAGGTCAAGGGCAAGCTCGGCGAACGGCTTGTGAACGAAGCCGAAAACGCGCGCTTTTCCTACTGGCTCGGCACGATCGCGACCGACGCGCCGGTTGCCGAAGCGCTCGATGACTGCGCATTCGATTTTGAACGCACCGGCGGCGCAAAGCAGCGGCTCTACGAGCTGGAGCTGAACAGCATTGCGGACCGTCTGCCCGGCGGGGACGCGCCTGTACAGGACGAAACGGTTCCCGCGCCCAAGACCGTCGCCGTTACGAACGAGGCGGAGCTCAAGGCCGCGCTCGACGCGCTGAAAGCGGCCGACGCGATCGCGGTCACCGCGTTTCCGACGCTGGCGTTTGCGGGCGACGCGCAGTGCGAATACGTGCTGACGGCGGGCGAAACGCTGTTTGACGCGTGCTTGGACGAGGACGAAGCATACCGCATGCTCGGCGCGTTCCTGCTCGAAACGAACAAGCCGCTGCTTGCGTTCGACGCCAAAACGGTGTACCATCGCTGCGGCTTCGATCCGGACCGGCTGCCGAACCTGCGGTTTGACGCGATGCTGTCCGACTATCTTCTGAACAGCAACCGTCCGATCGAGAACTTTGACGCGCTGTGCCGCGCATGGCTGAAAACCGAAAAGCCAAGCCCCGCGTACCTGTTTGCGCTCGAACCGCGCATGTCCCGCGCGCTCGAAGCGGACGCGCTTGCCCCGCTCGAACGCGACGTCGAGCTGCCGCTTCTGTCCGTTCTGTACGGCATGGAACGGATCGGATTCCGCACCGACGAGACCGTGCTGCACGCGCTGCACGACCGCTTTGCGGAGCGCATCGCGGCGGCGGAAACACGCATTTACGAGCAGGCGGGGGAACGGTTCAATATCCTGTCCACCAAGCAGCTCGGCCATATCCTGTATGAAAAGCTGGGCCTGCCGTCCGGCAAAAAGACCAAGACCGGCTTCTCGACCGACGCGGACACGCTGGAGGCGATCGCCGCCCTGCATCCGATCGTGAACGATGTGCTGACCTATCGCTTCCTCACAAAGCTGGACAGCACGTTCATCGACGGGCTTCTGAAGCAGCGAGACGCCAACGGGCGCATCCATTCGCGCTTCATGCAGTGCGTCACGGCGACCGGCCGCATTTCGAGCGTTGAGCCGAACCTGCAGAACATCCCGGTGCGCACGCCGGAGGGCCGCGAGATCCGCAAGGCGTTTGTGCCGAGCGAGGGGAACGTGCTGGTCGGCGCCGACTATTCCCAGATTGAGCTGAGGCTGCTTGCGCACATCAGCGGCGACGAGAGCTTCATTGCCGCCTTCAACCACAGCGAGGACATCCACGCGCGCACGGCGGCCGAGGTCTTTCATGTACCGCTTGCGTCCGTCACCGGCGAACAGCGCAGCGCGGCGAAGGCGGTCAACTTCGGCATCGTGTACGGCATCTCGGACTTCGGCCTTGCGAAGAATCTCGGCGTATCCGTGGCGACCGCCGCGGGCTATATCAAGCGCTATTTCGAGCGCTATCCGAAGGTGCAGGCGTACCTCCGCGACAGCGTGGAACGCGCAAAGGAGAAGGGCTGTGCGGAGACGCTGTTCGGCCGCAGACGTCCGCTGCCGGAGCTTTCGGCGAGCAATTACAACGTGCGGCAGTTCGGCGAACGTGTTGCCATGAACATGCCGATCCAGGGCACGGCCGCGGACGTCATCAAGATGGCGATGGTCCGCGTCGACCGCGCGCTGAAGGACGGCGGCTTCAAGGCGCGGCTCGTGCTGCAGATCCACGACGAGCTGATCATCGACGCCCCGCGCGGCGAGGCGGAGGCCGTCATGCGGCTTGTGCAGGAGACGATGGAGGGCGTCGCGGCGCTGTCGGTGCGCCTGGTCGCCGAGGCAAAATGCGGGGAAAGCTGGTACGAAACAAAATGACGCGCATCATCGGCATCACCGGCGGCATCGGCTCCGGGAAGAGTACGCTTGCGGCGCGGTTTGCCGCGCACGGCGTGCCCGTGTTCGACGCGGACGCGATCTCCAGGACCGCGCTGCTGCCGGGCTCGGCCTGCTTTGACGCGGCGATCGACCTGTTCGGACCGGAGGCGAAACAGCCCGACGGCACGGCGGATCGCGCCTATATCGCGTCGCGCGTGTTTGCCGATCCGTCCCTGCGGGACGCGCTGAACGGAATCATCCATCCGTTCGTGATCTCCGAGCTGCTGCGACTGAGCGGGCAGTGCGATGCGCCGCTTGCGGCATGGGATGTGCCGCTGCTGTTTGAAAGCGGCGCGGACGCGTTCTGCGCCTGTACCGTGGCGGTGCTGTGCAGTGAGGAGCTGCGTATCGCGCGGGTCATGCAGCGCGACGGCGCGGGCGGGGAACAGGTGCGCGCGCGCATCCGTGCGCAGATCACGGACGAAACGCGTGCGGCGCTTGCGACGTACACACTGACAAATGAGGGGACGGTCGACGCGTTTGCTGCGGAGGCGGACACGCTGATCGAACGGATACGGGAGGAGTTATCATGAACGAGGCGGCGGACAAACCGCGCATGTCGAAAAAGCAAAAGACGACGCTGATCGTGCTCGCCATGGTCGCGGTCTGCCTGGTCGTGGCGTCGGTCGCGGTGTTCTGGGTGCTGCCGGGGATCATGCGGTCGCGCTTCATGCTGAATTATGTAGATCTGATCAAACAATACAGCGCGGAATACGACCTTGAACCGTCGTTCGTCGCGGGCGTGATCCATACCGAGAGCAAATTCAAGCCGGACGCCGTGAGCCGCGTCGGCGCGCGCGGGCTCATGCAGATCATGCCGGCGACCGGCGAGGAGATCGCAAACGCGCTCGGCGAGCCGTTCGACGTCGACCGGCTGTTCGACCCGGAGACCTCGATCCGCTACGGCTGCTTCTATCTCCGGCAGCAGATGGACCGCTTCGGCCAGAACAAGGCGGTCACGCTCGCCGCATACAACGCAGGCCCGCACCGCGCGGCGCAGTGGCTGTCGGAATACGGGCTGGACAGCAAGGGGCGCATCGCGTACATCCCGTTTGAGGAGACGCGAAACTACGTGGACCGCGTGTTCCGCGCACAGGAAAACTATGAGACCCTCTATCCGGAGGAGCTTACACATTCGGAGGAATAAATGCTGATTTTTTGGATCGCCTTTTTGGTGCTGGCAATCGACCAGTGCAGCAAGTATTGGATCATGTACGCGCACGTCGCGGGGACGCTGGGCTATACCGGCTCGTTCTACGACCTCAATGCGCTTCGCGCGTTTCTGTCCGGGAGCACCGTCGCGCAGATGAACGCCATCCCGCAAAACGGGACCTTCATCGTATTGAGCTTTACGCCGAACGACGCGGCGCTTTGGGGCCTCGGCAGCGGCAATCCGTGGGCGGGCCGCGCGCTTTTGGCAATGTCCGCGGTGTTTGTATTTTTGCTGATCTTCTTTACGATCCGATCGAAAAAGGCCCTGCCGACGCTCTCAAAGATCATCATCGCGCTTTTGATCGGCGGGTCGCTCGGAAACCTCTACGACCGCATCGCGTTCGGCTATGTGCGCGATCTCATCTGCACGCGGTTCATCGACTTCCCGGTGTTCAACATTGCGGACTCCGCGATTTGTGTTGCGATCGCGCTGCTGCTGTTCGAGTCGTTCTTCCGTAAGAACGGCGTGTTTGAATGCTTCGAGGACGCGTACCGCACGCTGTTCCGTCTGCCCTCGCGCGAGGAGGCGGAGCGGCTTCGCAAAGAGCGGAAAAAGAACAAGCTGTCCCGCTTTGAGGAGCTGATCCCGGAGGACGAGGAGGAACCCGAAGCGCAGACGGAAGAGACCGAAGCACAGGAGGATGCGAATGGCGACGGAGACGACGCTGCTGATCGCGGAGACGGAAGAGGCGAGGATTGACGCGTATCTGGCGGACAATACGGCGTTTACCCGCTCGAAGCTGCAGAAGCTGATCAGGGCCGGCGCGGTGACGCAAAACGGCAAGCCGTGCAAGCCGAACGCGGCGGTGAAGCCCGGCGACGCGATCCGCATTACCGACGATACGCCGGACGCCGGCGCGCTGCCGGAGCCGGAGAACATCCCGCTTGACATCGTGTACGAGGACGCGGACGTTGCTGTGATCAATAAGCCGAAGGGCATGGTCGTGCATCCGGCGCCGGGCAGCGAGACGGGTACGCTCGTCAACGCGCTGCTGTATCATTTTCAGTCGCTGTCGCAGGCGGGCGGCGCGACGCGGCCGGGCATCGTGCACCGGATCGATCGGTTCACAAGCGGACTTCTGGTCGTGGCGAAGAACGACGCCGCGCATGAGGCGCTGGCCCGGCAGTTTGCTCTGCACACCGCGCACCGTGAATATCTGTGCCTTGTGCACGGAAACCTAAAGGATGACAGCGGCACGGTCGATGCGCCGATCGGACGGCACAAGACCGACCGCAAGCGCATGGCAGTTACGCCCGACGGGCGAAACGCCGTCACGCACTGGCGCGTGCTGGAACGTTTCGGCACGGAAACGCTGCTGTTCGTGCAGCTGGAGACCGGCCGCACGCACCAGATCCGCGTGCACATGGCGTACATAAAGCACCCGATACTGGGCGACGAGGTGTACGGCTCGCCCGCGCCGAAGCTGGGGCTTACGGGACAGGCGCTGCACGGCTTCCGGCTGACCTTTTGCCACCCGAAGACGGGCGAAGCGATGACTTTTACTGCACCGCTGCCGGAGGATTTCCGGACCGCGCTCAAACGGCTCGGCGGCAGCGTGCCGGAGGAACTTTTCAATTGACAGAAGGAGAATGGAAACGATGAAACACATGAAACGGACCCTTGCGATCCTGCTTGCCCTCGTCATGCTCGTCGGCCTGTTCGGCTGCATCAAACGTAAGCAGGCGAGTCTGCCGACCGATGCGCCGGTCGCCGCGGCGACGACCGCACCGACCCAAAAGCCCGCGCCCACCGCAAAGCCTGCGCTGACGCCGGCACAGGAGGCGGAGGAAGCGAAGTTTTTGGCGTTCGACAACGAGCTGTTTTTGGACCATGTGACCGGCGAGATCACATCGCTCGATCAGTGGTGCGTGCATCCGGAGACGTTCGGCATCGACGAGTCGACCGTGCCGGTGACGCTCGGCGAGTTTTCCGAGGAGGCCAACAACAAGTGGGTCGACCAGTGCGTACACAACCGCGAACGGCTGAAGGCGATCGACCGTTCCCTGCTGTCCGACGAGCTGCAGTACGCATACGACGTCTACTGCCGTTATTTCGACATGGAGATCGAGTCGAAGGACTGGTTCTACTGCTATGAACCGCTCGATGAGTACGTCGGTCTGCACATGAACATGCCGCTGTTCTTCGGCCTGTATTCGTTCCGAGACGAGCAGGACATCAGGAATTACCTGACGTTGATGGCCGACATGCCGCGCTATTACGGACAGGTGCTGGCGTTCGAGCAGGAGCGCGCCGAGCGCGGCCTGTTCATGACCGAGAAGATGCTCGACGTCATCTTGAATGATCTGCAGACCGTGGCCGAAAGCGGCGAAACGAGCTATCTGCACGGCACGTTCCGTGAGGCGATGGAGAAGCTGGACTTTCTCACCGCCGAACAGCGCGAAGCGTATATCGCACAGAACGACGAGCTCATCAAAACCGCATGGGTCGAGGCGTACCGGCTGCTGCACGACGGGCTCGAACAGCTCCGCCCGAAATGCCGCGCGCGGCAGGGTGCGTATGAGCAGGGCGGCGACGCGTATGCCTATTATTGCTGGAAGATGAAGTCCGAGGCGTCGAACAACCGCACGGTGGAGGACGAGATCGACTTCCTCGAAGCGTGCAATGACGAGATCTACATGCTCTTCATGGGTGCAGTGTGGAACTGCTACAACGAGCTGGAATCGGGCGAAAAGATCACGACCGGTTCGCTGGAAGGCGACGAAGCGTACCTGAAGACGCTGATGCCGCAGATCGTTCCGCCGATGCCGGACGTCGAGGTGACTTACGTTGAGGTGCCGAAGGAGCTGCAGGACAGCTTCAGCCCCGCGGCGTACATGACGCCCGCGCTGGACGGCTACCGGAACAATATCATCCTGACGAACCCGAAGGACCAGGAGAATTACAGCATGTCCACGCTCGCGCATGAGGGCTTCCCCGGACATATGTACCAGTTCACCTACCAGTACAACCTCGGCACGCTGCCGAAGTTCCTGTGCGTCATCGAAACGAACGGCTATGCCGAATCGTGGTCGACCAACGCGGAATGGAACATTGCGCAGATCAACGTGAAATACGGCAAGGATCTGTCGATCGCTACGTTTTTGAACGAGTATTTCGGCAACATCCTCGTCACGATCTGCTCGCTGAAGGTCAACGGACAGGGCGCGACGGTCCAGGATCTTGAAACGTACCTGAACCGCTGGGGCCTCGGCTCCTATGCGCAGGACTGGTACGATCTGTGCATCGACATGCCGATCTACTTCTTCAAGTACACCGGCGGCTTCTGCGAGCTGTTCGACATGACGAACCGTCTGAACGACGGCGATCTTGTCGAGTTCTTTACCGAATACCTGCACTGGGGTCCCGGCTACTTCGATCTTCTCAATGAGCGCATGGAAGCCTGGGCCGCCGTGCAGTAACCTTCGCCGAAGCGCAACAAAACGGAGCGGGTTTTAATCCCGCTCCGCGTTCATTTTTGGAAGGATCAGCAGTAATACGCATCCTTTCCCATGATCCATTTCTTCGGGTTTTCGTCGATATACTGCCAATGCAGACGGTAATCGTCGTCGTCACGGATGACATGATCGTGAAAGCTCCTTTGCCACAGCGTTTCGCCGCATTTCCTGTTCGTGTACTTCTTAAATGCTGCAATAAACCGCGTGATATCGGTCGTAGGGGATGCCGGTTCCGGCGCGGCAGCGGTTGTATGGGAGGCCGACCCCGCTGCGATATCGGTTGTAGGGGAGGCCGACCCCGGCCTCCCCTACAGGAGCAGCGCAGGCGGTATTCCTCCGGTTCGACGGGAGGCCGGGGTCGGCCTCCCCTACAGGATGCGTGAAATCGTCGACGCGTCCCGTGACGGTTGACAGAATGCTGCGCATGCCCTCGGTGCAGACCGTAAGAGAATACGTAGCGATCTGCGTATAATCAAAGCAATTCAAACGATTCGGTTTTCTCTTCGACAACTGTTCCATACCGCCAGTATAGCACGGATGTAAAAATGCTCAACGCCGATCTTTTATGAATCAACGCTTGACAAGCGGGAAAAATGTGGTAGAATCACGTAAAAGGCTTTGAAAAAGAGGAGTACGCGCACTTGCCGTCAGAGATCCGTTCCTTGGCTGGAAGAACGGTCGGAGAAAAGGCGCGGAAGGTCGCTTTTGAGCCGATGCGGCGAATGGAGTAACCGCGTCCGGGCAGGCCCCGTTATCGGTCAAGAGAGAAACGGATTCGTCCGTTTAACAAAGGTGGTACCGCGAACGCTCACTTCGTCCTTTGACGAAGTGGGCGTATTTCTTTGAAGGAGGGGGAGCTATGAATCCCGAAATGCCGAAAACCTACGACCCCGCAAGCACCGAGCATGCGTGGTACGAGAAATGGGAGCGGAACGGCTATTTTCACGCCGAGCCGAATCCCGACAAAACGCCGTTCACGATCGTGATCCCGCCGCCCAACATCACGGGCAAGCTGCACATGGGTCACGCGCTGGACAACACCCTGCAGGACACGATCATCCGCTTCAAGCGCATGCAGGGCTTTGAAACGCTGTGGCTGCCGGGCACGGACCACGCGTCGATCGCAACCGAGGTCAAGATCGTCGAGGCGCTCGCCAAGGAGGGCGTCACCAAGAAGGACATCGGCCGCGAAGCGTTCCTGAAGCGCGCGTGGGAATGGCGCGCCGAGTACGGCGGAACGATCGTAAAGCAGCTTCGCAAGATGGGCTCATCGTGCGACTGGGCGCGCGAGCGCTTCACGATGGACGACGGCTGCAACCGCGCCGTGGTCCGCGTGTTCAAGAATCTGTACGACAAGGGTCTGATCTACCGGGGCAACCGCATCATCAACTGGTGTCCGGACTGCAAGACCGCGCTGTCCGACGCCGAGGTCGAATACGAATCGCAGGACAGCCATCTCTGGTATGTGCGCTACGACGCGCCGGACAAGTCCTATTCGATCACCGTCGCCACCACGCGTCCCGAGACGATGCTCGGCGATACCGGCATCGCGGTGCATCCGGAGGATCCGCGCTATAAGGACATCGTCGGCAAGACGGTGATCCTGCCGATCGTCAACCGCGAGATCCCGGTCGTCGGCGACGAATACTGCGAGATGGAGTTCGGTACCGGCGCCGTGAAGATCACGCCCGCGCACGACCCGAACGACTTCGAGGTGGGCAAGCGTCACAACCTGCCCGTGCTGCGCGTGTTCACCGACGACGGGCATATCAACGAGGAAGGCGGGAAATACTGCGGTCAGGACCGCTTCGAGTGCCGCAAAAACATCGTCAAGGACCTCGAAGCAAGCGGCAATCTCGTGAAGATCGAGGACTACACGCACAACGTCGGCACCTGCTACCGCTGCCACACCACGATCGAAACGATCGTTTCCAAGCAGTGGTTCGTGGACATGAAACCGCTGGCCGGTCCCGCGATCGACATGGTGCGCTCCGGAAAGGTGAAGTTCGTGCCGGAACGGTTCGACAAGAACTTCTATCACTGGATGGAGAACATCCGCGACTGGTGCATTTCGCGTCAGCTCTGGTGGGGCCACCGCATCCCGGTGTACTACTGCGACGACTGCGGCGGCGTCTTCTGCGAGGAGACCGCGCCGGATAAATGCCCGAAGTGCGGCGGCGCTTTGCGGCAGGACGAGGACGTGCTGGACACCTGGTTCTCGTCGGGCCTGTGGCCGTTCTCCACGCTCGGCTGGCCGGAAAAGACGGAGGAGCTCAAGTACTTCTATCCAACTGACACGCTCGTGACCGGATACGACATCATCACGTTCTGGATCTCCCGCATGATCACGTTCGCCGCGGAGGTCATGCACGAGGAGCCGTTCAGGACCGTCTACGTGCACGGACTCGTGCGCGACGGGCTCGGCCGCAAGATGAGCAAATCTTTAGGCAACGGCATCGATCCGCTCGACATCATCGAGAAATACGGCGCGGACTCGCTGCGCTTCTCGCTGGTCACGGGCAACGCCGCGGGCAACGATATGCGCTTCTACACCGAAAAGGTCGAGGCGGCGCGCAATTTCTGCAACAAGGTCTACAATGCGGCGCGCTTCGTGCTGATGAATATCGACGAGAACACGACGCCGGACTTCGATGAGAAGCATTTGTCGGTCATCGACAAGTGGATCCTCGCGCAGCTTGACCGCACGATCCGCGACGTTACCGCGAACCTTGAAGCATACGAGCTGAACCTTGCGGCGGAGAAAATCTACGACTTCATCTGGGGTACGCTGTGCGACTGGTACATCGAGCTTTCGAAGCCCTCGCTGTACAGCAACGACGCCGAAGAAAAAGCGCGCGTGTCGTCGGTGCTTCTCCACGTGCTGTCGACGTCGATGAAGCTTCTGCACCCGTTCATGCCGTTCATCACCGAGGAGCTGTATCAGCGGCTGCCCGGCCACGAGGAGACGATCATGCTGTGCGCATGGCCGAAGGCGTCGGACGCGCTGCGGTTCGAGGCCGAGGAGGCCGCGACCGAAACGCTCAAGGACGTGGTGCGGGCGATCCGCAACGTTCGTGCCGAGCGCAAGGTGCCGGTGGGTCTGAAGATCAAAGCGAAGCTCGTCGTGCCCGATCCCAAGGCGTTCGGCGCGGTTGAAAAGCTGCTGACGAAGCTGATCGGCGCGGAACACATCGAGATCACGGACGCGCGCGGCGACGTGCAGAAGACCGACGTGCATCTGGTGTGCGACGGCGCGGAGGCGTACATTCCGCTTGCGTCGCTGGTCGATCTCGACGAGGAGCGCGCAAGGATCGACAAGGAGATCGAGCGCATGAAGGGCGAGGTCGCCCGCGCGGAGGGCAAGCTCAGCAATGAGAAGTTCGTTTCCCGCGCGCCGGAGGCGGTCGTCAACGAGGAGCGCAGAAAGTACGAGGCGGCAAAGGAGATGCTTGAGCGTCTCACGGAGCGCCGCGCAGATCTCGGATAAGCGGACAGGGGGACGTTTTGCGTCCCCCTGCACGATATCAATCCCTGCGGGATCGGCGATATACTCCTTCGGAGAGCGATATGTCTTCGACACGATATGCCCTGCAGGGCGCGGGGATTGATATCATATCACGCGGCTTCTGCCGTATATCGTCCCCCAAATCTGCCCGTTTACGGTGCTGCGGAACCTCTGCAGCGACGCAAAGGAAACATCCGATTCAATGATCAAGGAGGAATCAACCATGGATCAACCGATCTCGCCGGCGCCGAACGCCGGGATGCAGTCGCTCGACCGGTTCAGCAAGGCGATCGAGGAGCTGCACGAATATGAAAAGAAGAATCTCCGGCTCAACCGGATCCGTCTGGTTCTTGCGGCACTGGCACTCGCCGTGTGCATCGTGCTGCTGTGGATCGTGATGAACAACGTCGGCACGGTCGTCGAGCGGGTCAACGAGGTGTCCGAGGTCGTCAAGACAACCGGCGGCCAGATGAACGCGGTGGCGGAGGACCTCAACAAGGTCGACTTCGAGACGCTCGGCAAGACACTGCAGACCGTGGCGGATCTCAGCGAAAAGACGCTCGGCCAGGTCTATACGGCGACGGACGGCCTTGACGGGATCCTTGCGAACGCAAAGACGGCGGTGGAGAACCTCAGCAGCATCGACATTCAGAAACTGAACGAGGGAATTCAGGCGCTGAACGATGTTTTGGAGCCGGTTGCCAAATTTTTCAACATCATACCGCGTTTTTGAAAAAAAGTTGTTGACAATTGGTCTTGAATGTAGTATTCTAATCAAGCCGTTTGAAGTTCGTGTGAAGTTCGGGGTGTAGCGCAGTCCGGTAGCGCACGTGCTTTGGGAGCATGGGGCCGGAGGTTCAAATCCTCTCACCCCGACCAAAACGGCTTGATGCGTGGTCCCGTGGTCAAGTGGTTAAGACACCGCCCTTTCACGGCGGCTACAGGAGTTCGAATCTCCTCGGGATCACCATTTTCCTTCAGGAAACAAGGGCCTTTAGCTCAGTTGGTCAGAGCGGTCGGCTCATAACCGATTGGTCCGGGGTTCAAGTCCCTGAAGGCCCACCAATGAGTGGCCCGGTAGTTCAGTTGGTTAGAATGCCAGCCTGTCACGCTGGAGGTCAGGGGTTCGAGCCCCCTTCGGGTCGCCATTTTTCTGCCGGCGTAGCTCAATGGCAGAGCAACTGATTTGTAATCAGTAGGTTGTTGGTTCGACTCCGATCGCCGGCTCCAACACGACATTGACAACTTGATATCGGTATTACGTGGATGGGTTCCCGAGCGGCCAAAGGGAGCAGACTGTAAATCTGCCGTCACAGACTTCGATGGTTCGAATCCATCCCCATCCACCATAATACGCGGGAATGGCGGAATTGGCAGACGCGCACGGTTCAGGTCCGTGTGAAAGCAATTTCATGCAGGTTCAAGTCCTGTTTCCCGCACCACAAAAACCCCGTTTGCATCAGCAAACGGGGTTTTTGAATGAAGTCGCCCCTGCGGGGCTAATGAAGACGCTTTGCTTATGAAGAAATGAAGACGCTCGCAAGCTCGCTAATGCTCAATGGGCGACTTCGCTTCATTAGGGCGCAGCCCGTCTTCATCAGACGTCAGCATCCTTCATTGTCAATTCCCTTTTTGAATGAAGCCGCCTTCGGCTAATGAAGGAATGAAGCCGCCTTCATTCCCCCGAAGGGCGCACGCCCGCTTGACAAACCGCCCGGCAGGGCCTATCATACAGGTATCGTATCGCGGGAGGAACGGCACATGCTGATCGGGATCATCGGGGAAAACTGCAGCGGCAAATCGACGCTGGCGGACGCGCTGAAGACGGCGCTGCCTGCTGAGGTCGTCACGGGCAGAGACTATCTGCGCATGGCGAAATCGCCGGTCGAGGCGGAACGGCTGTTTCTTGAAAAGCTCCAAGCGGCGGTAACGGGGGAGAACCTGATCTACGTCATTTCCGAGCCGGAGCAGCTTCGACTGCTGCCGGAAGGCGCAAGGCGGATCCTCGTCAAAGCCGACCTCGACACGATCAAGACGCGCTTCGCATCGCGCATGCGCGGCAATCTGCCCGCGCCGGTCGCAGCCATGCTCGAAAAAAAGCACGGCATGTTCGACAGCTGCGCCTGCAATCTCGTCTATGACGGCGTCAACGGCGATCCGCGCACGGCTTTGGAGCAGCTGACACGGTAAGAACGGACGGAAAGCATCCGCCCGTGATAATACGGGGGTAAAGGAGAACACACATGAAATCATTGAAAACCATTCAGGTACTGGCGAAGATCGGCAGGATCGTATCCAAGATCATCGGCATTCTGAGCATCGTTGCGGCATGTCTGTGCGTCGCCGGCATTGTGAGCCTTGCGCTGGGTCTCGGTGCGCTGAAGATCGGCGGCGTTACGATCCACAGCATCATTGAGACGAAGGCGGAGATCAGCATCGGCACGCTGTACGCAGCCATGGCGTCCGGGATCCTGCTCTGCGTCGGCGAGGCGATCCTCTGCCGGTTCGCGGAGAAGTATTTCGCAAACGAGCTGAAGGCGGGCACGCCGTTCACGTTCGACGGCTCCAAGGAGCTGCTGCGGCTCGGCATCCTTGCAATCTGCATTCCGATCGCGTCCGAGATCCTTGCGGCGATCACCTACGGGATCATGCGGCTTTTGATGGACGGCGTCGAGCCGCCGAAGGACTGGTACGGCGCGTCGATCGGCATCGGCGTGATGATGATCGTCACGTCCGTGATCTGCCGCTACGGCGCCGAGCTCAAGGAGGGCAAAGCGCCCGAAGAGCCGGCTGCATAAGGACAGATGGAGATCCGGTTTCGCACCTTTGCCGACGCGGACTACGCGGCGGCCTGCGCGTTTCTGATCGAGCTGAACCGGGACGACAAGCGGCACATCCACTGGAACTGGGCGCGGTTTGAGTGGATGTACCGGCATCCGGAGTTTGACGCAGGCCTGAAGGATTCGATCGGTCTGTGGCTCGACGGGGAGCGGATCGTCGGCGCGGCGATCTACGACATGTATTTCGGCGAAGCGTTCTGCGCCGTGCTGCGCGGATACGAAGCGCTGTATCCGGACGTGCTCGACTATGCCTATGCGCGGCTTCGGGACGAGGCGGGGCTTGCGATCGCAATCGAAACCGGCAATGCGTTTGAGATCGAAGCAGCGAAGCGCAAGGGCTTTTTCCCGATCGAGCAGAGCGAGACGGTCATGCGGCGGCAGCTCGACGACACGCTTGCCGCCGAGCTTTTAGCAGGGCTGTCCTTTCGCGAGCTTGATCAGACCGCGGACCTCGACGCGCTCGAATGGGTGATCTATCAGGGCTTCGACCACGGAGACGACCGCGCGGCGTTTGAAGCGTCGCGCATTCCGACCGGTCCGCGCATGCACTTTGACAAGAGACTCAGCGTCGCCGCGGTCGACGAAACCGGCGAGCCGGTCGCGTTCTGCGGCATGTGGTATCTGCCGGGAACCGGCTACGCCTATGTCGAGCCGGTCTGCACGGTGCCCGCATGGCGCAAAAAGGGCGTCGGGCATGCGGTCGTGACCGAGACGATGCGAAGGGCGAAGCAGCTCGGCGCAAGGGAGGCGTACGTGATCTCGGATCAGGCGTTCTACACGGCGCTGGGTTTTGCGATCGCGCATCGCTTTGCCTTTTACCGAAAACCGTAAAGGAGAAACCCGATGAACATTCTGGTACTGAACGGCAGCCCCAAGCGGGAGAAGAGCGACGTCATGCACATCACGCGCGCGTTTTTGGACGGCATGCGCGATGCGGGTGAACAGAACATCGCCGAGATCCACGTCATCGACAGGCACATCGAGCCGTGCACCGGCTGCTTTGCGTGCATGCATAACGGCGGGACCTGCATCCATGACGACGACATGCGCGCGATTTTGGAGCAGATTTTAGACAGCGATCTTCTGCTGTTCAGCTTTCCGCTCTACTGCTACGGCATGCCCGCGCCGCTGAAAGGCCTGATCGACCGCATCCTGCCGCTGTCGTCGATGGCGATGCAGAAGGTCGGCGACCATTACCGGCACGTCGGACAGCGCGACTTTTCGCGGCTGCATTATCTGATGATCTCCGGCTGCGGCTTCCCGAACAGCATGCATAATTTCGAGGCGGCGGTGCTGCAGTTTTCGCTGCTGTTCCCGCACGGCCGCACCATCGTTACCGTGCCGGAAAGCCCGATGTTCAGCGCGCCGGAAGCGGAACCGGTCACCGCGCCGCGGCTTGCGCTTGTGCGCGAGGCGGGCAGGCAGTATGCAAAAACCTTTGCGATCGACGAAGCGCTTCTGCAACAGATCTGTTCGCCGATGATCCCGGACGACGTCTACACCGCGATCGTAAACGGGGGCGTGAAGCCGAACTGACGCATCATGAAGTCGGCTGACGCCGAATGACAGCAAAGCGTTTTCATTCGCCCGCAGGGCGACTATATTGAAAAAAGCACGCTTCCGCGTGCTTTTTTTCTGGTGGGGATGTAGGGGCTCGAACCCTAGACCTCTGCGATGTGAACACAGCGCTCTGACCAGCTGAGCTACATCCCCGTACCTGTGCATTATACGGTACGCGGCATGGTTTGTCAAGCCTGTTTTTCGGGATTCGCACGCGCGCAATTTTTCTCTTTTCAATTTCGCCGATCTTTGCTATACTGATACTGTATCGGAGGAACAGACTATGGAACGGTTCAATACGGCATGTTCGATCGGCGGCGTTGCGCTGACGTGGAACGCGATCGTCCTTGCGGCGTCCATTCTCGTCGCCGTCGTCGTTTCGCAGATCCTTGTGAAAAAGCGCGGCGCGTATAAGGACCTCGCGCTCGACGCGTGCATCGTCGGCATTCCGGCGGGACTTCTGGGCGGACGGTTGTTTTCGGCGATTTCGGGAAAGCTCGCGTTTTCGTCGTTTTTCAACCTCGGCGCACAGGGGCTGAACCTGCCGGGCGCACTGCTGTTTGCGGGCGTCGGGATCGCGGTCTATGCGCGCATCAAAAAGCTGAAGCTTTGCGAGGTGTTCGACTTGCTGACGCCCGGCGCGTGCTTCGGGCTTGCGCTCGGCCGCTGGTCGGATTTCTTCCTGTGTGACGGGCTCGGCCCGGTCGTTCAGGATTCCGGACTGAAATTCTTCCCGCTTGCGACGTTCACGCCCGCGTACTTTGCTGACGGACAGACCGTGGCGTACGCCGTGTTTTTCCTCGATTTCCTCGTCTGCCTCGGCCTTGCGATCGCGTCGCTGATCCTTCTGAAAAGGGCGAAGCCCGGCGCAACGGCGCGCATCACGGTCATCGTGTACCTGTTCGCGGAGTTCATCCTCGAATGGCTGCGCGACGGCTCGACGCGGCAAATCGTGTTCGGCGACGTGCGCTTTAATCAGATCCTTCTGCTGACCGCGCTGCTGTTTTTTGCGGGGCTTACGCTGTACCTTGCCCGCAAAAAGCCGGAGGCGGAAACCGTAGAGGAGGCCGGTTCCGACGCCCCGTCCGAGCAACCGGACGATATGTCCCTGCCGGGACACGATATTCCTTCGGAGCAGACTGTAGGGGGCGACGACCCCGGCGCCCCGACGGAACCGGACGATATGTCCCTGCCGGGACACGATATTCCTTCGGAGCAGACCGTAGGGGGCGACGACCCCGGCGCCCCGACGGAACCGGAACAACCCAAGGAGGACCGGCCGTGAAACGATTCCTGCTGCTGCTCCTTGCACTGCTGCTGATCGGCTGCACGTCGCAGGAGGCGCATCTGATCTATCTCAAGGAGGCTACGCCGACGCCGGCGCCGCTGCATACGCCGACGCCGCCGCCCGTACCGGAGTCGATCGCGCTTGCGCCGATCGAGGGCGAGGGCTTTACGACCGACGCGAACGGCTTACCGATCCTCGATCCGGATACGCACTATTATACCTATTATCTGACGGTTGACGCCCTGCGCATCTATGAGGAAAACGGCGAGACGCTGATCGACGCGGTTATCACGAACAACTTTGACAAGCCGCTTTCCGGCGGTCTGTCGATCGTCTTCTGGCAGGACAGCCTGAAATACGGCGATGCGGCGTTCTATACGGCGGACGGCAGTCTCCGGCTGTTTCCGGGCGAGAATCGCGTTTACGCGGACGTGCGCACGGAGGTCGACGTGCAGATGATGGACTTCACCTTTGCGGTCACGACGCCGTTTGTGCCGGAGGGATAGCTCCGCAGTGACGAAGAATCTTCGGGAGGGAATCGGATGAAAAAGATCGTGATCGTGGACGGTCAGGGCGGACGGCTCGGCGCGATGCTGGTCGAGGCGATCAAGCGTGACGCGCCGGACAGCTATGTGCTTGCGATCGGAACGAACAGCGCCGCATCGGCGGCCATGCGGAAGGCTGGCGCGGACGCGGCGGCGACGGGGGAGAACCCGGTCATGGTGGCCTGCCGGGACGCGGATGTGATCGCGGGTCCGATCGGGATCGTCTGCACGGACGCGCTTTTGGGCGAGATCACACCGAAAATGGCGGCGGCGATCGGCGCGGCGCGGGCCGAAAAGCTGTTGATTCCGGTCAACCGCTGCGGCATTCAGGTCGTCGGCGTGCGCGCGCAGAGTATGGCCGACGCAGTTGCAGAAGCCGCAGCGCGGATACGTACGGACATCATCGGCGGCTGACGCAGCACGAATATAGATCCCCGTCAAAGGGGCATGTGTATCAAATCTGTTTACGGAGCAGATCTCCCGGTTTCAGCGGGAGGTCTGTTTTGATGTGCAGGATCGCCTTGACGCGGTTGGCGAGCTCGATCGGCGCGCCGGTTTCGTCCGTGATTGCGTCGGCGTGCAGCACTGCGTTTGTCAGCGCGGGGGAGACGACCTCCAAAGCGTCGCCTTTTGCGAAGCGGTTGCGCTGTTCGACCGTCGCGACGCCGTTTTCGCATGAAAGCACAGTCCCGACGAAGCGGTGCGTCTGCGTATAGACGCCTGCGTTGCTGTGATCTTGGGGCAGCTCGCCGTGGTAAAAGCCGGTCGTATACGGCCGGTGCGAGACGCTGAGAAGCTCCCGCTGTGCCTCGTCCACGGTCATCGTGCCGTCGAGCACGCGGCGGTAGGCGTTCACGACGACCGCAACGTAGTATTCGGTCTTCATGCGGCCCTCGATCTTCAGCGACGTCACGCCTGCGTCGATCAGCTCATCCAACAACTCAATGCAGTTGAGATCGCGCGAGGACAGGATGTAGCTGAAGCCGTCCTCCTCAACGATCGGAAAGCTCTGATTCTGCCGCGTCTCCTCGACGAGCGCATAGCGCCAGCGGCACGGCTGTGCGCAGTCGCCGCGGTTGCCGGACCGGCCGAGGATCGCGGAGGACAGCAGACAGCGCCCGGAATACGCCATGCACATGGCGCCGTGCACGAACGCTTCAAGCTCCAGATCGTCCGGAATGCGCTTTTTGAGCGCCCTGATCTGTTCGATCGTCATCTCGCGCGCAAGCACGATGCGCCGTGCGCCGAGCCCGTACCACGCCATGGCCGAAGCGTAGTTCTGGCAGCTTGCCTGCGTACTGACGTGCAGCTCCAGCGCGGGGCAGGATTTGTGCATCGTCGTCAGCACGCCGAGATCGCTTACGATCGCCGCGTCCACGCCGCAGTCCTTCAGCTGATTTGCGTAGGCGGGCAGACGGTCGATCTCCTCGGACGTCGCAAGCGCGTTGACCGTCGCGTACAGCCGCTTGCCCTGCGTATGCACACGCCGGGCGGCCTGTTCGATCTCGTCAAACGAAAATCCGGCGCTCTTTGCGCGAAGCTGCAGAAGCGGTCCGCCGAGGTACACCGCGTCCGCGCCGAATCTGAGCGCCGCGTCCAAAGCAGCCATTGTGCCCGCCGGGGCCAGCAGTTCCGTCATGGTTCCCTCCGAAATCCTTGATGCGTTCAGTATAGCGGATTTGTTCGCGTGCGTCAATGGCCGTGCCGGGCAAAGCCTGCGGCAGTGATGCTTGCCTTCGGCAAATGATGTATTGCTTTTCAATGTGATATACGCCTGCCAAAGGCAGATATTGTTTACCCGTCAGGGAATACCGCTTGCGCGCATACGGGAACTGTGCTACAATAGCCATAATTAAACTGCCCCATTGTGGGCCAAAGGAGCAATATGCTGCACATCGGCTGTCATCTGTCGCCGTCCGACGGACTTCTCAATATGGCAAAGACCGCATCGGGCCTCGGCGCGGATACGTTCCAGTTCTTTTCGAGAAATCCCAGAGGGAGCAAGGCAAAGGCGCTCGATCAAGCCGATGCCGACGCCATGCGCGCGTACCTTGCGGCGCATGCGTTCGCGCCGGTGCTCGTACACGCGCCGTACACGCTGAACCCGTGCGCCGAAAGGCCGGAGACGGCGCAGTTCGCCGAGCTCGTCATGCGCGACGACCTGAACCGCTGCACGGCCATGCGCGCGCCGTTTTACAACTTCCATCCGGGCTCGCACGTCGGGCAGGGGATCGCGGTCGGGATCGAAAAAACGACCGCGCTCCTGAACCGCATTCTGGACGGTTCGACCGACACGACGGTTTTGATCGAGACCATGGCGGGACAGGGCAGCGAGATCGGCGGCACGTTTGAACAGGTTCGCGCGATCCTCGACGGCGTTGCGATGCGCGACCGCGTCGGCGTCTGTCTCGACACCTGCCATGTGTTCGCCGCAGGGTACGACATCGTCAATGACCTCGACGGCATGCTGACCGCATTTGACAAAACGATCGGCCTTGACCGGCTGCAATTTGTGCATCTCAACGATTCCAGATTCGGCTGCGGCGAGCACAAGGACCGCCACGCGGCGATCGGCGAGGGCCTGATCGGGCTTGACGGCGTCAGACGCATTGTGAACCACCCGGCGCTTTGCAACCTCCCGTTCTGCCTCGAAACGCCGCATGAGGCGCTTTCGGAATACGCGGACGAGATCCGGCTTACAAGGGAGATGACCGAATGAATCCGAACCTTGTTTCGATCGTCCCGTGCGAAACCTACGCGCCGGACGTGTGTAAAAGCGCGCTTGAAGCGGTGCTTGCGCCGCTCGGCGGGCTCGACTGGGTACGGCCCGGCATGCGGATCGGGATCAAGGCGAACCTCGTCTCCGGCGCAAAGCCGGAGAAGGCGGTCACCACGCACCCGGCACTGTTGACCGCGCTGACAAAGCTGCTCCTTGCGCGCGGCGCGTCGGTCGTGATCGGCGACAGCCCCGGTAACCTCTATAACGCGTCGGTGCTGAACCGCGTGTACGCGGTCTCCGGCCTTCTTGAAGCCGAGGCGGCAGGCGCGGAGCTGAACCGGGATTTTTCCGAAAAGGACGCCTTCGACGAACATGCGGTGCAGGCAAAGCGCTTCACCTACACGGGCTGGCTCGACGACTGCGACGCGCTCATCAATTTCTGCAAGCTGAAGTCGCACGGCATGATGTCGCTGTCGGCGGCGGCCAAGAACCTGTTCGGCACGATCCCCGGCACGATGAAGCCGGAGTACCACTACCGCTTCCCGAACCCGAACGACTTTGCGGATATGATCGTCGACCTTGACGAGCATTTCAGGCCGGTCCTGCACATCTGCGACGCGGTGACCGCGATGGAGGGCAACGGCCCCACGCAGGGCACGCCGAAGCACGTCGGCTGCCTGATCGCATCGAAAAGCCCGCACTGTCTCGACGTGCTGGCGGCGACGCTTATCGGGCTAACGCCCAAGGAGGTCCCGACGATCGCGGCGGCGGTCCGGCGCGGGCTCTGTCCGGACACGGTCGAGGGACTCACGGTTTCGGGCGACCGGAACGCGTTTATGCAGACGGACTTCGAGCTGATCACAAACCGCAATTCGCTGCTGTTCGTCGGCGGCAATAACGTGTTCTCACGGCTGGTGCGAAAGGGCATGGACCTGTGCCTTGCCTCGAAGCCGAGGGTGAAGAAGCGCGCATGCGTGGGCTGCGGCCGGTGCCGCGACGTGTGCCCTGCGCATACGATCGCGATCGAGAACAAAAAGGCGGTCATCGACCGCAGAAAGTGTATCAAATGCTTCTGCTGTCAGGAGTTCTGCCCGGTCGGCGCGATGCGTGTGCACCGTTCGCCGGTGGCAAAGCTGTTGACGCACGGAAGGAGGCAATCGAAATGAAACGCGCGATCCTGTGGATCCTGCTTTCGGCGCTGCTTTTGTCGGCGCTCGCGTGCGGCGGCGCGCAGCAGGGCGACGGAAGGCCCGTCGTCATCTGCACGATCTTTCCGCAGTACGATTTCATCCGGCAAATCGCGGGCGATCGTGTGGACCTGCGCATGCTTGCGAAACCCGGCAGCGAGGTGCACGGCTTCGATCCGAGCATGAACGAGATGTCCGGGATCCTCGGCTGCGACCTGTTCGTTTACGTCGGCGGCGAGACCGACCGCTGGGTCGACGGCTTTCTTGAAACGAACGGCAAAGCCGTCAACGCCGTCGCGCTGATCGACCTTGTCGACACGCTCGACGAGGAGCTTGCGCCCGGCATGCAGGGTGAGACGGAGGAGGAGACCGCGCCCGACGAGCATGTGTGGACAAGCCCTCGTAACGCGATCCGCATGGTGGACGGCCTTTGCGACGCGCTGTGCGCGCTGCTGCCGGACGAAGCGGACGCCATGCGGGCGAATGCCGACGCATACAAGGCCGAGCTCCAAACGCTCGACGACGCGTTCCATGCGGTCATGGACGGCGCGAAGCGGCGCACGGTCGTGTTTGCGGAGCGGTTCCCGTTCCGTTACCTGTGCGACGAGCTGGGGCTCCGCTACTACGCGGCGCTGCCCGGCTGCTCTTCAAATGAGGAGGTCAGCCTGTCGACGGTGTCATTTCTGATCGAGCGCGTCCGGGAGGAGCAGCTGCCCTGTGTATTTACGATCGAGTTTTCGGACGGGCGGATCGCGCAGACGATCGCCGACGCGACCGGATGCGGCGTCCTCACGCTGCATTCGTGCCACAACGTGAGCCGCGAGGACTTCGACGCGGGCGTGACCTACCTCGATCTCATGCGGCAGAATGTAGAGAATCTCAGGAAGGCGGTGGAGTGAATGGCATTGCTGACCTTTGAAAGCGTCGGGCTTTCCTACGGCGGCGACAACGTCGCACACGACGTCAGCTTTTCGGTGCAGGCGGGCGAGTTCTGGGGCATCGTCGGCGAAAACGGCTCCGGCAAATCGACGCTGATGAAAGCGCTCCTTGGACTGATCCCGTGCGCAAGCGGGCGCATCGTGATGGGCGAGGGACTGAAGCCCAACGAGATCGGCTATCTTCCGCAGAGCAGCGCGATCCAGAAGGACTTTCCGGCGTCGGTCGGCGAGGTTGTGCTGTCCGGCACGATCGGCTGGCGCGGGCTGAAGCCGTTTTACGGACGCCGCGAACGCGAGCTTGCGAACGCGAACATGGAGCTGCTCGGCCTGACGCCCATCAAAAAACACAGCTATCAGGAGCTTTCCGGCGGGCAGCAGCAGCGCGTGCTTCTTGCCCGTGCGCTGTGCGCCACAAAGAAGTGCCTTGTGCTTGACGAGCCGACGACCGGCCTCGACCCTGTCGTGACCGCCGAGTTCTACAAGCTGCTGCACGACGTCAACAGCCGTGGGATGACGGTCATCATGGTGTCGCATGACATCGAGGAGGCGGTGAAAAGCTGCTCACACATCCTGCACCTTTCCTGCCATCCGCTGTTCATCGGCACGGCGGCCGAGTACCGCAACAGCCCCGTCGGACGGAAGTATCTTCGGGAGGGCGAGCTATGACAAACCTTGCGGCCTTGTTTTCCAATATGCCGGAGATCATGCTCCGCGCGATCGTGGTCGGCACGCTGGTGTCGCTGTGCGCAAGCCTTCTGGGCGTGACGCTCGTTCTGAAGCGCTACTCGATGATCGGCGACGGCCTCAGCCACGTCGGCTTCGGGGCTTTGGCAATCGCGACCGTGCTGCATGCGGGCAACGCGTCGATGGCGGTGTCGCTGCCGATCGTCGTCACGGCGGCGTTCGTGCTGATGGGCCTCACCGAGAAGCGCCGCATGCAGGGGGACGCGGCGATCGCCGTTCTGTCCACCGGCGCGATCGCGATCGGTACGCTGCTGTTCCGGTTCTCGGACAACCAGTATCAGGATATCTGCAATTCGCTGTTCGGCACGGCGTCGATGGCGCTTCTGACCGATACGGACATGTGGATCACGGTCGGCGTGTCGGTCGCGGTGCTGCTGCTGTTCGTGTTGTTCTATACGCGCATCTTCAGCGTGACGTTCGACGCGACGTTTGCAAAGGCGACCGGCGTGCGCGTCAACGTGTACACCATGATGCTCGCCGCGCTCACGGCGGTCACGGTCGTCATCGGCATGAAGATGGTCGGCGCGATCATGGTGTCGGGACTGATCATCTTCCCGGCGCTGTCGGCGATGCGCGTCGCAAAGCGGTTCCGCTCGGTCATGCTGCTGTCGGCCGCGCTGTCGCTCGTCTGCTTCTTCACGGGCTTCTTCCTGTCGCTTCTCATTGAGGCGCAGCCGGGGCCTGCAATCATCGCCGTGCACGTCGTGTCGTTCCTCGTCTGCACGCTGATCGGCGTTCTGAAGCGCCGCATCCGCACGCGCAAGACACGCAGCATCGTCGTCGAGCCGCCGTGCAAGGCGGAATGAGGACGTATCGCGAATAAAGAAATACAGAAATGCAGGGGAGGCCGACCTCGACCTCCCGAATGAATTGCCTGCGGCATGAATTGCGCTTCGCACATGGATTGACTTCGCAGGCAAAATACCTATTGCCTTTTTTTGCCGCAGTGCTATAATATATTCTGTAATCAAAGAAGGGGGTACCTGTATGAAAAAGTTCTTTTCCGATTTCAAAGCGTTCGCCCTGAAAGGCAACGTGGTCGACATGGCAGTCGGCGTCATCATCGGCGGCGCGTTCGGCGCGATCGTGACGTCGCTCATCAACGACATTATCATGCCGCTTCTGGGCCTCATCATCAAGGCGGACTTCTCACAGTGGTTCGTCCCGATGAAGGAGATCCCGGAAAGCCTGTTCGTCGACGGCGTCCGTCCGTCTGCCGAGGTGCTTGCCGAAAACGGCATATCCGTGTTCCATTACGGCAAATTCATTTCTGCGATCGTCTACTTCATCCTGATCGCGCTGTGCATCTTCATCGTGGTCCGCGCGCTCCGCAAGGCCGAGGAGAAGGCGAAGGAAGCCAAGAAGAAGGACGTGCCCGCGCCCGAACCCGAAAAGGCGCCGCGTCTCTGCCCGTTCTGCAAGCAGCCCGTCGCAGACGACGCCACCCGCTGCCCGCACTGCACGAGCGAACTGCCGCCGGAAGAATGATCTGCACCTGAAACGCTTATGCGAAAGGCTCTCCGAATCGGAGGGCCTTTTTCATACGGGCAAGCGCATGCGTCAAAAATGCGTCGCTTCTGTGAACGATGTCCGATTGCGGTTGCAAACAGGTGCATGGTTTGCTATAATATAATTGAAAGAATGTACCGAAAGGCGGACAGGATTGGAATCATCGTACCGGACCGTTTCAAACGCGTCGGAAACCGAATATGTGATCAACCGCTCACGCTTCATCGGGCGCTGCTTTCCGGTGACGGAGGAAGCGGACGCGCTTGGGATTCTTGAGCGCATCCGCAAGCAGCACTGGGACGCGACGCACAACTGCTTTGCATACCGGCTTCGCTCCGGCGCGGCGCGCTACAGTGACGACAGCGAGCCGCAGGGCACGGCGGGGCTTCCGATGATGGAGGTGTTGAAAAAGCGCGGCCTTTACGATGTGCTGGTCGTGTCCACGCGCTACTTCGGCGGGATCCTCCTCGGTGCGGGCGGACTGGTACGCAGCTATACGCGCTCGGCGTCCGACGCGGTCGACGCCGCGGGGCTTGTCTCGATGGAGCCGTGCACGCTGTTTACGGTGCCGGTCCCGTATCCTTTCCGCAACGCCGCGTGGAGCGTGTTTGAGCGGTTCGGCGTGATCGAGCACACGGACTACGGCGAGGCGATCCAATGCACGTTCCGCTGCCGAAAAGCCGATGCGGACGCGTTTTTGAAGGCGCTTTCCGAGCGCACGGAGGGCCGCATCACGGCCAAGGCGCAGGGCGAAGGATTCTATCCGTTCCCGCTGACGGAGGGATAGCGCGCGGCGCTTTCGCAGCCCCGCAGGGGCATGAATGGACCTGACGGACATGAAAAGGAGTTATTGATGAAGCGGATCGCATGTATGGCACTGGCGCTGGCGCTGCTGATGGCAGGGCTTGTATTGCCCGTGCCCGCGTCGGCCGACGATGCGCATCCGATCACGCTGACGGTCGCGTGCGATCCCGCGCCGGAGCTGGAGGGCGACGGCACGATCCCGGAGTTGTTGTTCACGATCCGCAACGAGTCGCAGTCGGACTACACGCTTGAAAAGGCGAAGCTGTCCGGCGGGTTTGAAGAGATCGAAATGACGCTGGACGAATCCATCACCGTGCTTGCGGGCGGGACCAGGGAGGTCCGTCTGACCGACGTGCCGGTGCGCGCGGACCAGCTGGACGTCGAGATCGTCTATCTGCTTTCGTGGACCGAGACGGAGACCGTCATCGACGAGGAGACCGGCGACGCGACCTTTATCAAGCACCCGCGCGAGGCGTCCGCGAGCATTCTGATCGAGCGCTTCGTGGTGCCGGAGCTCACCGTTTCCGCGTCGTGTGAGACGCCGCGTGTGCGCGCGGACGAGACCTTCACCGTCGTCTATACGGTCCGAAACGATACCCAGTTCGATATGACCGGGCTCAGACTCCTCGACCCGGAGCAGAGCATGCAGACCATTCCGCTGCCCGCGACGGAGCTCAACGCGGGGCAGGGCTTTACCGTAAGCGTGGAGTACAAGATGGGCGCGGGGGATATGACATTCTGCCCGCGCATCGAATACGTCGCGCGGCGGCGTGAAATGACGACTGAGGCCGCGACCCCGCTGATCGTCGAATCCGTTGTGGTGGACCTTGTGATCTCGGCGCAGCAGAACCCGGCGACCGAGGAGGGGACCACCTTCATCATCACGGTCAAAAACAACGGAAACCGCACCGTGACGAACATCCGTCTGTACGACGAGATCAATACGCCGATCGGGCAGCCGTTCGACCTCGGTCCGGACCAGATCGTTGTGCGGCAGTACACGGTCGTTCCGGCGATCTCCTCCGATGTGGTCCGCACCGTCCGCTTCCATGCGGAGGCGACCGACGCGCTCGATGCGCATATCTATGTCGAGGACCCGAATGCCTATTCCGTACTGCCGTACGTGACCTCGGACGAGGTGCGGCTCGGCCTGTACGTCGTGCTGCAGTCGCCGTATTACGACGAGAACGGCAAGCTGTGCGCCACGATCCAGTGCGAGATCCGCAATTACAGCGATCTTCGTATCCGAAACGCCAAGCTCACGGAGCTGACGCTGTTCGGCGTGATCAACACTTACGATGAGCTGCGCCACGGTGAGACCTATTTCACCCGAAGCTATCAGCTGGACGGCGTGCAGGAGCTGCGCTTCCGGCTCGACGCAGTCGATCCCGCGGGACAGCCGTGCAGCTCGGAGACGATCCAGCTCGACCTCTCCGACCTTAAAGCGATCGCAGACAGCAAGACCGATCCGGTCTATGTTTACACCGTAAACCCGTACCTTTCTGACCTCGGCGCAAAGTATACCGGCGGCATGAAGACCGTCGCCGCCATCATCTTGATCGTCGCGGGCGTGTGCGCGATCGCGTGCATCTCGCTGTTCGCCGTGGAGCTCCATCTTAAGAACAAACTGCCCGCACGATTCGAGGACGACATGGAAAAGACCGTGCGCACCGCGGAGCGGCGCAGGGAAAAGCAGCTGTTCACCGACGCGCCGACCGTGCAGTTCGGCTATACCGCGCCGATCAAGCTGCGCAACTACGGCGAGCTGACCGAGGAGGAGGCAAAGGCACGGCGCGAACAGTATCGGAAGGGACTGGAGGAAAACCTGAAGCGGGAGGGCGCACAGCCCGCGCCGCCGCAAAGCAGAAAACCGAGACAGCCCGTCCGGCCGACTGCTGAAGAAACTGCCGCATTCCAGCGCCCGAAGCCGATTCCCGTGCCCGAACCGTCTCCCGAACCGGAACCGATTCCGACACCGCAACCGGCCGGACCGCAGCCCGTAGGGGCAGAACCCATCCGCCCGGAGGAAAAACCGGACGATATGTCCCTGACGGGACACGAGATTCCTGCGGAACGATATTCCCCTTCGGGGAACGAGATTCCTTCGGAACAACCCGTAAGGGGCGATATCCTCGGCGCCCCGCCGGAGCCGGAACCGACGCTCACATCCAAGCGCTCCGATACCGGCGAATTCGTCCGTCCGAAGCGCACGTCTGTGCCGGAACCGGCTCCCGAACCGGGACCGATTCCGACACCGCAACCGGCCCAACCGCAGCCCGTAGGGGCGGATCGCATCCGCCCGGAGGAAAACCTGGACGAAATGTCCCTGACGGGACACGAGATTCCTGCGGAACGAGATAACCCTGCGGGGAACGATATTCCTGCGGAACCGGCAACCCATCAGTCTGCTGACGCAGACAGCTCCCCTTGCACAGGGGAGCCGAGAGATTACGCTGAGCCGGAGCCGACAGCAACGCCGACGCCGGATGATATGTCTCTGACGGGAAACGAGATTCCTGCGGAACAGCCCGTAGGGGGCGACGTCCTCGACGCCCCGCCGGAGCCGGAGCCTGTCCGGATGGTGGCGCTTCGCCGCATGAAGCTGCTTCAGAAAGAAACCCGACGGCCGATCGTACCGCTTGCAATCCGCCGCATGAACGGATAAAACAAAGAAACACGCTGTATTCGCAGCGGAGTTTTTTATTGCCTCAGGATTCTTTCAGCAGCCGTTCCATATCCTCCGGCAGCGGGGCGGACAGCGCAATCGGCTCGCCGGTGATCGGATGGGGGAAGGACAGCGTCGCCGCGTGCAGCGCGGGGCGGTCGATCAGCGGACTGCGTTCACCGTACAGCCAGTCGCCGAGCAGCGGATGCCCGATGTGCGCCATGTGTACGCGCAGCTGATGCGTTCGCCCGGTATACGGCGTCAGCCGCACAAGCGACCGGTCGCCGAGCGCTTTCTGCACCTCACACAGGCTTTGCGCCGGGTCTCCGTCTGTACGCACCATGCGTTCGTAGGTCGAGCCGGGACGCGGTCCGATCGGCGCGTCGATCATCTGCGAAGCAGGGACGCCGCTGACGATCGCCAGATACGTTTTTCGGAACTGTCCGGCGTGCTGGACGGATTTCATGCGCGCGTGGAGATAGCCGCTTTTTGCGACGGTCAGAAGCCCTGTCGTGCCCTTGTCGAGCCGGCTGACCGGGTGCGGATTGTCCGCGCCCGCAAGGTACGCCCGGAGCGCGTTCTCCACGGTGGGCTCCATCGGATCGCGTGCTGGATGCACGGACAGGTTTGCGGGCTTGTCGAGCACGAGCAGCCATTCGTCCTCATACACGATGCGCAGCGGGAACGGGATCGGCCGGATCGGCAGCCGTTCGCCGTCCGACGGATCGAACGCAACGACGTCGCCCGCGTGCACCGGGGCGACCGTATAGACCGGCGCACCGTTCAGAAGCAGCGCACCGGGCCGCCGCTTGAGCCGACGGAGATACGTTTCCGACACGTCGAACGCGTCGCGCAGCACGTCCGCAACGGTTTTGGTTTCGTCCCGCTTCGGGACGGTCACAGAGAGCATATCCATATATTCAGTATACCACGCGCGGCCGCTTGTGACAACCCGCTGCACACAGGCGGTTCTTTTGTGACGGCTTGAAGGAAAGGCCGAGTCAGATCGCCGCAGCGGACGGGGGAGAATATGAAAAACTTCCGGGAAGTTTTGGCGGGTCCGATCTGTTATGATGATGATGCCGGGAAAGAAAAGGAGCGACAACATGACAGACATCATCAACAACAATGAAACGAACCTTCGCGAGCGATTCGTGGAAAAGGTCAGATCGGAGGTTGGCAAGGGCATTTACGTCTGGGGAGGCAACGGGGAGATCCTCAATGCCATGCACGATCCGACCGGCTGGATCGAACGCCGCGAGACGAGCGAAGCAAACAGGCGGCGTGTGTTCGCACTGTATGCCAAGCGGCTGCAGGACGGCGTGCAGGTTGTCCGTGCGTTCGACTGTTCGGGCCTTGTGTACTGGGCGCTGAAGGACCTCGGTGTGCTTGAGAAGGACGTGTCGAGCCGCGGGCTGTACGACCTGTGCGAGCCGATCGGGGAAAAGGCGCTCTTGCCGGGCGATCTTGTGTTCCATCACGACGGGACGCGCATCGTGCACGTGGGCGTGTGCGCAGGGAAGACGCAGATCGAATGTCGCGGCCGCGACGTCGGCGTTGTGGAAAACACGCGCAAGGCAGGCTACTGGAACCGGTTCGGGCGGCTGACGCAGCTCGACAGAAAGGACGGGAAGCACGTCAGGATTTGCGGCGGATCGGTGCGTGTGCGTGAGGGCGACGGCACGCATACGCGCTGTATCGGGATCGTGCATCGCGGCGAGCGGTTCCCGCTGCTCGGCCGCGCGCCGTCCGGCTGGTACCGGATCCTGTGGCGCGGCCGCGAGGCGTTTATCACGAACAAGCCGCAGTACACGGAGGTGTGCCATGGCTGAACGGACGGTCACGGAGATACTGGAGGCGCTTGCGCGGATCGAAACGGACGTCAAGACGATCGCGCAGAACAGCGCGGACCACGAGGCGCGCCTTCGGATACTGGAGCAGAAAAACGGCAAGCGGATGGAATCGCTGACGCTTGCAGCGGTCACGGCGGCGGTCGTCGGGATCGTGGGGTATGCGATCGGAAAACTGTTTTAAGGAGGAATGCATGGATGAAGACACAGAGCCGGAACAAGAGCGTGCTCTTCTGGATCGGACTGGTCTCGGCGGTGTACGAGGCGGTCGTCAACAGCCTTGTCGCGTCGGGCGTTGGGATGCATCCGGTCGTCGGCGCGATCGGCGTCGCGCTTGCGACCGTGCTGATCTACTGCAACGGCAACAATCCGAGCCTGAAGGAGTATTGAGCGTGATATCTTCCCTTCGGGAATGTGAAGGAAGGTTCTCCGTCGGAGAACCTTCTTTTTGTATTGATGAATTGTCAAACTAAGTGCAACACTGAGAGATAGAAAGATCAAACAAATCAACCGGTTTATTGAAGCCGAGAACTTTCTTGGGCCTGGTGTTGATCAACGCCAGGTTCTTTTTCAGCGTTGCCGGACTGACCCTTGAGAGATTCCGACCTTTCGGAT
>CAKJYC010000081.1 GCA_918244965.1 Clostridiales bacterium | reverse complement strand
CGGACGCTTCGCGTCCAGCGTTCTGTCCCTTGACTCCGCTCCCGCTCCCTACATACCACGCTCCTTTTGTCAATGTGAAGTTATGGCTTCATCCCTTTTTTACTACCCGAAATCGTAACTTCACTTTGGCATTCTAACTTCTCTTCGACTCCAGTATCCCACAAGACCTATCCGATAAACCGGACAGCAAAGACGGTTTTCAAATCTTTTTCGTATTACCATCACTGGTCACAAACGAACCTTTATCATTTGCAAACATGCCGTAATTGTTTACATTCCAACCGTCATTGTTAACAGAATGCCCGATACTGTTCATTTTGCCGCTGATATTTACGATTCGACCGCTACCGTTCACAAAACCGCCGTCACCGGTCACATTCTGCAGTTGATTCTTTTTACAAATAAACCGTTGCAGTTCACATAATAACCGCTGCTGTTCACGCATAAACCGTTGTTGTTCTTAGAATACCCGATACTATTCACAAATCAGGGAACGGAATCGGATGGGGGTGTGAAAAAGGGGAGAATACTCCGATCCCGTCCCTAAACCTGGGCTTACAGGTTGATTGCCTGCCCGTTGTGTTTGATCATCTCGAAGAAACGGTTCTTGTCGATCAATACGAAGTCACGATCCAGATCGATGTCTCCGTTCCTATTGATCACGGACAGCATGATCGCCACCGCAAGCAGGTGCTTGCACAATCCCGGGAACGGGCAATCACAATATGCTTCTTCGATCGCATTGTTGCGAATCCTGAACTCGAGCTCATACCACTTTGAACCCTGCACAAACGCGCGGCCGATCCCGTTTCTCACCGAAACATAGCCGATTTTGCCGGTCCTGCAATACTCCAGAGCACGCTCAAACGTTGCATGCTCCACTTCTTCTCCCCGATGCGGATCATCCAGAGGAATCTCATATCCATCCCCATAGATGACCTCGTCATCCGGATCATCCGTGTCATCTTCCGGCGGCAGCACCCATGTCCGGAATGCTTTCGGAGAGAGCGCGGCACTGTCATAGCTGAGCATCTTATCCGCGACCGGTTTGTATGCACCGTGGATCGGCGTTTGTGCAAGCGCAATCACTTTCTCATAATGATAATCGGACATCTTGATGTAAATTTTGACTCAGTGTAGTCAAAATGTAGTCAAAACGGGTGTTCGGACTCACGTGCACTGTATAAGTCAATGTATATGCAACATCATCATACATTGAATGATCCCAGACGGACGGTACCGATACAACAGAATAACAAAAATGAATCCCCCGAAAACGTAGTGTTTTCGGGGGATTGGCGTCCCCGGCGCGATTCGAACGCGCGGCGTCCCGCTTAGGAGGCGGGCCCTCTATCCTGCTGAGGTACGGAGACATATTCACTATTTATGCACTCCTCTCGAACAATACACCTTGTTCTTAGGAGGCGAATGCTCTATCCTGCTGAGCTACGGAGACGTGACGGAAACATGCATATGATACCACCCGTCGCACGACCTGTCAAGAAAAGGAATTCGCGGCGGGGAGCGGGGGACAAACCGAGGCGCAGGGATCGGGTTCAGCGTCTGCAGAACCCGATGGGCGGTCTGACCGCGGCGCGTTCCGCAGGGCGGGGGAAGTCCTGCGCGCAGAGGACGAACTGACCGTCGGTGCCGCTGTCGTTTCCGTACACCCGCGCCGCATAGTTCAGGATCGCGTTTTCGGCGATATTCCTGCACAGCCGCCCGTTGCCCGCGTCCGTTCTGCCCTTTCCGAACTCGCACAGACGCCGGACCGTATCCATCGCGTCGCTGCTGACGGAGAAGCCCCGCTTGTCCGCTTCGAGCGAAACGATCCGAACCAGCTCGTCCGTCGAATAGTCCGGGAACGCGATCCGGAAGGGGACGCGTGAGCGCAGGCCGGGATTTCTCGCGAAGAACGACTGCATCTTGTCCGGATATCCGGCAAAGATGACGACGGTATCCTGACGGCGGTTCTCCATCTCCTGCACGATGGTGCCGATCGCCTCGTCGCCGAATTCGCCCTCGTTGTTTTCGAGAAGCGTATAGGCTTCGTCGATAAACAGGAGCCTGCCCTTCGCTTTCTGGAACACGGCGCGGACCTTGTCGGCCGTCTGGCCTTCGTACCGGGCGATCAGGTCCGCCCTGCCGACCTCGACAAGCGTATCGTCCGACAGCAGCCCGACGTCGTGCAGGATCCCCGCCAGGATCCTTGCGACGGTCGTTTTGGCCGTGCCGGGGTTGCCGACGAATTCCATGTTCAGAACGACGGGGTTCATCGGAATATGCCGTGATTCCATATCCTGCTTCATCTTTGCATAGGCGCTGATCCGCCGGACCTGCTCCTTGACGCCGTCCAGCCCGATCAGCTCGTCCAGCATGCGCGCATGATCGACGGCAGGCGAAGCGTCGCCGCTGTCGGCGTCCGATCCGGTATCCTCGACCGGGACGTTCAGCACAACGTCCTTCGGATCGGGGAGCGGGTCGAAATCGTCCGCATAGTCGTCCTCGTCGTCGCCCGGCACGCCGCAGAATCCCGACAGGGACGCCGCGCTCATCAGCGCTTCGAAGAAGGCGGGCATCGCCTCAGAAAGACAGCGGATCGGCATCGGGCATTCTTTGCTGCCGTCAAGTGCGGCGACCTCCGTCCCCGGAAACGCAAGGGACAGCATCGCCTTGATGCGCAGCGGGATCTGCTCCGGCAGGCCGATCAGGACCTCGGCGTTTGCGCCGTCGGCGAGGATGCAGAGGGTCGCGCGTGCTTGCGACAGCGCGAGGATGAGCTCCGCGACATATGCGAAAAGCGCTTCCGGCGAGGCGGGCGGATCCGGACGGTCATCCGAGGGCGCTTGCGGACGAACGAGTGAATAGATCCGGCTGCAGCCGTCGAATGCGCGGGCGATGCGGTCGGTCGACACGGGCTCGTGTGCGGCGCATGGTGCGAAGATCCATCGGAGATCCTCCGCGGAAGCCTGCGTTCCGTTTTCACAGAACGCGTACACGCACGGCTTTTCGGCCTTGTCCGCAGTCAGCAGCCAGCCGATGCAGCCGCCGGAAAGCTGACGGGCCGAGCGGATCATGCGGTTGGCTGCAGACGCAGCGGATCGGGTCCGCAGCGAACCTTCGCGTCTGGGGATAAACGACAGATCGACCGCGCATGCGGCGTTTTTGAGTTTGTTTATCATGGACATCGCTCCTTTCTGAATACAGGCTGTCGCAATGGTTCATGGGGGTCTCGCAATCTGCAGCGGTGCTTTCCCTGGCACGCTCCCCGCCGACCTCGCGGATCGCGGCGTGCTTCTCCGGAGCCGTCGCTGCATTTGCGGATGCAGTTGTCAAGGTGCTTGCGCGTTCCGTCGGTTCGGGACAACAAAAAGCCGGTGCTTTGATAAACGCTGAATGGACAGACCTCTCCCGACGGAAACAACCTTCAACATTTATCAAAGCATCGGCTTTACACAGATGCAATGGGCATTGTAACACTCCTGTAAAATGCTGTCAATATGTAAATTCACAAATTTCAAAAACTCTGCACGCGGCAAAACGCCGACTCCGGCAAATCGCTTGCCGCGCTTGCATCTTCGAGGGATGTATGATACAATATGCAATCATTAAGAAATCCGGACAGGGGGACGTAGTATGAAGGACAGGATCGCGGCGATCGTGCTGGCGTGCGTGCTTTTGCTTGCGGCGATCCCTGCCGCCGGCGCGTCCGAAGAGGACTACACGCTTGTCATCCGGGGCGGGCAGACTGCGGAATACATGGTGACGGACGGCAACGAGACACTGCTGCGCGTCGATCTGTTCCTGGAGGGAGTCGACGACAGGAAGCTGTTGACTGCACTTTCGCTCGATCTCTTCTTTGATTCCGCGAAGATCGCCTACATCCGCAATTCGCAGGACCTCGGCGAACGGAATCTTCTCGCGGTCAACGCCGAAGACGAGCCGATGGGGAAGCCGACGATGCTTGTCAACGACATGCGCGCGGAGCAGGGGACGCTGCGCTTCGTGTTTGCGTCCGATTACGGCTGCCGCATCGAGACGGACAAGCCGATGCTTTCGCTGTATTTCTGGGTATCGCCGGACGTGCCGGCGGGGACAGAGATCGGCTTTCGGATGGGGGACGACGTCGAAGCGGAGTCCGTGTACCGCTATGATCAGGGACACAGCAACGCGACCTATGAGCAGCGCGCGGTCATCGCCGACCTTGCTCCGTATACGGCTTCGGGGGTAACGGAGGATCCGAAACCGATCAACGCTGCGGTCGCATTCGCGGACGGAGAGGTGGCGTATCGCGGCGCAACGCCCTACGTCGTGTATGCGTACAAGGCGCATACGCCGCGCGTTGTTGTGACGAATGCGGACACCGGCGACGTGATCAACCCGAAGTTCTACACCGTATCGTACCGGGATAACGACAAAGCGGGCACGGCGTTCGTCGATGTGACGCTTCGCTACTGCTATTCCGGAACGGCGGA
Organism: Clostridiales bacterium; assembly: GCA_918244965.1. Taxonomy (GTDB): domain Bacteria; phylum Bacillota; class Clostridia; order Christensenellales; family CAG-138; genus UBA3792. Next base: position 769 of record CAKJYC010000081.1, on the reverse strand, counting down.
CGGCTGGTTCAAGATCTATCTGCCGGCCGGCAAACGGCTGACCGTCGAGAACGTGCAGGACGGCATTCTGCTCAAGTGGACGGCGGTCGAAGGTGCCGCGGGCTATGTCATCTATCGCCGTGCGTGGAGCACCACGACCAACGGCTGGACGGACTTTGCACGCTGGGACAACACGACGGAGCTCAGCTACCTTGACGGCCACGACGCGGACCACCGGACTTATGCCGGAACGCGCTATCAGTACGGCGTCAAGGCGTATCCGGTCGATCCGATGGACAACTACAACCTCGGCATCGTCGGCCCGCTCAAAACGACGGTCCGCATCACGACGCGCACGCTGAATTCCGTGACGCCGGGCAGCAAGCGGCTGAAGGCTGCATGGACCGCGTCCAAGGTCTTTACCGGCTACGAGCTGCAGGTCGCGCGCGACGAGGCGTTCACACAGGAGCTCAAGACGGTCCTGATCACCGACTACAAGACGTGCGAAACCACGGTCAAGAATCTGAAGTCGAAGAAGGTCTACTATGTCCGCGTGCGCTCGTACCACGAGTTCGAGGGCTTCACCTATTACGGCGAGTGGTCGAACGTGCTCTCCTGCAAGGTAAAATGACGCTGAAACGGGTGCATCGCGTCCGTTTTGTTTTTTTCATTTATAAATATGTAGAGACACGGCGGAGACCGGTGCAACAGTGATATATTTTTTTTAGCGGATGTAGGTTTGTCAATGATATGTGACAAAGTGAGGGAATGAAAAGAGCGTGTCCTTAGG
>CAKJYC010000080.1 GCA_918244965.1 Clostridiales bacterium | reverse complement strand
TCTCGGCGATCATCCGCTTCAAGCCCGCGGGATCCGCCGCCTCCGCCGTCGAAAGCGTGCCGGATACGTTCGGCAGCTCGTAAAGCCCCGCCAGCAGCCCCTTGTTCGGACGTTTCAACAGCAGCGGCGCGCCGTCGCCGTACAGCGCAAACACCGTGCGCGCTTCGATCGCGCGCGGCTTTTTCGGTTTTTTGTTCGGCAGAAGCCCCGTCGTCCCCGCCGCCCGCGCCCTGCACACGGCGGCAAGCGGACAGCCCGCGCAGTCCGGCTGCCCGTTCGGTACGCAGACCGTCGCGCCAAGCTCCATCAGCGCCTGGTTGCACATGCCCGGATCGTCGGGCATGACCGATTTCAGCTCCCCGAACACGCGCGATTTGACCGCCGGATCGCCTACGTCGGACGGGTCGTTCAAAAGCCTTGCGTACACGCGCAGCACGTTTCCGTCGACGGCGGGCACACGTTCCGAAAACGCGATCGACGCGATCGCGCCTGCCGTGTAGCTGCCGATACCCGGCAGCGTCAAAAGCAAATCATAGGTGTCCGGCATTTTGCCGTCAAATCGTTCGACAATCTGTACCGCCGCCCGCTTCAGGTTTTTCGCGCGTGAATAATAGCCGAGCCCCTGCCAAAGACGGTTCAGCCGGTCGTCGGAGACCGCGGCAAGCGCGCGCACGTCCGGAAGCTCGGCGAGGAAGCGCTCGTAATACGGGATCACCGCCGCGACGCGCGTTTGCTGCAGCATGATCTCGGAGACCCAGATCGCGTACGGATCGCGCGTCCTGCGCCACGGCAGGTCGCGGTGATGATCGGGATACCATTGCAAAAGAAGCTCGACAAATTCCATGCAGAAAGTATATCATACTGCATCGGCAAAAGCAAAGGGTTCCGCGCTTGACTTTGCTGAAAACTGGGGATATACTCATTGTGCCGCAGGCATATCGCGTCCCGTAAGGGACATATCGTGCCGCAGGCATATCGCGCCGTAAGGCATATCGCGCCGTAAGGCATATCGTGTCCCGCAAGGGACAGATCGACGATATGCGGCTCACGCCGCACGATATGTTTGCTTGCGCAAACGAGATCAGCAGAATCATCTTTCGAGGTAACCACCCATGAACGAACAGGAAATCAAGGAACAGGTCAAAGAGGCATTTTCGATCCTGATGAACGCGGCGCAGCCGGAAAAGGGCACGCTTTTAGTGCTCGGCTGCTCGACCAGCGAGATCGTCGGCAAGCGCATCGGCTCCGGCTCGAGCGAGGAGGCGGCGAAAGCGCTCTTAGACGCGCTGCTGCCGCTCGTCGAGGAAGCGGGGCTCGACCTTGCGGTGCAGGGCTGCGAGCACATCAACCGCTCGCTGTGCGTGAGCCGCGCAACGATGCAAAAGTACGGACTCCAGCAGGTCTGGGTACGCCCGTGGCTGCACGCTGGCGGCGCGTGCGTGACCGAAGCGTACGCACGCATTCCGGACGCGGTCATGGTCGAGGACCTCAAGGGTCAGGCGCGCCTCGGCATCGACGTCGGCGACACGCTGATCGGCATGCATCTGCACTGCGTGGCGGTGCCGGTACACAGCACGCTGCGCAGAATCGGCGAGGCGAACCTCGTCATGGCGTTCTCCCGCCCGAAATATGTAGGCGGCCCCCGCGCCCAGTACGACAACACAGTCCGTCATTGACGGCACCGGCTGAAAATATATCTCAATAAACCGAAAAAAACCTTTGCTATTTGCGGCCGGATGGTTTATACTGAAATGGATGTCCGGATTCGGGTCTGTGGTTGCAAGTCGATGCCAGTCGCAGGCGAAACGATCCACATAAGCGGGCCAAAGCGCCCGTGAGCATGGTGCGGCTTAGAGGTAAGTCCGGCCGGCGGTTCTCCGTCGAGAGGGGCAGTAGTGGGGAGCAAGGCTTATGAGCGAACCCTCCTGCCGGCGAGTGTGGGGGCAAAGACCAGGTCAGCCGAAACCGAGGCGTCAAATATCCAAATCGCGAAGGGAATCAAAATCATCATGTACGAAGACAGAACACTGGTTTGCAGAGACTGCGGCAAGGAATTCATTTTCAGCGCGGGCGAGCAGGAATTTTACGCAAAGAACGATTTCAAAAACGACCCCGTCCGCTGCCCGGAATGCCGGAAGGCCCGCAAGAACGCAGCGCGCGGACAGCAGCCCCGCGAGATGTTCGACGCGGTGTGCGCATCCTGCGGCAAGCCCACCAAGGTGCCGTTCCAGCCGAGAAACGACAAACCGATCTATTGCTCCGAGTGCTTCGCAGCACGCCGCGGCAGATAAGAACAGACACGACCCGCAAGCGAACGGCTTTGACCGTTCGTTTTTCTTTTCTCTCCGAGCGCTCCTTTTTTTGCGGTGCATGCGTCTATATAGGTGAACGGCCGTGAACCCGAAGGAGTAAAACCATGAAAGATGTAACCAAATTCTTCAACACCGTATACGACGCGACGTTTCGCGAGCTGATGCGCTTCTGTCTTTTGAAGGCGCCGCTTGAGGATGCGCATGATCTTTTGCAAAACACCTACGCAAAGTTCTACCGCACCCTCCTCCGCCGGGGCAAAGGCGCGATCCGCGATCCGAAGGCGTATCTTTTAACGACACTGAAGCATGAGATCGCAGGCTTCTACCGGTCCGGGACCAGGCGGAAAACGGTTCCGCTGGAGCTCGTTTCCGATCTGCCGGACGACGCGAGCGTCGAGGAGCTGAGCCTCGATCACGCGGCGATCGGCGAAATCCTCGACCGGCTGAAAAGCGAGCCCGAGCTCACGCAGCGCATGTTCCTCCTGTACTACGGATACGGTATGAAGCTGGGCGACATCGCAAGAGAAACCGGCACGACGGAGAATGCCGTCAAAAGCAGACTCGTGCGCGTGCGCAGGAAACTCAGAACCATTCTCGGAGAGGAGAACACCGTATGAAACACACATCCGAACAGCTCCTGTGCTATGCAGAAAACGAGCTGATCCAAAAAGAATCCATCCGCCGCGCAGTGCTTTCAAATGCCCCGCAAAAGAAAAAGACGCCCGTCGCATGGACGAAGATCCTGCTGCCGATCGCAGCGTGCCTCGTGCTGCTGTGCGGCACGGTCCTTTTGATCCCGTCGGCGCGGGCCGAGGTGTTCCGCTGGCTTCGCATTGAACGCCCCGAGCAGTACCTGACCGAGGACCCGGAAAGCCGTCCGTCATCGGCGCTGGACGAACTGATCGTCCCGCCCGCGACGGACATTGCGGAGGAAACCGTCACACCTGCGGTGCCAGAGACGACCGAGCGCGCCGTGCTGCCGGTCCAGTCGGACGCGCCGGAGGCCGAGCTGCCGAAGGGATCCGTCACGAAAAACCGGATCCTGCGCGTATGCGACGAACCGATCTGGCAGCAAATCGCCGCCGAATTCTCGATGGAGCTCGGCGAAACGGTGTTCGACGGGCGCAACCTGAGCCTCGCGATCACGATGCACGGCCTGACCGCGCTGCCCGCAGTGGAAACGCTGACCGGCGGCAGCGCGACGCAGATCCGTATCGACGAAGCCGATCTTGCGGACTATTTCGAGGGCGGCAGAGTCCCGGACGAATACCTGAGCGGCGACTATTCCGCATATGAGTGGATGGACGGCCGATTCTGGCTGGTCCTTGACGACGGCACGGAGGTTCCGCTCGGCCCGCTTTCGAGATTCTCGCTGGAGTCCAATCCGGAGCTGCTTGCTAAAATGAAGCAGCTGTGCAAGACATACGGAACCGGACAGCAAACCGACGCCGTGCGCGCACAGATCAGCGCCGATCTGATCGAATGGCTGCCGGGAAAGGAGATTCGCTGCACGGTCACGCGGCCCGACATCGACCGACTCAACGAATACTTTGTGAAGGACGGCGCGCTGATCCCCGTCAATACCTTCCTCGAAGGCCTGCTTGCATACGCCGACAAAAACGGCGTTGTGACCGGGACCGTGCTGTACCGCATCAACACGGACGTTTCGGGCAGGGACGAGATCAAGCTGGAGGCCGCGCTCGGCACGACAAGCTTTGACCTTGCCGCGTACCGCAGCGTCACCGGCGATGTGCTGAAGGCGGCGGAACCGGCTGTAATCCTCGGCCCGCAAACGATCAGCGTCACGTACGCCCGTTTCGAGGAGCAGCCCGGCAAGGAAGCGGTCTACTGCGTCACAAGCCTTCCGACAAACCTCGAAGGCGTCACGATCGCGATCTGCGGCGACGCCGAGATCAACGGACTGCGTGTGGACGGCGTCGCTCTTACGGTCACGGTGCCGGATGAATGGACCGAGCCGCAGTGCCTGGGCTTTTTCGACAATCTTTTCTTTGAAGCCGAGGCCGAAGGCGAACGTTTCTCCGTAGGCACGGATGATATTGTTGACGACGGCCTTTATCGCCGAACCTACACGCTGCACGTCGACAAGATCCCGTACAATCGCCTTGATCGGATCGATACGGTGCAGCTGATTCCGCGGCTGCGTGTCCTGACGGAAATCTCCGTCGACGGCGTGCGCACACCGCTTGCGCCGAACGTGACGTATACCAAGCAGACGAATGTCGGCTTGCTCGGCGACATTCTCGACCTTTCCGACGGCGCGATCACGCTGATCCGCGAACGGTAAGCGCCTCTAAGCAGCAAAAACCGCCCGGTTTCGGGCGGTTTTGCGTATAGGTCCCGCGGGAATCAGTAGCGCTCTTCGATCAGGGCGAGCAGGGACGTGCGGTCGACGCCGAGGGACTTTGCGTCCGAAACGAGCGCGTCGACGGCCGTGCAGAGGCGCTCGTCCACTCTGGACTTGCGGTGCGTTTCGTTGAGCACGGCGACAAAGCAACCGCTGCCCGCGCGCGTGACAAGGTAGCCGTCGCGTTCGAGCATGTCCCACGCATTGCGCACCGTGATCATCGACACGCCGAGCTCCTTTGATACCGTTCGGATCGGCGGCAGCGGCGTGCCCGGCGCGATCGCGCCCGTGAGCACATCGGATGCGATCTGCTCATACAGCTGCCGGTAGATCGGCGTTTTGTCGTTCGGGTTGACGGAAAGCCTCATTGCACGTCGACCCGCTCATAATGCTTCACGGACAGACGCACGGCAAGCCATGTGCCGAGCGCATAGATCACGGCGGCGGTGCCGAACAGGATGCCCTGCGCGGTCCACGCCTCGGACGTCTTCGGGAAGCAGTCGAGTTTTTCGGCAAGGAAGCGGAAGAACGGGACGTTCGCGCCGTTCATCATCATCGCGCCCGATGCGATCATCAGGCCCTCGGCGACGACGATCCATATCCACACGCCGATCGCGCCCTTGATGAACGCGGTCCCCGCCTTGTAGCCGTTCTTGTAGAAGCTCGGCAGAAAGATTAGGTTGAAGATCGTAAACAGGATCAGTGCGAACGCCAAAAGCGTCAGGCTGTGGTCGGTGCCGCCCGAATTGAAGCCCGGCATTGCAACCAGCGACAGCGCGCACATGCCCGCCATCAGCACGATGTCGATCATCTGCACGATCACGACGAACAGACCGCGCGCCTTGACCGTCTGTGTCTTCGATACCGGCAGCATGGCGGTATACATCGAATCGCCGTTTTCGCGCGCGTTCTGGAACACGAAGAAGATCGCGTTGCAGACGAAGAAGCAGGAAACAAGGTACGGATAGCTTGGGATCAGCAGCATCAGGACGAGCGCAAGATAGATAAAGATCGTCGGATGCAGGCAGAGCTTAAACTCCTTATTCAGCAGCGCTTTCATGGCCGTCCTCCTTTTCCGTGTAGATCATGATGGATTCCATATCCGCGGGCGCGACCTTCAGATCCTCCGCACGGACAGCGTCCTCCGCCCGCATGAGCCCCGTAAAGCCGAACGCGTGCCCACGGAAGCCGATGAGCCGGTCGCGATACCGCGAGAGCTGCTCCGCCTCGCCGGAGACCAGCCGATACGCACCCTTGAAGCTGTCGGCGTCGGTCGAAACGAGGATCTTGCCGCCCTTGATGTAGGTGATGTAGTCCGCGCACTTTTCGAGGTCCGAGATGATGTGCGTCGAGAACAGGATGCTGTGCTCGCCGTCCTCGATGATGCTGCGGAAGATATCGAGAAGCTCATCGCGCGAAACGGGATCGAGCCCGCTCGTCGGCTCGTCGAGGATCAGAAGCCTTGCCCGATGCGACAGCGCCAACGCCAGCGCGAACTTCACGCGCATGCCCTGGCTGAGCTCGTTGATCTTCTTCTCCGGATCGAGCGAGAAGCGCTTCATCAGGCCTTCGTACGCCGCGTCGTCCCAGTCCTCGTAAAAGCCCTTCGTGACCGCCGCGATCGCCTTGAGCTTTTTACGTTTGTAATAGTTGAATTCGCCGAGCACCAGCCCGATCTGCTTCTTGCTTGCCGCCTCGCTTGCCCAAAGGTCCTTCCCCAGAAACCGGACCGTTCCGCCGTCCGCGTGGACAAGGTTCAGCACGCTCTTGATCGTGGTCGTCTTGCCCGCGCCGTTGCGGCCGATGAACCCCATGATGCTGCCCTCTTCCACGTCGAAGCTGACGTTGTCCAGAAGGAAGCCCGGATATTGCTTGCGAAGGTTCTGAATCTCTAAAATCTTCATGTTTCCCTCCTTTATTGTGCTTACTGTGCATACACAATTATAACGCTTTTTACGCCGTTGTCAAGAGGAATTCGGGTGAAACAATTGTATTTTTGCACGAATGTGTTACAATAAAGAAAAAATTGAGGAGACTCCCTTTGATGAAAAAAGCGATTTGTCTGCTGATCTGCCTGCTGCTGTGCCTGTCCTTCGGCTGTTCGCAAGCGAAAAAGAGCGCCGACGCCGCGCCCACGAAGGTCCCGGAAGCGATCCGGGTGGATCCGGTCGAGGAAACGCCGGAGCCCGTCAGACAGACGCCGGAGCCCGCTGCGCCGCAGTCGGCAGGCGATCTGCAGTTCGATACGGTCACGCTGTACGGCGAACCGATCAGTTCCGACATCTTCCATGAATACGATCTGATCGTCGTAAACTTCTGGGCGGACTGGTGCGGCTGGTGCATCTATGAGATGCCGTCGCTCGAACGGCTGCATCAGGAGCATCCGAACGTGCTGATCCTCGGCGTTCTGACCAGTCCGAACAGCATGGAGGATTCGCTTGCGATCCTGAAGGACAACAGCATCACGTTCCCGACGCTCGAACCCGCCGGAACACTTCTGGGCTATGCAGGCAAGCTCCAGGCCTTCCCGACGACGCTGTTCTTTGACAGCCAAGGCAACGAGTGCGCGGACCCGGTCATCGGCGCGATGGATTACGACAGCTGGGCGGCGACGATCGAGGGCCTGCTGCCGTGACGCGGCGCGTCCGCATCGGTATCCTTGCCGCGCTCGCAATAGCGGGCACGGTGTTTCTGCTGTACGGCGTCTTTTCGGGACAGGGCGCATCCGTCCTGATGAAGGCGACTCGCATCTGTCTGGAGTGTATCGGCATTGGCTAAGGCAAAACGTGTAAAAGGCGAATGGAAGCGGCTCTCCGTGCAGGCGGCGGCATTCCTTCTGCAGAATCCCATGCTGCACCGGTTCTTCCTCGGCAGCATTGAGACGGGCAAAACGAAGTCCGTCTGCATGCCGGGGCTGAACTGCTATTCGTGTCCCGCGGCGGTCGGCGCGTGTCCGATCGGCTCGCTGCAGGCGACGCTTTCCGGCGGCTACAAAAAGCCCGCCTTTCCGTTCTATGTGCTGGGCTTTTTGCTGCTGTTCGGGCTGACGCTCGGCCGCTGGATCTGCGGCTGGCTCTGCCCGTTCGGTTGGGTGCAGGACCTTGTGTACCGCATTCCGTTCTTCAAAAAGATCCGCACGTTCCCGTATGAGAAGTATCTGCGGTGGCTGAAGTATGCCGTGCTGGGTGTGCTCGTGATCGGCCTGCCGCTGTACTCCGCGCTCAAGGGCGTACTGACGCCGTATTTTTGCAAACTCCTCTGCCCCTCCGGCACGCTGTTCGGCGGGATCCCGCTTGCGCTCACGCAGTACGGGCAGGCAGTCGGTTTCTTCTTCTGGTGGAAGATCGGCGTGCTGCTTGCGCTGCTGCTGCTTGCGCTTTTGATCTCGCGGCCGTTCTGCCGCTACCTCTGCCCGCTCGGCGCGATCTACGGCATGTTCAACCGGATCTCGCTTACGCATCTCGAATTTGCATCCGAAACGTGCGTGCATTGCGGCAAATGCGATACGGTCTGCCCGATGGGGATCGACCCGACGAAACAGTTCAACTCCGCCGAATGCATCCGCTGCGGACGGTGTTCGCGCGCGTGCCCGACGGACTCGCTTGCCGTGCGGTTCGGGCTGCATGACCGTTAGGCTGTTCATGCGCCGCGGGCGGAAGGCAATGCTCCCGGCATGTTCTCACAAAAAGTCTACAATATAATGCTTGCAAAATCCGAAAAACGTGATAGGATAGCAGGCGAACAAACAGAAAAGAGGCGTTATCTATGACAAAGATCGATATTTTCAGCGGCTTTCTGGGCGCGGGCAAAACGACGCTCATCAAAAAGCTGATCGCGGACGGCTTTAACGGCGAAAAGCTGGTGCTGATCGAGAATGAATTCGGCGAGATCGGCATCGACGGCGCATTTTTACAGGAGGCCGGCATCGAGATCACCGAGATGAACTCCGGCTGCATCTGCTGCTCACTCGTCGGCGATTTCTCGAAGGCGCTCAAGAAGGTGCTGGACGAGTTCCGTCCCGACCGCATCCTCATCGAGCCGTCCGGCGTCGGCAAGCTCTCCGACGTCAAGCGCGCCGTGAGCGGCGTGCTGACCGACGATGTTGTGATCGACAGCTGCGTTGCCGTGGTCGACGCGAAGAAGGCGCGCGTGTATCGCAAGAACTTCGGCGAGTTCTATGTGAACCAGATCGAGGCTGCGGACTGCGTTGTGCTGAGCCGCTCGCAGGATGTTTCCGAGGAACGTCTCACCGAGGTCCTCGACATGATCCGCGAGCTCAACGCGAACGCGACCGTCGTTGCGGCGCCGTGGGATTCGCTTACCGGCGCGGACCTGATCTCGGCGATCGAGAACCGCGACACGCTGAAGGCGCACATGGAGGCGCTGAAGGCCGAGCACCATCACCACGACGATGAGGAGTGCGACGATCCGGAATGCGAATGCCACCATCATCACCATCACCACGATGACGACGATGAGGACGAGCACGAGCATCATCACCACCATCACCACGACGACGACGATGACGATGAGGAGCACGAATGCTGCCACCACCATCATCATGACGATGACGACGAGAACGAGGAGCACGAGTGCCATCATCACCACCATCACCACGACGGCGAGGAGTGCGACGATCCGGAATGCGAATGCCACCATCACCATCACGACGATGACGACGAGGACGAGCACGAGCATCATCACCATCACCACCATCACGGCCACGACGCGGACGAGGTGTTTTCGAGCTGGGGCGTCGAGACGATGCACCGCTTCACCGAGGACGAGATCAAATCGAAGCTCGACGCGCTGGACGACGCCGCGGCCTACGGCACGGTGCTGCGCGCGAAGGGCGTGGTCCCCTCTGCCGACGGCGGGCAGTGGATCCACTTTGACCATGTGCCCGGCGAGGTCGAGGTCAGAAGAGGGCCTGCTGGCGTGATCGGGCGGCTGTGCGTGATCGGCTCGAAGATCAATGAGGACGCGCTGAAATCGCTCTTTACGGAGTAAACGGCCATGATGCTTCCGGTCTTTTTATTCACGGGATTCCTGGACGGCGGCAAAACGACGTTTTTGCAGTCGATGCTGGAGGATCCGGGCTTCAACGAGGGGCAGCGCACGCTGGTGATCCTGTGCGAGGACGGCGAGGAGGAGCTGCTTCCGTCGCGGTTTTCGATCAACAACGTCACGATCCAAAAGGTCTCGGAGCAGTCCGAGCTGACGCAGGGCAATATGATCCTGTGGGGCCGCAAGGCCGCCGCATCGCGGATCATGATCGAATACAACGGCATGTGGCAGATGAACGACCTGTTCGACCGCCTGCCGGAGAACTGGGGCATTGCGCAGGAGACGATGCTGATCGACGCGACGACGATCGGCGCGTTCAACGCAAACATGCGACAGCTCGTCGTGGACAAGCTGAATACGGCCGAGCTCGTCATCTTCAACCGTGTGAAGCCGGAGCAGGACCGCATGGAGCTGCACAAGCTGGTGCGCGGCGTCTCGCGCGGGGCGCAGATCGTGTACGATCTGACCGACGGCACGAGCGAGGAGGACACCATCGAGGATCCGCTGCCGTTCGACATCAACGCGGATATCATCGAGATCGCCGACCGCGACTATGCGCTGTTCTATCGCGATCTTATCGACGAGCCCGCAAAGTACGAGGGCAAGACGGTCCGCTACAAGGGCCTTTGCGCAAACAACATGCGCCTGCCGAAGGACACGTTTCTGGCCGGCCGGCACATCATGACCTGCTGCGAGGCCGACATCGCCTACTGCCCGCTGGTGTGCCGCTGGGACCGTGCAAAGTCGGTCCGCCACAAGAGCTGGGGCATCGTCGAGGGCCGCATCAACGAGAAGTTCTCGAACATCTACGGCAAGAAGGGCCCGGTGCTGACGGTGCATTCCTTCTCCCCCGCCGACCAGCCGGAACAGCCGGTTGCGACGTTCTATTAAGGATGAATTGTCAAACTAAGTGCAACACTGAGAGATAGCGAAAACAAGCGCCTCCACGCGAGGCGCTTTTCTCATGCAGTTCCGCTTTGCGGCGGGCGGATGCGATCCGCTCCTGCGACATAACGGACATTGTAGGGGAGGCCGACCCCGGCCTCCCATCAAGAAGCAATACAACGCACCGCGCCGATGCGATCCGCTCCTGCGATCCGGCTTGCGCGTTACGGGATCACGCGGACGATCTCAAAATCAACGTCGCCGTCGCCGGACTCGTGCGGCACGGTTTCGATCGCGATCCGTCCGTCGTCGAGGAAGTATGCGTCCTCGTCCTCACCGGTGATCATCGCGCCGGTTCCTCCCGTCAGTTGGTAGAAGTACGCATCCTTCTCCAGGCGGTAACCGTCGGCGATCGCATGATCGATCGGCTTTGCGCCGCTCCATTTCAGCACCGCGCCGTCCGCGCCGTACAGCACGAACGCGTCCGCGTAGGCTTCGCTGACTCCATACGGCGTGCCGAAATCCAGCTCATAGTGGATCACAAGCGTCTGTCCGTCCTTGGTAAGCCATGCAAAGAAGCCCGAAAACAGCGGATGGAGCGTTTCGATCTCCGGCGTCCTGTCCGTCCAGCCGTCGCGGATCATCGAAAGAATGACCGTATCGAGATTGACGCCGGGCATGTATGTCAGCCAATCGTCTTCTTGATACTGCCAGTCATGCCGCCCGATGCTGAACGGGTCGACAGTGCACAGCCCGAACGGATCGCAGACCGTGTCGAGAGGAAGCTCAACCAGCTCGTATCGCGCTGCGCGGTACTCCTCCTCGTCGAACGCTTTTATGCCGTAAAGCAGCAGTTCCGGCGTCTCTCCGCTTGCGTCGATCAGCGCATAGCCGTTGTCGTTGCCGACCAGCGTGCACGGCCGTTCCGTTCCGTCCGGAAAGCGCAGCGTGCCGGTCATTTCACAGTTTTCACCGATTGCCATGTTCAGCCACGCGTAATGACGTTCACCCAGATCAAAACTGTCAACCCACTCGGTACCGGGTTCCATCGGCACATAAAACCAATTGACCTCCGACCGCGTTTCGCCGGGCTCACGATCCTGTTTTTCCAGGACCTTGCCGTCCACTTCGTCGTACGCCAGAACGCCGAGCGGGTCCGACACAATCTCGATTTTCACCGCTGCGCCGTCGGTAGAAAGCTGCACCTCCCCTGCGGGAAGCGTCAGCGCGGGCTCCGTATCGTCCGGCGTCCGGAACAACCTTGTTTCTAAAGAGAACGTCTCGCCGTTCTCCGTCAGCGCGAACACCTCGTTCGGCGTGAACAGGTACGCGGTTCCGTCCGCATAGACCAGCAGGTGATAATGGGTCCACCTTTTGCCCTGCCATCCTCCGTTGTATACCCAGCCGGTGTTTTTGTCCGTCTCAAACGACAGCGGCCGCGCTTCGCTTTCCGAAAACGCGGGCGCGTCCGTCGCGGCGGGTTCGGCGGTCGGCTGCTCGGCGATCGGTTCGTTCTTCTCCTCCGGCGCGGTCGGCTCCTGATCCGTTCCGCACGCAAACAGACCGCACAGCAGTACGGCGCACAGCAAACAAATCAAAGCCTTTTTCATCGGAATCCCCCCTTTTTCTACAGGATACCACGCGGTTGTGTTATTTTTGCGTCATGGGTGTAAACAATGAAAAACAGGACAGTGCATCCTGTCCTGTTTTAAGACGATATACTGCTCCGCAGTATGATATGCTTGCAGTCGCAAGCACGATATACGGCATAAGCCGCACTATATGATATAAATCCCTGTACCCCGCAGGGTATATCGTGTCGAAGATATATCGTGCTCCGAAGGAGCATATCGCTGATCCCGCAGGGATTTATATCGCTAAGGGCGTGACCGCCCTCTCAGCTTAATTCGCTTGTGCCGGTGCACAGCTCGTAGTACTTGCCCCGTTCCTTCAGCAGCGCGTCGTGGTCGCCGCGCTCGATGATACGGCCGTTTTCGAGGACCATGATGCAGTCGGAATTGCGGACCGTGCTGAGACGGTGCGCGATCACGAACACCGTGCGGCCGTGCATCAGCGCGTCCATGCCCTTTTCGATGTGCTTCTCGGTGCGCGTGTCGATCGAGCTCGTCGCTTCGTCGAGGATCAGCACCGGCGGGTCGGAGACCGCGGCTCTTGCGATCGCAATGAGCTGCCGCTGTCCCTGCGAAAGGTTCGCGCCGTCCGCGACCAGCTGCGTTTGATAGCCTTCGGGCAGATGCGAAATGAAGAAGTCCGCGTTGGCGATCTTCGCCGCTTTGATGCACTCCTCGTCTGTCGCGTCGAGCCGCCCGTAGCGGATGTTGTCCATGACCGTGCCGGAGAAGAGATGCGTGTCCTGCAGCACCATGCCGAGCGAGCTTCGCAGCGCGCTCTTTTTGATCTCGCGGACCGGGATGCCGTCATAGGTGATCGTGCCGTCCGCAATGTCGTAGAAGCGGTTGATCAGATTTGTGATCGTCGTCTTGCCCGCGCCGGTGGAGCCGACAAACGCGATCTTCTGTCCCGGATGCGCGTACAGCGACACGTCGCTCAAAACCTGCTTCTTGCCGTCGTAGGAGAAGTCGACGTCGGTGAACACCACCTCGCCGCGCATCGGGATCAGCTCGTCGCCGCGCTTCCATGCCCAATAGCCGGTGCGGCGGTCGGTCTCCCTGAGCTTGCCGTTCTGATGCTCGACGCGGACCAGCGTGACCGTGCCCTCGTCGACCTCGGCGGGCATGTCGATGAGCGCAAAGATGCGCTCCGCGCCGGCAAGTGCAAGAAGGATCGAGTTGAACTGCTGCGATATCTGGCTGATGCGGTTACTGACCTGCCGCACGAACTGCAGCGACGCGATCAGCGCGCTGCCCTCGACCAGAAACGCCTGGTGCGAGGCGAACCATGTGTTTTCGAGCAGAAACTCCTCGCCCGGCACCGGCGCCGCCAGCAGCACGCCGACGGTGCAGGTGATCGCATAGAAGATGTGGGAGATGTTGTTCATCAGCGGACCGACGATGCTTGCGTAGGTGTTCGCGTCGGTCGCAACCTTGCAGAGCTCGTCGTTGTGGACCTTGAAGCCCGCCTTTGCCTTGTCCTCATGCGTAAAGACCTTGACGACCTTCTGTCCCTCCATCATCTCCTCGATGTAACCGTTGACCGCGGCCAGCTCAAACTGCTGCTTCTTGAAGTTCCGGCGGCTCTTGCGCGTGACGCCGCGCATCACATAAAACACGGTTACGCCCATGCAGATCATGATGAATACGACCGGGATGGACAAGGACGCCATCAGTCCGAACACAAAGACCAGCGACGAGATCGAGATCAGCATCTGTGTGATCGAATGGTGCAGCAGCTCGTTGACCGCCTCGGTATCGTTGGTGTAGTAGCTCATCAGCTCACCGTGCGTGCGTCCGTCGAAGAACGAGATCGGAAGCGACTGCATCTTTTCAAACATTTCCTTGCGCAGCGCGCACATGACGCGCGCGGAGCAGGAGAGCATCAGCCGGTTCAGCAGGAAGTTGGTGACGACGGCGATCGCGTACAGGATCGCCATGCCGATGAGCAGTGCGGCATACTTTGCCATATCCGCGCCGATCCCGGCTTCAAGCACCTCGACCAGTTTTTTCGTCATCAGCACCGCATAGTTGGACGCGGCGGAATACGCAAGGATCGAGATGATCGAAACGATCAGGATCCCGGTGCAGTTTTTGAAATAACGGAACAGGCGAAGGAGCGTTTTCAGCGGCTTTTCGGCGCGCTTTCCGCCCATCTTGCTGTTAAAGGAACCTCCCCTCGGCGGCATTACGCGTTCACCTCCTCTCTGACCTGCGATTCATAGACCTCGCGGTAGATCTCACTGCGCAGGAGCAGCTCGGCATGTCTGCCGACGTCGGAGATCCTGCCGTGCTCCATAACGATGATCTGATCCGCGTCCATAACAGACGTGATCCGCTGCGCAATGACGATTTTGGTCATGTCGTGCAGCGAAGAAAGACCGTCCCGGATCTTCGCCTCGGTCGCGGTGTCGACCGCGCTTGTCGAGTCGTCTAAAATCAGAATCTTCGGTTTTTTCAAAAGTGCGCGGGCAATGCAGAGACGCTGCTTCTGCCCGCCGGACACGTTGCAGCCGCCCTGTCCGAGGTCGGTGTTGTACCCGTCCGGGAACGCCGAAACGAAGCCGTCGGCGCACGCGATTTTACACGCCTCGCGAATCTCTTCGTCCGTCGCGTCCGGATCGCCCCAGCGCATGTTTTCCCGGATGCTGCCCGAAAACAGCATGTTCTTCTGCAGCACCATCGAGACCCCGTCGCGAAGCGCTTTGAGGCTGTATTCGCGCACGTCGTGGCCCGACACGCGCACGGACCCCGCAAGGACGTCGTATAGGCGCGGGATCATCTGCACGAGCGTCGATTTGCCTTCGCCCGTGCCGCCGATGACGCCGACCGTCTGCCCCGGCAGGATATGCAGGTTGATGTCCTTGAGGTTCAGCACGTCCGGATTGCCGGAATACGAGAAGTCGACGTGGTCAAACTCGATCTCGCCGGTCTCGACCGCAAGATCGCTTTCGGGCGATTCGATGTCGATCTGTTCCTCAAACACCTCGTTGATGCGGTCCAGCGACGCGCGCATTCTCGAAAGCATCAGCGGGAACATCGAAACCATCTGCAGCGAAGCGATCACCTGCGTGGAGTAGCCGATCAGCGCGGTCAGCTCGCCGATGGGCAGGTTCCCGTCCGGCGAAACGCTCATCCGCCCGCCGAACAGCCACAGCAAAATCGTCGCGCCCCACATCACGCCGAGCTGGATCGGGTTCGCGAACGAAAAGAGCTTCTGCGCATAGATCTGCGTCCGCATCAGATCGTCGGCGCTGTCGCGGAACTTGCCGTTCTCATACGAGCCGCGCACGAACGATTTCACCACGCGCATACCGATCAGGTTTTCCTGTACGGCGCTGTTCATGGTGTCCATCTTTTTGAACATCATCTTGAACCGCTTGCGCCCGATGAACATAAAGAGCAGCATCGGCGTCAGCACGAGCGGCAGCGCGATCACGAAGATATACGACAGCCTGACGTTGATGCGGAACGCCATGATCGCCGCGAGCACCATCATGATCGGCGCACGGAACATCATGCGCAGGAACATCTGGTAGGTGTTCTGCAGATTGTTGACGTCCGTCGTTGCGCGAATGACCAGCGATGAGGTCTGGAACCGGTCGGTGTTCCTAAACGAAAACTGCAGGATCTTGTCGAAGATCCGTTCGCGCAGGTTCTTTGCAAAGCCCATCGACGCCACCGCAGACGTGCGCGCCGCAAGCGCGCCGCAAAGGAGCGACAGCAGTGACGCGAGCACCATCAGTCCGCCGACCCACAGCACGAACTGCAGGTTGTTGCTGTACGGCAGGCGGGAGATCACGCCCTGCAGCTGAAACTCGTCCAGACGGTACAGACCGCCGTCGACAAGCGCCGCCATCAGAAGCGGGATCAGAATCTCCAGCGCGACCTCGAACACGATCAGCACCGGCGTCATGACCGACGGCGTTACATAACCGCGCACGCATGGCTTGAGATGCTTGAGTCCGGGCCCTTTTTTCATCTTTTTTTCCATTGGAATTCCTCTTCAGACAAATCGTTCAATACTGTATTATATACCACAAAACCGCCGTTCCCGCAAGCGGAAAACACCGGTTTTCCCATATTTTCACAATTCTTGCGTTCCGCCACGTCCTCTGCTATACTGTACGCATGGAAACGAAAGAAACCCGCATCGTCGCCGTCGACGTCGAAACACCAAACGGTCGGGACGCCGCGATCTGTCAGATCGGCATCGTCGTCGCGGAATACGGCGAGATCGTAAGAACCGAATCGTACCTCGTCGATCCGGAGGTCCCGTTCGACCCGGTCAACATCTCCATCCACGGCATCACGCCCGCAGACGTGCTCGGAGCGCCGAATTTTCCGACGCTCTGGCCGAAAATCGCCGGGTACTTCACCGGTTCCGTGATCGTCGCGCACAACGCCGCGTTCGACCTCGGCATGATCGCAGGCACGCTCACGCGATACGGTATCCCCGTGCCGGAGATCACGTACTGCTGCACCGTGCAGATGGCAAGACGGCGCTTCGCCCGCGAGACCTACGGAAGCTACCGGCTCGACACGCTCTGCGCTGCGTTCGACATTCCTCTGACCGACCATCACGATGCGCTGTGCGACGCGTTCGCGTGCTATAAACTGTACCGCGAACTGCTTCTGGAATACGGCGAGGACCCGCGCGATGTGCGCCCGTACAAAAAGCGCGCGAAGCCCATGGAAAAGCCCGCCGGCCGGTTTTCGACCGAATCGGGCACGGAATATGAGCTTCGCAAGCTGAGGGAGCTGCTTCTCGGCGTGCATCCGGAAACGTTCTTAAACCCCGGCGACGCGATGACGATCGCGCACTGGATGGACCGGCACGCCGATCTCTGCGCCGACCCGCCGTTCGACACGATCTATCTCTATCTGTACCGCATGATCTCCGACAAGCCCCTCACCTGCGCCGAAGCGCAGGAGCTCAACCGTCTGATCGGACGGTGACGCGCCGCGAAGCGGCATGGATAGCGATATGCGGCTTGCGCCGCACGATATGCTTGCTTTCGCAAGCACGATATACGGAAAGGGAACGCCGGAGCCGGCATTCCCTTTCTCGCACGATATGTTTGCTGCGCAAACGCATGCCCCCTCATCAGTCAGCTATCGCTGACAGCTTCTCCACCCTAAAGGGGGCGAAGCCTATGCATGTGCGCCGCCAAAAGCCTTCCCCTTCTATGGGGAAGGTGTCACCGAAGGTGACGGATGAGGTCACCTTGATTCGATCCAATCCGTAAATGCTTTTTCGATCGTCTCGGACGTTTCGCCGAATACAAGCGCTGCTTTCTCCGCAAGCGGTACGTCCGGGCGATATATCTGTGCTAAAAACGCTTCTGCGCCGAGGCACTCGATCAGAAACGCCGTAAATGCGCCGGCGGTCGGATAGGAAACTTCGCACGGCGCGTTCCAAAAGGTCTCGTCGTCCGCAAGCGCAAACACGGAGCGATAGCGGCCGTCTCGCAAGAACACTTTGACCCACTCGGTGTTTGGCTTTCCCCACCATTCTCCGTCCATGAACATGGCAAGTCCTTCGCTGAGAAACGCACTGGTCGGATCGCAGTACGCATAGGAGATCAGATGCGTGTCCTCGTGCGCGCCGATGCAGCGGATCTCGGCGCTGTACACCGCAAAGACGCTGTGCGGTCCGATCGCAAAGCCGTTGCCCGGCGCGTATTCCCCGAACAGCTCTTCCATGATCCTGCCGTTTTCCTCCGGCGAATCCGTCAGATAATATTGTATTGTATCCCGAAACGGGATCCCGAGCAGCTCCGTGATTTGGCGGAAGCAGCGTTCCTGTTCTTCGGCAACGGAACCGATATTCTGCGTCGCGAACGAACCGGGTTTATAATGAAATGTGTAATGCTCGGAACAAAACGTCCCGCTGTATGCGTCCAATGTCCGCAAATCAAACACGTTCGGCCGTTTTTGTTCGTCAAATGCCGTAATCTGCATGCGGCTTCTCCCTTCGCTCAATCGAAATTGCCCATCAAAAAGGCGAGGACGTGCGTGGTGAAGGCGGCGAAGAAGGCGTCCTCGGTCGTGTAGAACGCGCCGGAGCGGCCCGACGAGCCGGAAAGCGCGTCCAAAAGCGCCGCTTCGTCCTCCGCACGGAAAACACCCTGCGGGTCGCCGAGACGGTCCGTGATCGCCTGCAAAAGCGCGGGCGCGGAGCAGCCGAACCATGCCGCAAGCGCTTCGTCAAACGATCCGACGGGCACGATGTCCGGCTTTTTGACCCGGCGATACATGCGGCAGAAATCATTCTGCCAGCTTTTGACCGGAAACGGCAGCACAAATACGTCCGACCGGCCAATCCGGTCCGATGCGGCGCGCGCGGCGTCGACGAGTTCGTTCAGCTCCCCGGAAAGCGTCTTGTCAAGCATCATTCTTCACCTCTCATTTACATCAGTATAACACAAATCTCACAATTGCGCATTGCATTTTATACGGCAATTCGCTATAATATATGAGGAATCATTTGCAAAGGAGGTATCCGGAATGGAAAAGAAGGAACGCGGCGGGTTTTTCCTGTGCATTCTCTGGTATCTTTTGATCTATCTGCCCGGCTCGATTCCGGCGTGGGTGCTGCTCGTGCTGCATTACACGATCGGGCTCAACATTGCGTGGTTCTGGGTCGCGCTCGGCGTATGGCTGCTGGCCGTTCTGCTGCGGGTGCTGCTGGTGATCTTTGCACGGTACGGCGGCAAGCACACGATCCCCTCCCCGGAAAACAAGAATCCGTATTCCAACAGGGTGCGCAATCCGTACGCGGAGAAGCGCGAAGAGTAAGGCGAACAAGGGCATTCCACCTTTTTCGATAGCACCGACAAATTGAAAGGAGAAATACTATGGGACTTATCAAGGCCGGTATCGGCGCGCTGGGCGGCGTTCTCGCCGATCAATGGAAGGAGTTCTTCTACTGTGAAGCGCTTCCGAAGGACGTTCTGGTAACCAAGGGACAGAAGAGAGTGGGCAGCCGCTCCTCCAACACGAAGGGCAGCGACAACATCATCTCGAACGGCTCCGTCATCGCAGTCGCCGACGGTCAGTGCATGATCATCGTCGAACAGGGCAAGGTCGTGGAGGTTTCCGCCGAGCCCGGCGAATTCATCTATGACACCTCGACCGAGCCGAGCATCTTCGCAGGCTCCCTCGGCAAGAGCATCATCAATTCGTTCAAGACGCTCGGCCGTCGTTTCACCTTCGGCGGCGACACCGGCAAGGATCAGCGGGTGTACTACTTCAACACGAAGGAGATCATGGACAACAAGTTCGGCACGTCGAACCCGATCATGTTCCGCGTCGTCGATCGCAACATCCGTCTGGATATGGACGTCAGCCTTCGCTGCAACGGCGTCTATTCCTACAAGATGGTCGACCCGATCCTGTTCTACACCGAAGTCTGCGGCAACGTCTCCTCGGACTACCTGCGCAGCGAGATCGACGCGCAGCTGAAGACCGAGTTCGTCAACGCGCTGCAGCCTGCGATGGCGCGCATCTCCGACCTTGAGATCCGCCCGAACCAGGTCCCGGCGCACACCACCGAGCTGTGCGAGGCGATGAACGTCGAGCTTTCTAAGCTCTGGGGCGAGAAGAGAGGCCTTGAGGTCGTCTCGATCGCGATGAACCCGATCACGCTCACCGAAGAGGACGCGGAGCGCATCAAGAGCGCGCAGCTTGCGGCGATCAACCGCGACCCGACGATGGCGGCCGCGACGATGACGCAGTCGACCGCAGACGCCATGAAGGCGGCGGCCAGCAACACCAACGGCGCGATGACCGGCTTCATGGGCATGGGCATGGTCGGCCAGGCCGGCGGCATGATGGGCAGCAACACGGCGGCCCTGTTCCAGATGGGTCAGCAGCAGCAACAGCAGGGCGCGCCCGCGGACGGCTGGAAGTGCCCGACCTGCGGCACGAACGCGACGGGCAATTTCTGCCCGCAGTGCGGCACCAAGAAGCCCGCTCCGCAGCCCCAGAACGGCTGGACCTGCGCGTGCGGCGCGGTGAACACCGGCAACTTCTGCCCGCAGTGCGGCGCAAAGCGGCCTGAAGCGAAGGAAGTCGTCTGCCCGAAGTGCGGCTTTAAGCCCGCGGATCCCGCCAATCCGCCGAAGTTCTGCCCCGAATGCGGCACCCGCTTTGAGGCGTAATTCGTATTGACACCCCGCAGGAAGGGTGCGGAGCACCTCCGCACCCTTCCTTCCACTTTTACCAAAGGAGTTTCCAATGCCTCAGCAATTATTGGAATACCGATGCCCCGCGTGCGGCGCGTCGCTGCACTTTGACAGCGCGTCGCAGCAGGTCGTCTGCCCGTACTGCGATTCCTCGTTCTCCCCGCAGTCGCTGATCGACTACGACAGCTTTCTGAAGGAGGACGCCAAGAACACGCAGAGCGATCCGTGGGCGAACGACCCGACCCGCTGGGAAAAGGACGAGGTCACCGGCCTCAACGTGTACACCTGCGCGGCGTGCGGCGGCGAGGTGCTCGGCGACGACACGCTCGCAAGCTCGCGCTGTCCGTTCTGCGACAACACGGTTATCATGAAGCGGCAGTTTACCGGCGACTGGAAGCCGGACCTTGTGCTGCCGTTCAAGGTCGACAAACAGGCGGCGCAGAGCGCGTTCCGCAAGCATCTGCACGGCAAGAAGCTGCTCCCCAAGGCGTTCCGTTCGGAATCGTGCATTGAGGAGATCAAGGGCATGTACGTGCCGTTCTGGCTGTTCTCCTCCGACGTTTCCGCCAGCATGAAGTACGGCGCCTCAAAGACGCGCTCATGGTCGGACAGCCAGTATATCTATCACGAAACCTCCAGCTACGCGCTGCTGCGCGCAGGCGAAGCGACCTTCTCACAGATCCCGGTCGACGGTTCGAAGAAGATGAGCGACGCGCTGATGGACTCTCTGGAGCCGTTCGATCTATCCGAAGCGGTCCCGTTCCAGACGGCGTACCTTTCCGGCTACTTCTCCGATCGCTACGACGTCAGCGCGGACGACAGCGTTCCGCGGGCGCAGAAGCGGTTTCAGGACACGTTCGGGCGAATGATGTCGCAGACGACCGGCGGCTTCAGCTCCGTCTCGCTGGATAGCGCGAACTATGCGGAGCGCAACAACAAGCGTGAGTACGCGCTGCTGCCCGTTTGGCTTTTGCACGTGCGCTGGAGAGGCAAGCTGTACACTTTCGCCATGAACGGACAAACCGGCAAGTTCGTCGGCAATCTGCCGGTCGACAACGGCCGCGCGCGGCTTTACTGGCTGCTGTTCGGCGGGCTGTTCGCGGTCCTTCTGGGCGGTTCCGTGCTGCTTGCACATTTTCTCGGATGCGGAGGCGGCTGCATATGAAACGATTGCTTTCGATCCTTCTGATCGCGCTGCTGCTCCTTCCTCTGGCGGCCGCGCAGGCCGACCAAACGGCGCACATCTATATCGACGAGGGCCTGCTCACCGAAGAAGAGCTGCAGGCGATCGAAGCGCGCGCGCAGCAGATCGCCGACACGCATCAGGTCGGGGTCTATTTCGTCTATGTGATGTCGATCGAACAGATCACGGACTACGCCGATCAGTTCATGGTGGAGACGGTGACCGAGGAAAACGCGGTCGCGCTGTTTGTCAACGAGGCGTACTATCACTTTGCGCACAAGGGGCCGCTCGCCGAAGCGGTGTTTACCGACAGCGTCTGCGACGGCGTGCTTTGGGAGACGTTCCGCTCGGTCAAGGACGACAATTACCGCAAGGTCCTCTCCTACTTCGATGCGGCGGACGGACAGCTTCTTGCATACCAGACCAATCCGGACGCGCAGGCGACCGCTGCGGAAACGGCGGCGTTTACGGTCCCGGACTACATCGCACGGACCAAGGGCGGCAAGCCGACGCTCTGCGACAGCGCGCAGCTTCTCTCCGCGGCTGAGGCTGAAGCGCTCTCGAAGCGCCTTCTTGCAATCGGCGACGCGTACCGCTGCGACGTCGTGATCGCGACCGTGTCGAGCCTCGGCTATAAGAGCGCCGAGGCGTACGCGGACGATTTCTTCGACTACAACGGCTACGGCTACGACGCGACGCCCGACGAAACCGGCACGACCCGTGACGGCGACGGCGTGCTGCTGCTGCTTTCCATGGAGGACCGCGACTTTGCGATCTCCACCAGCGGCTACGGCATCACGGCGTTCACGGACTACGGCATCCAGATCTATCTGGAGAATGCGTTCCTGCCTTACCTGAAGCAGAACGACTACGCGAACGGCTTCAACATATTCGCGGACGGCTGCGAATATCTGCTCAAGGAGGCGCGCAGCGGCACGCCGTTCGACGTGTTCACCGTTTCCGAGCAGACCGCAAACGGCAAGCCCGTGATTGCCGATATGGCCGCGATGCTGACCGTGGAGCAGGTCCGGGATCTCTCCAAACAGCTGAAGGCGCTCGGCGACAAATACCGCTGCGACGTGGTCCTGGTGACCGATACCGAGCAATGGTATGACGACGGCGACAAAAACGCAAAGCGCGCGTACGAGAGCGGCGGCTACGGCTACCGTGACGGAAACGAGGACCGCGGCGGCATCCTGATGTTCCTGTCGAGCGGCGGACAGATGGGCTTCTATACCGACGGCTTCGCAAGCAAGGCGTTCCAGGGCCGCGGCATGTACAAGTTCCGGCAGTCCATCCTCTCCGCGCTGTATGAGCGCGACGAGATCCGCGACGCCCTCAAGGCGTATACCGCGAAGGCGGACGAATACCTGCAGGCGGCAAGCGACGGGCATGCCATCAACCCGATCAACTGGATCCCGGTGGCGATCGCGGCGGGGATCGGTGTGCTGCTCGGCCGCATCCCGGTCTCGTCCATGAAGCGCAAGCTGACCGACGTGTACAGCAAGACCGAGGCCGATTCATATCTGGTCCCGCAGTCGTTCCGGCTGACGCAGAACAGCGACGTGCTGCTGAACACCCGCGTTTCCCGCACGGTCCGCGTTACGGAGACGACCTCCTCCGGCGGAGGCGGCGGACGCAGCGGCGGAGGCGGCTTCCACGGCGGCAGCACCACGCACACCTCGTCCTCCGGCGGCACGCACGGCGGCCACTCCGGAAAGTTCTGAAACTCCGCATAAAACCTGACATTCCACGCACGGTAGAGTCCGAAAACCGGATTCTACCGTGTGTTTTTGATTGGTAGAGCGCCGAAGCCGGGAGGATAGATTGCCATCTTGGGCAGCCGTCGTCTATAATACGATATGAAATCTGTCCACAGGAGAAATGAAATGCACGATTATATTGTAAGCTGCTGTTCCCCCGCCGATCTCAGTCAGGAAAAGCTCGATTCGCTCGACGTGAAGCTCCTTTACAGCGACTTCACGATGGACGGCGTTCCCTTCAAGGACGACCTCGGCAAGTCCATGACCTCCAAGGAATTCTACGACCGCATCCGCGCGGGACAGGTCGGCACGACGACGCTGATCAACACCGCAGAATTCGTGGAGTATTTTACAAAGCTCTTCGAGACCGAGCACAAGGACGTTCTGCACGTCACGCTGTCGAGCGGGCTGTCCGGCACCTATGCGGCCGCGCTTGCCGCCGCCGACATTCTGAAGGAACAGTTTCCGGAGCGCAAGCTGTACATCGTCGATTCGCGCGGCGCTTCGTCCGGCTTTGGCTTTCTTGTGCAGGCGCTGTGCGATCTGCGCGACGAGGGCAAGACGATCGACGAGCTCTATGACTGGGCGCAGAAGAACCGCCTGCGCGTACAGCACCTGTTCTGCTCGACCACTCTGACCTATTATGTGCGCGGCGGACGCATCTCGGCGGCCGCGGGCCGCATCGGCAACCTGCTCGGTATCTGTCCGGTCATGCGCATGGACCATCCGGGCCACCTGACCGTGCATTCGCGCGTGCGCACCAAGAAGCGCGCGCTCCGGGCGCTGGTCGACCAGATGGAGGAGCTTGCGGACGACGGCGTGAACTACTCCGGCCGCGTGTTTATCAGCCATTCGGACTGCCTTGAGGACGCGCTGAAGGTCAAGGAGCAGGTTGAGGAACGCTTCCCGCACATCAAGAGCGAGATTGAGATCTACAACATCGGCGCGATCATCGGCTGTCACGCCGGTCCGGGCACGGTGGCGCTGTTCTTCTTCGGAAAGGAACGGTAAACGCAAGGGCTTGTTCCAAACGGAACAAGCCCTTATGATGTTTGCACTTTGGGTACATTCAGGATGGTTCTCCTCCCGGAGAACCTTTTTATTTGATCTCTTACGGGATGATCCAAAGCAAAAACGAGATCAGTGCGGAGGCAAAGACCATGGCGCCGAAGCTCAGCGCCCACTTGCCGTTACGGTTGAAGCCGTAGAAATCGTTCCAGCGGTGCGCTTCGGGCGCGCGGATCACCTTGTTGAGATAGAGGAACCCGTACAGGATGACCGGCACGACGCCGATCGGGATGATCCATGCGGGCATGGATGCGCCCGCGGACGGCTTTTCAAAGGCGAGGAACGATACGATCGCTAAAAGCGGGCAGATCAGGTGCAAAAACAGCTCCGCGCCGCCGTACATGCCCTTCCCGTCGTGTGAGACGGGCAGCAGGAAGCAGCACACTGTCAGCAGCGTCACCGTGACCGTGACTGTGGCGATATACTTCAGCAGCAGCGCCCAAAACGGCACGGGGTCGCCGACCGTCACCAGCACAAGCGCCGCAACGGCGCAGAACACGTTGGACAGCGTGGTAAAATACCGGAACACCACGCGATGCGGATCAGCCTTCCGGTAATCCCACAAAACGGCTCCGAGTACAAAGAGCACGATCAGCGCGTTCATGATCAGCGACGGCAGCATGGCCCATCCCTCCCCATTGTTCGATGAGATCATTGTACCACGTTTTCCCCGCGCGTGCAAGCATCACGTCCGGATAAAACGAACGGGAGACCGACTTCGGCCTCCCTTCGCGCTTCATTTTCAGGATGACGATCCTATGCCCTGCAGATCATTCGTCGATCGGGCTGTCGTCGTTGTACAGCGTGATCCAGTAGAAATGCGTGACGTCCCTTGCCGGGAAGGCGCGCAGCTGTTCGACCGTCGCCGTTCCGTCCAGACGGTACGACTGCGTGTCCTCCACGCGCACGAGCTGCAGACGGAAGCCGCAGGCGTTCAGGCGGTCGCATTCCTGCTGAAGGAACGCCCGGACCGCGTCTTTTCCCGCCGTGCTGTCCCGCCAGCTTCGGAGCGCGTTCTTTGCCTCGCCGTAGGCTTCGGCGGCCTGCTCGTATGCGCGGATCTCCGCGTCGGTATGCCGCTCCCGCCAGTACGCATCAAACAGCGCGCCCGGATCGTGCTTCTCCCAGCCCGGTGTGCCGCGGTTCTGCTCGTCCACGGCAGGATACACCGTAAAGTACCATAGATCGTAGGCCTCCCAATACGCGGCAAGCGCGGGCTCTTCGCGGTATTCGGTCAGCGACTTCCCCTGATAGAGAAAGCCCAGGTCGTCCTCTTCGTTATAAGTGATGGCGATTATGGAGATGTTCAGAACCGCATCCGGATCCTCCGTGCGCAAAAGCCCGGTGAGCGCCGCGGACCAGGTCACATACGTCTGCGGTTCGTCCGCATCCTTCGGCGGCTGGGTCGACGATGGGTCGGAAGGCGACTGCGACGCAAACGGCGTCGGCAGCAGCGACGGCTCCGGCTGCAGGATCGGCGCATCCGTCGTCGACGGTTCACCTGCCCCCGTGCCGACGTGCAGGCAGATCGCGATCTCGTTGCCCCTGCTGTAATTTTCTGTGCGGTACGAGACGATCGCGCTCACATAGTACGTGCCGGGCGAAAGCGTATTAAGAAGATCCGTCACGACATAGACGCTGCCTTCTTCCTTTGGGATCCCGCTGCCGGCGACGTCCGCGATGCGCTCGTATGCTGCGTCAAAGACGATGATCTCGTCCATCTTCCAGCCGTCCGCCGTCAGGACGGCGAAGGGCATGCCTGCGCTGTATTCCGTTGCGGGGATCTGACTTCGGACCTTCTCATCCTCGATTCGAACGCCCGCGCCGTCCGCTTCCAATCCCGGCTTCGATTCCCACGCGAAGCCCTCGAACGGATAGACGGGCTCGCCGTCCACAAGGAAATAATACGATACGTCGTTTTGCAGCGTCGCGTCGTCCTTCGGCAGCTCGGTCTGCTCCGTCATGCCATGCGACAGCTCGGTCTGTCTGCCGTTGTACAGCGCGTTTCGCAGCACGAACGCGCCGATGCCGACGATCGCGACCAGCAGCACGGCGACTGTGCAATAGGCGAAAATCTGCCTGATCTTCGGCGTTTTCTTGCTCGTGCGCACGGATTCGCCGGTCGGGACCCAGCGGTTTTCCGCCGTCCTTTCCTTCGCGCGCGCACTCGATTTCTGTTCTTTGCAGACGCTGTTCAGCGTCCGCTCCACCGTCTGTTCAAACGAGACGGGCATCTTCGGAATAGCGTCGGAAACGCGAATCGATTTACGCATTGTCATCTTCCTCCAGGATCTTCCGTAAGGCTTGCTTTGCGCGGGAAATCCGCGACTTGACCGTTCCGACGGGGACATGCAGTACGTCTGCGATCTCCTCCATGGAATAGCCCTCCTGCTGAAGATACAGCGCATTTCGCTGCTCCTCCGGGATCCGCATCAGCGCGGCGCGCAGATCGAGCGATTGCGCCGGATCGGGAAACGGGGTAAGGGCTTCCGGGATCTCGTCCGTCTCAAAGACCTTGCGGCGCTCGCGCAGGATCGTATAGGCCTCGTTGCGCAAGATGCGCAGAAACCATGCGCGAAAGCTGGCCCGCTGTTTCACTGTGCCGCGATGCTCGTAGGCTTTTACGATCGCCGCGCTCATCGCGTCCTCGCAGTCGTATGTGTTTTTCAGGATCAGAAACGCCACGCCGAACGCAGTCCGTTTGACGCTTCTGATCTCGCTGACAAACACATCGTCATGTATCGTAGCCATCGGGTTCCTCCATCGGCGATCCGAACGGATCGCATTGTCCGAATGATCATTCTATAAGGCAGACGCGCGAACCGCCCAAAAAGTTCCGCGAAATGAAACTGTTTTTTTGCAATATGCCTGTGCCGCAGGTGCAAACATCACGCAAAAAGGCGGCCCCTCGGCCGCCTTTCCAATCACGCGTTTCTGCCGCAACAGTTTTTGTACTTCTTGCCACTGCCGCAGGGGCAGGGATCGTTGCGGCCGACCTTCGCCGAGCGCTTCAGCACCTTCGGCTTTTCGCCGTCCGGGGACGGGGTGTCGACCGGCTTTGCAACCTCCTTGCGCTCGACCGGGACCTTTCGCACCTGCACGCGCAAGAGGTTCTTCACCGCTTCCTCGCGGATGCGCTCGATCATCGCGTCGAACAGGTCCGCGCCCTCGTTCGAGTAGGCGTTGGCCGGGTCCGTCTGCGCATAGGCGCGCAGGCCGATGCCCTGCTTCAGCTGATCCATCGCGTCGATCTGGTCCATCCAGTTCGTGTCGACCGCACGCAGCAGCACGATGCGCTCGACCTCGCGCATGTCGACGCCCTGCTCGGTGAGCTCGGCCTCCTTCATCGCCCGCTGCTGTGCGGCAAACGCCTTGCAGCGCTCTAAAAGATCGCTCCGGCGCCTGATGTCCGTGCTGTGCAGGATCCCCGCAGCGTTTGCAACACACAGGTCGCTCATTTCCTTCTCGATCGCGGTGATGTCCCACTCCTCCGGCTTCGAGTGCTCGCTCGCGTAGGCGCTCACGATGTTCTCCGTCGTGTCATCGATCATCTTGGTAAACTGATCGCGAAGGTCCTCGCCCATCAGTACCTTGCGGCGTTCGCCGTAGATGACCTCGCGCTGCTTGTTCATGACGTCGTCGTAGCGCAGAACGTTTTTGCGCGTGTCAAAGTTCGCCGCCTCGACGCGCTTCTGCGCGCCTTCGATCTGCCGCGTGATGAGCCCGTTCTCGATCGGGAACGCATCGTCCGGCGAAAGCCGCGTCATGATGCCCTCCATGCGGTCCATGCCGAAGCGCCGCATCAGCTCGTCCTTCAGCGATACATAGAAGCGCGTGCTGCCGGGGTCGCCCTGACGGCCGGCGCGGCCGCGAAGCTGGTTGTCGATACGGCGGCTCTCATGCCGCTCCGTGCCGATGATGTGCAGACCGCCCAGACGTACGACCTCGTCGTGCTCGCGGTCGGTTTCCTTCTTGAATTCCGCGTACAGCTTTGCGTACTGCTCGCGCGCGGCCAGGATGACCTCGTCCTCGGTCTCGGCGTGGCCGGTCGCCTCGTCGATCAGCTCCTCGTCCATGCCGTCCTGCCGCATCGCGCGGCGCGCCAGGAAGTCCGGGTTGCCGCCGAGCAGAATGTCCGTGCCGCGGCCCGCCATGTTCGTGGCGATCGTGATCTGGTTGAGCTTGCCCGCCTGCGCAACAATCTCCGCCTCCTTGGCGTGATACTTCGCGTTCAGCACCTCGTGCGGAATGCCCTTGCGCTTTAAGAGACCGGACAGGTATTCGCTGCGCTCGACCGAGATCGTGCCGACCAGGATCGGCTGGCCCGTCGCGTGGACCTTTTCGATCTCGGCGACGACCGCGCGGAACTTGCCCTCCTCGGTCATGTAGACGCAGTCCTTGTTGTCGATGCGGATGTTCGGCTTGTTCGTCGGGATCTCCACAACGTCAAGGTCGTAGATCGCGGAGAACTCGTCCTCCTCGGTCTTGGCCGTACCGGTCATGCCGGCGAGCTTCTTGAACATGCGGAAGTAGTTCTGGAACGTGATCGTGGCGAGCGTCTTGTTTTCGCGCTCGACCTTGACGCCCTCCTTCGCCTCCAGCGCCTGATGCAGACCCTCGTTGTAGCGGCGGCCGATCATCAATCGACCCGTGAACTCGTCGACGATGATGACCTGTCCGTTCTGCACGACGTAGTCCTTGTCGCGCTCAAACAGCGAGCGTGCGCGCAGCGCCTGCTTGATGTAATGGTTCAGCTCGGTGTTCTCGGTGTCGGCAAGCGACGTCACGTTGAAGAACTTTTCGGCTTTTTTGATGCCCTCAGCGGTCAGCGAGACCTGCCGGTGCTTGACGTCGACCATGAAATCGCCGCTTTCCGGCTGTTCGATGCCCTGCATCTGCTCGGATTTGCTGATTTCCTTGACATCCTCGCCGCGGATCAGGCCCTTCACAAAGCGGTCCGCCGTCACGTACATTTCGGAGCTTTCCTCGCCGCGTCCGCTGATGATCAAAGGCGTTCTCGCCTCGTCGATCAGGATCGAGTCGACCTCGTCGACGATCGCGTAATGCAGCGAGCGCTGGACCATGCGCTCCTTGTAGACGCACATGTTGTCGCGCAGATAGTCGAAGCCGAACTCGTTGTTCGTGCCGTAGGTGATGTCCGAGTTGTACGCCTCGCGCCGCTCGTCGCTGTCCAGATCGTGCACGATGCAGCCGACCGAAAGGCCGAGGAAGCGGTAGATCTTGCCCATCCACTGCGCGTCGCGCTTGGCAAGGTAGTCGTTGACCGTGACGATGTGCACGCCCTCGCCCTCCAGCGCGTTCAGGTACGCCGGCAGCGTCGCGACGAGCGTCTTGCCCTCGCCGGTCTTCATCTCCGCGATGCGGCCCTGATGCAGGACCATGCCGCCGAGCAGCTGCACGTCGAAGTGCCGCATGCCGACGGTGCGCACGCCCGCCTCGCGCACGACCGCAAAGGCCTCAACCAGAAGGTCGTCGAGCGTTTCGCCGTTTTTCAGGCGCTCCCGAAATTCGATCGTCTTATGCCGAAGCTGTTCGTCCGTGAGCGCTTGCATCTTGGGCTCCAGCGCGTTGATCGCCGCCACCTTCGGCTTGAGTTTTTTCAGTTTGCTTTCGCTCGACGTTCCGAGCAGCTTGTCCAAAAATCCCATATGATTCTCCTTGAACGATATCTTTTACAGTATAACACACAATCGTCCGTCTGCAAAGGGGGCGATTGTGAACGCTGTGCAACGATTTTGGCAATTCATGTCCGAAGGACAATTCATGGCGTCGGCCGGACAAAGAACGGCGTTGCCGTTCGGCGCAAAAACTGGGGGAGCAAGCATCACACCGATCCGTAATATCCGGCGACATGCACGGTGGATTATACTCCTTGCAGGACCGCCGCCCGAAATTGCGGAGCAATTCAGGCGGTCCTGAAAAGTCCGCGTGAGCGACCTCGCCGAAAAATCTGTTTTTCGGCGATCGTCAGATCGGCCGGTTCAGCCGGTCGATGATCTCGCGCATGCGGGCGCGCTGGGATTCGGAGAGCATCGGGGAAAGCATCCGGTAGATCTCCTCCATCTTGCTCTCGGTCATCTCGCCGGACTGCTTCTGCTCCGCCGTGAGCTTCAGGAGCGTTTCCATCAGTTCGTCGCTCGTTTGGGTTTTGTACTGCGCATACTGTTTGTTCAGATCCATCGTCATCACCTCGCTGTATGGTATGCGCGCCGCACGCAAATCGTGCGCATTGCATACCATGTGACATGGAGGAAATCGCTATGAATCCGCAACCGCAACGAAACGGCCCGTCCCCGCTGTCCTGCGCCGTTACCTTAGGCGAAGCCGTGCGAGACGAACACGGACGCGCAGGCGTCGAAGCGTACGTAAAGGCGCTCACGCCGCTTCTGCCGCCGTCCCTGATCGACCAGCTTGCCTACCGGCTGAACGTCCCCGTCCCCGCGCCCTGTCCGCCGCCCGCTCCCCCGCCGCCTCCTCCGCCGCCGAAGCCCCAGCCGGACATGGAGAAGCTCTTTCAGATGATGCGGCTGATGGAACAGCTGCGGCCGAAGCCGCCCTGCGGACAGTGACCGCCGCGGAAGGCTCCTTCGTCGCCGTTCAGGATGACACAGTACCGCGTACCGCGTTTTCATGCCGGAAAAAGAACGGCGTCGCGTTCGGTGCGGCAGCACGAGGAACAAGCATCAAATAAATCCGTAAAATACGGCGACATGCGCGGCGGATTTTACACCTTGCAGGATCGCCGCCCGGAATTGCGGAGCAATTCAGGCGGTCCTGAAAAGTCCGCGTGAGCGACCTCGCCGAAAAACCTGTTTTTCGGCGAATACCGTAAAATACGGCGACATGCGCGGCGGATTTTACTCCCTGCAGGACCGCCGCCCGGAATTGCGGAGCAATTCAGGCGGTCCTGAAAAGCCCGCGTGAGCGACCTCGCCGAAAAACCTGTTTTTCGGCGACATATGAAATCACGCGCCGAGGGGGCGGCGCGTGATCTCGTGGGGGGAGTTTATCAAGATGGTTCTTGATGCAGAGCACCTTTCTTACTCTCTGCGCTTACAGTATACCCCGCCAATGCGTCATAAACGCGTACAATGTGTGAATGAAATGCAACTTTTTTGCGGAATTCCTGTTTCCGGCACGCCGAAAAATGAGTAATTATAAAAAATTTGTGTTTTTTTAAAAAAAATACGGCATTTTCCGGAAAAGTATGGTAAGATATAGATGACACGAAAACAATATGCGTGTCAGAAGGAGTGGAACATATGCGTATTTCTTTTTCCGGTAAGAATCTGGAGGTCTCCGAGTACATGCGGGAAACCGCTGAAAAGAAGCTCTCCAAACTGGATCGGTACTTCCCGCAGGACACAGAAGCACAGGTCACTCTCTCCGTCGAAAAGAACCGCCACATCGTCGAGGTGACGATCCCGCATGAAGGGCGCATCATCCGCGGCGAAGAGGTGTCGGGCGATATGTATGCATCGCTCGACAATATCGTGGAAAAGCTGGAAAAGCAGATCGTGCACAACCGCACGCGCCTTGCAAAAGGGCTTCGTCAGGATGCTTTCCGCGATCTCCCCGTCGAGGATGAAGACGACGAAGACGACGGCCCGCGGATCGTCCGCGTGAAGCAGTTCTCCGTCAAGCCGATGAGCGAGGAGGAAGCCATGCTGCAGCTTGAGCTCTTGGGACATGCGTTTTACGTATTCCGCAACGTGGATTCCAACGAGATCAACGTTCTTTATAAGCGCAAGGACGGCAACTTCGGTCTGATCGAGCCGTTGTAAGTTTCACCCGAAGAAAGGAGCCCCCGCACGGAGGCTCCTTTTTTGATGTGCTCAGCCGAACTGTATGCGGGTGATTACAGATCCAGACGGTAGATGCGCAGGCCGTCAAACTTTTTGATCAGCTTCAGCATGCTGTTGAATGGCTGCCAGTCCTTCTGCTTTTCGGAGTCGGGAAGCGTTTCGTAATGCGCGCGGATCTGCTCGCTGCTGACCGGACCGTTCATGGTCAGCTTATGGCAGCGCGTATGCTCCCGCAGCATTTTGCGGTAGGCGTTCTGCTCCACGCCGCGCGGCACGGTCACATGCTCATAGGCGTCTCCGCAGCGCCAGCCCATGGCCTGATGTTCCCGCACCCAGCGTTCATGCTCCATCGGCGCGAACAGGTCGATCATCTCCGGCGTGAACTCCTTCAGCATATCGAAGTCCACGGGCCGGTCGGTGTAGAAGCAGCGGATCGCATGCAAATATCTGCTGAAGGCCTTGACCTGATTGATGTTGGACATCTTATACTCCAGCGACAGCTCCTCGAATTCCTGTTCCAGCTGTTCCGCGCTCACCTCGTCCTCATGGCCTTCATGGGCATGGCGGGCGTTCAGCGCGACCGCAAAATCGTGTATGTGCAGGAAATTGCTGTTGGACAGATAGATATGCTTGTGCTTGCGGTCGGCCGTTTCCGTGGCGCAGGTCACGGTCAGCGGGATATCGGTCAGATCCACAATGCTTTCGATGTCCTTCACAAAGCGCTGACGCTCCTCCGCCATGTCGCTGTACGCCTTCAGTCTGGGCGGATTGCCCTGCTTGCCGCCTTCCTTCCATGCGGCGTATTCCGCATCGTACCGGTCGATCTTGTCCTGCTCGTCCGCATCGTATGCATAGTCGGCGACGATCGCATTGTTTCCGAAGTCGAACCGGACCGCCATGGGCTGCAGCTCCGTGCGCGAGTTGCGGCCGTACGCCGTGCGGTCCCAGCATTGAAGCTCATCGCACAGCATCAGCAGATAGGCCAAGGGGTGACGGGACATGCCGAGCCGCGGCTTGCCCTTTTCCCTGTCCTTATAGAACGCGATCGAGAATTTATACAGGCTGTTGTGCAGCAGGATCGCGGAGAGCGCGTCGACATGGGTGGTGTTGAGATCGTCTCCGTAGATCTCCTGCAGCTCGGTATACAGCCGCGTCGCGCTGAACCACGCGTGGTCCATGAAGTAGCTGAACCGGTCCGGCTCAGTCGGCTTCAACTCCAGCTGGCGCATCAGATAGCCCTCGGAAAAACCGTATTCGCCGCCCAGTTTTTGGGTGATATCGAACGCCAGCAGTTCAATGCTCGTATGGAAGGTGCGGCCGTACAGCTTCTCAAAGTGCGCCTTCGCCGCATCGTTCAGGGCCGTTGCCGCCTCCGTGTTCCGATAGGCAAGGTACAGGCTGTCCCTGCCGCGCGTCTGGTGATTCACCTCGTAATAGGACATGACCTGCTCGAAAGGCAGCTCGAAGGGATAGCCGATGTCGTGGAACAGCGACGTCAGCCCCCAGTATTCCAGGAAAAAGTGGGCAGCCTTGCAGGAGCGCTCGTTTTCATCCGCGGCAAAGCCATAATATGTGTGGAACGCATGCCGGAAATACCGGTTTGTTTCAAAGACGGCCAGGCCCAGGGCGAATACATAGACCGAATGCGAATAATGGTCCCGGTGCTTCATCAGAAGAGAGCTGCCGTTGGCTTCAAACTCGCTGAGCAGCTCGACCATCTTCTTGGATTTCCCGTACCGCCCGAAAAACATTTCCAGATAGCAGTAGTATACGTCATAGGCGTCCTCCGCCACGCCGGAATCAATGAAGCGCTCCAGCGCGCGTTCGAGGCACAGACGGTCCAGATCCATCTGCATATTGTAAGGGATCTGATTCGGTTTCACGCCGGCGCCGAAATATCGGCTGCTTTTCGTCTCCTGTTCCTCGATGGCTTCACTGAAACGCAGGCCTTCGCAGTGCTCGTGCAGAAACCGAAGCGCGGCGGACTTCAGATCATTCGCCCGGTCCGCTCCTTTCAGCAGCTCCGGCTGCATGGGGCCGACATCGTATCCGAACTCTTTTTCGTTGATCCGACGCATTTTTTCCAATGCCGTATATGCCATAGTTGCATCTCCTTCTCAACAGATGATATACGATGATTCTTATTGTACCGTAGCCGCGGCGAAAAGGCAACCATAATCCCTCCGTTTTTGCGGATTCCAAGTCCTTTTTTTCGTCGGGGACCGGTTCCGCCGGGCCGCGGAGCGTCCCGACTTGCACGGGACTTGACAGACGGGCGGCGGGTCGGTACAATGCCGGTATAGAATGAAACGAACGGGGTTGTTATGGAACAGATTCGCGAAACGCGCGGGACGGACATTCTGTCCCTGATCTCGGCGCATCGGCGCAGCATCATGGGCTTTGCCGCGCTCGCCATCTTTGTGTTTCACAAGCATACGGCGGTCTTTACAAACATCCGGGTCCTCGGCTTTGCGGAGGACTATCTGAAGCGGATCGCTTTTCTCGGTGTGGATATCTTTCTGCTGCTGTCCGGCGTCGGACTTTGCTATGCAATCCGCAAGGATAAGCTCGTCACGTTCTGGCTGCGGCGGCTCAAGCGCGTGCTGCTGCCGTTTCTGATCACCGGCCTGATCGTTGCGATCACGGAGCACTGGAGCGCAAAGGACGCGCTCGGCAATCTGACCGGGTACTACTTCTACACGAAGAGCATGTACAGCTTTTTGTGGTACTTCCCGGCGATCGTCTCGCTGTACCTGCTGTTCCCGCTGTATCACAAGCTGCTCCGGCTCTCGAAATCGCCGCTTGCGTTTACGGGCATCGCGCTTGTGCTGTGGCTGCTCGGCGAGATGCTGCTTGTCGGGCCGATGAAGGCGGCGAACCGCACGGAGTTTTACGGCTTTCTGAACCGCATTCCGGTCTTTCTGATCGGCGTGCTGTTCGGCGAACTTGCGCACGGCCGGCGGCTGTACGTCCGTTGGCCCGGCTGGGTCCTGCTCGCGCTGACGGCCGTCCTCGGCCTGTATCTTGCGTACATGACCAACTATCAGAAGCTGCAGCTGCTCGTGCCGGAGCCGAACTGCTGCATCCCGAACATTCTGCTTGCCGTATCGCTGACCTGCCTTCTTGCGAAGGGCTTCGACCTGCTGTCCCGTGCGCGCGCCGTCCGCTGGCTCGGCCGGGCGTTCGATCTGCTCGGCATCGTGTCGCTTGAGCTGTACGCCGTGCAGCGGTTCGTGATGAAGACGTGGGCCGGCGTGTTCCCGTGGTCGAAGATCGTCGCGCTGAAGAATCTGACGCTGTTCGTGATCACGGTCGCGACGGCCGCCGCGCTGTACTGGCTCTGCCGCGACATTCTCGCGCTTCTTGCCCTGCCGTTTCGAAAAAAGCAAGCGTAAGCATAAGAGGCTGTTCAGAAACGAATTTGCATTTCTGAACGCCCCCTATGAATTGCGGCGCTGCCGCATGAATTGGCATTCGCCATAAATGGATGCCTGCGGTATCATGTAATGAAGGTTTTCCGTCCGGAAAACCAACCTTCATGACGGTGTAAGCCGTCAATTCATGCGCTGTTCAGGCGCAATTCATGTCCTTTGGACCATTCACGGAGCGAAGCGAGAATGCGTGGGGCTGTTCAAAAAGACTTTGAACAGCCCCTTATTTATACATGTTCGTTCTGCGCCGCGTGCACAAACGCCGCAAAGAGTCTGCGGCTGTATTCGTCCTTTTCCCAAAGCCGCTCCGGATGCCACTGCACCGCCC
>CAKJYC010000079.1 GCA_918244965.1 Clostridiales bacterium | reverse complement strand
CCACGAAAACAAGGCGGCTGCAGCCGCTTTTTCATACACCTTTGGCGCCATGGCCAAGCGGTAAGGCACGGGTCTGCAAAACCCTTATCCCCGGTTCGATTCCGGGTGGCGCCTCCAAAGAAAACAGCACCCCTTGCGGGTGCTTTTGTTTGGAGATGTTACTCCCTCAATCGAAGCGGCGCGTCAGCGCCGGTTCGATGAGGGCCGGTTCGGGGGTGAATGCGGATCCGGTGGATCCGCAGAGCCGAACCGTGACCGAGCCGTGAGGCGAGAAGCGCCTCCAAAGAAAACAGCACCCCTTGCGGGTGCTTTTTTCTTTGGTTGCGATGCTCCCACGATCGAGCCGGCGCGCAAGCGTCGGTTCGATGAGGGCCGGTTCGGGAACGTCGGATTTCACGGCATATCCAACGGTATAAACAGCTCCGGATGTTCTCTTTCCCCGGAGCTGTTTTCCGTATCTGAAAAAGAGGAGAATCTCTATAAAGTAATAAATCAATGCGCAGGATTTGTGGACACAGCTTGTCATTTTCATATGGATTGAATGGATTTTTATATCTATATGTAGTATCTGAATGAATTGCTTGTGTCAATATATTGTGTTTTATGCCAAAAAAGAGCAGTTCGATTCCGGGCGGCGGGATGTGCTTTGAAAAAATGACGGAAATCGCAGATTCTTCTTTCAATGCGGGCGGAAATGTGGTACACTCTTGTTGTCAGGAATGCGGGCGCCGACAGGCATGGATCCTGCATCCAATTCAGGGAATTCGGAGAAAAGAAATGACAGTACAGGAATTTGTCTCGTATCGCGACCGTCTGGTTGGCGCCGTATCGAGGGTCATCGTCGGAAAGGAAAACGAAATCACGCTGATTGCGATCTGCTATCTTTGCGGGGGGCACATCCTTCTTGAGGACGTTCCCGGAACCGGCAAGACCATCCTGTTTCGTGCGTTTGCAAAGGCGTGCGGCGGGAGTTTCAAGCGCATCCAGTTTACGCCTGACGTTATGCCGAGCGACGTGACCGGCATCAATTTCTACAATCTGAAAGCCGGCGAGTTCGAGTTCCGCCCCGGCCCCATCTTTGCGGACATGGTGCTTGCCGACGAGATCAACCGCGCAACACCGCGCACACAGTCCAGTCTGCTTGAGGCAATGGCGGAGGGTCAGGTCTCCGTCGACGGGACCACCCGCGCGCTGAGCGGAACGTTTACCGTCGCCGCGACGCAGAACCCGATCGAGTCCTACGGCACGTTCCCGCTTCCCGAAGCGCAGATGGACCGCTTTATGATGCGGCTGAAGCTCGGCTACATGACGCGGGAGGAAGAGATCGGCGTTGCGCTCCGGAAGGATGCGAACGACCTGATTTGTGCGCTTCCGCAGGCCGTTACGGCGGAGGAAACGCTGCAGCTTCGCGCGCGGCTCGAAGAGATCGAGATCAGCGAGCCCGTCATGGGATATCTGATGGACATCGTTGAAAAGACGCGAAACGACGACCGGTTCAACGTCGGCGCGTCGCCCCGCGGAACCATTGCGCTGTGCAAGGCGTCGCGCGCGTACGCCGCCTTCTGCGGCCGCACCTTTGTGACGCCGGACGACGTCAAAATGCTTGCGCCGTACGTGCTTGCGCACCGTCTCTATTACCGGACTGCCGTCGGCAGCGCCGAAGCGGAGACTCTGTTCCGCGAAATGCTGAAGGATATCCCCGTCCCGACAGAAGAATAACCGCCCCTGTCTGATCATGTTTCCTCTGTTTGTGATCGTCATTCTGGTTGCGCTGGTGTTGCAGCGAATTTTCGTCCGCAACGCCTCCGACTCCGGAAACATACGGTATGAATGCAAGCCGTCGGTGCGCTCCTGCGAACCGGGGGCGGAGTTCTTTGTGTACAGCACGGTACAGAACCATTCGCGCTTCAAAACCCCCGCGATCCGCATCGAGGAACACTTCCCGCGCAACCTGAACGTTCTGGAATCGGAACAGTTTAACGTGAAACAGCTGTCGGACGAGCATCGCATCTATTACAGTTCGGTCACGATGCGCAGGCGGCAGCAGATCCGGCGCTCCCTTCGCGCTTCCATCTCCGAACGCGGCGAATACCGATTCACATACGCCGATTTCCGCGCCGGCGATTTTCTCGGATTCTGGGAAAACGAATACCGCATCGAAAACGATCATCGCATCGTCATCTATCCGCCGAAGCTGGAAAACGCCGACTGCCTGAACGCGTTCTCCAACGAGATCGAAGAGATCGCGCTGAAAAAACAGTTTTTAGAGGACCCGATCTCCGTGCGCGGATATCGCGAATACACCGGCCGGGAACCGATGCGCCAGATCAGCTGGACGCAAAGCGCCGTTCACAATGCGCTGATCGTCAAGCAGTTCGACCCGGTCCGGGCGCAGTCCCTTCTGATCGTGCTCGATACGGAATACCACGGCGCGTTCGAGCAGTACAACACGCAGCTGGAATACTGTTTTTCGCTGACCAGAACCGTATGCGACATACTGGAGCAGCGGCAGGTCGGATATCGGCTCATGACGAACGCCATCATCTCAAGCGGGATCTCCGGCTTTTCCGGCGGGACCGGCGCGGACGCATCTTACGGAAAGATCCTCTTCGCGCTCGGCATTGCAAAATGCGGCAGCGTCTGCTCCGTCGAAGAGCTGATGCGCACCGCATGCCTCGGCGCAGCCGGCCGCGAGGTGCTCGTCTTTATCTCCTCCCGCAGAAGCGAACAGACGGATCGCGCGCTGCAAAAGGCGAACGTGCGCGCGGGCGGACAGCTCATCACGCTGTTTGCAGAGGAGCTTATGCCTGCTTCCGAGGAAGGAGGGACCGCCGTATGACCAGGTATTTCCGCACCGTATATGCGACGTCGCTCACCTGTATGCTGCTGACGCTGATCACCACGGTCGCAACCGGCGTCCATATGCCGTTCTCGTCGTTCTCCTGCCTGCTGATCGGGCTTTTGCTTTTTCTGCTGCCGAACGTTGTGCAAAAGCTGGAGGACCGGCACACGCTCTTCGCGCTGCTCGGCGCTGCGGCGGCGCTGCTCGGTTTTCTGCCGATCCTTCTGACGCGCTGTCCGGCCTTTCACTATATCAGCCACGCACTGTCCATCCTCGCGGCGGCGCTCTTTCTGACGACGCTCCGCCACGGCACAACGCATAACAATTTCAAAGCGCGGTTCAGCTTCATCCTTGTCATTGTCCTTTGCCTGCTTGTCTATTTTATCGTGTCCGCAACGACGGTGCGGCGCGTGAGCAATTCCGTGCAGAGCAAGCCGATCCTGGATCCCGAAAACCTCAAGCTCGCGCTGAACGACATCATCCCCTATGCGATTGTGCTGCTGTCGTCCGGCGTCCTGTGCCTGCGCGGTCTCCGTGTGCAGCACGGCGCCGTCGACGAACGATCGTTCCGGCGTCGTCAGCTTCGCGATGCGCTGATCTTTGTCGCCGCGGTCAGCACCGTCTTTATCATGGCGCCGCTTCTGAAGGCGGGCTGGGAGCTCCTTGTCGAGAACGTGTTTGCCCCGCTGCTGCGGCTGTTCGCAGGGCTTGTGGAGCGCGCGGCGACCGGCGCCGCGCAGCCGAACTCCACCATTCCTTCCGCCGCCGCTTCCGCAAGTCCCCCCGCGGAGATCACGTCGCCGGTAACGCCCGGCCCTGTCGCCGTCGGCACGGAAATCACCAACGGTACGCCGCCGCCTGCCGAGCTGAAGTCAAGCACGCCCCTGCTGACGGTCCTCACGCTGCTGGCGTTTGCCATTGTGATCGCCATCGCCTGGATCATTCTGGTTAAGGCCATTCGCCGCTGGAAAAAATACGAGCGCAGTTATCCGAACGAGAGCTGCGAACAGCTTCCGGAGACCGATCAGCCGAAGAAAGCGGATAAGCCGACCAAGCGCAGCGCCGATCCGCGCAAGCGCATGCGGTATCTGTACGCGGACTTTTTGAAGCATCTCCGCAAGACGGCGACGCAGCGGATGCGGACCGCACCGGACCCGAACGATCCATCCGTCGATCCGCACGCCTGGGGCGAAACGAACACCAACGCATACGGCTGGATGCGGGCGGGCATGTCAAGTCTCCCCGAACATTCGGCGTCCTACAGCTATCTGCACACACGCGACGAAAGCATTGCCAACGAGCGCGCAGCGACCTTTATGAAATGGTTTGAACGCCGTTCCAAGAAGCGGAAGACGAGCGGCTCCGTGCAGCAGCCGTATCGGACAAGCACCTGCGGTGAGATCCGGCGCAGCGCAGAGACGCTGTCACGCGCGGATGAAGCGGATCTGTCCGCATTCACGACGTATTATGAACAGGCCCGCTACCGGATGCAGGAAGCGCCGTCTCCGGAGGACGCCGCAAGCATGGCGGAGCTGTTCGGAAGGATCAAGCCTACGCTTTGACCACTTGAACGGGAGGTATCCTATGCAGTTGAAAATCGACCTGAACGCGGATCTCGGCGAAAGCTACGGCGCGTACCGTTACGGTGCGGACGAAGCGCTGATCCCGCTCGTTTCCTCCGTCAACATCGCCTGCGGCTGGCACGGCGGCGATCCGTTCTCCATGCGGACCGCGGCGGCGCTTGCGGCGAAGCATCACGTCACGATCGGCGCGCATCCGGGGTATCCCGATCTTGCGGGCTTCGGGCGGCGCATGATGGCGCTGTCGCCGCAGGAGGTCACGGACGGCCTGCTCTACCAGATCGGCGCGCTGGACGGCGTCTGCCGCGCGGAGGGCGTTCGCGTCCGGTATGTCAAGCCGCACGGCGCGCTCTACAACGCAGCGGCAAAGGATCCCGCGCTTGCGGAGGCGGTCGTTGCCGCGCTTTCTCTCTACGATCCCGCGCTCGTGCTGCTCTGTCCCGCAAACAGCGCCATGGAGCAGGCGGCAAAGCG
Source organism: Clostridiales bacterium (assembly GCA_918244965.1). GTDB lineage: Bacteria > Bacillota > Clostridia > Christensenellales > CAG-138 > UBA3792. The sequence continues at coordinate 6,233 of CAKJYC010000079.1, read as the reverse complement.
CGTCGGCATTCGCGCCGCGCGGGAGTTTTTCGCCGACCGTGCGTATCAGCGCGACGGCAGCCTTGTGCCGCGCAGCATGCCAAACGCCGTGATTACGGACGAAGCGGCCGTCTGCGCGCGCGTGAAGGCCGCGGTGCAAACGCAAACGGTCCTTTCCGTCGACGGCGATCCCGTGCGCCTGCCGTTCGATTCGATCTGCCTGCACGGAGACAACCCGAAGGCGGTCCGGCTGGCAGAACGCATCCGTGCCGCGCTTTCGGAAGCGGACGTTCCGATCGCATCGTTTGTATGAGCGGCGGCATGGAAAACCGACCGGCCCTTTTGCCGCACGGCGATCGTGCGGTCGATATCGTATTTGAAAACCGCATCTCCCCCGTGATCAACCGCCGGGTGATCGCGCTCGACGCCGCGATCCGAAGCGGCGCGCCGGAGGGGATCGTAAACTGCATCCCTGCCTACCGGACCCTGACCGTGAAATACGATCCGATGCGGATCACCTACGGGCAGGTCTGTTTGTTTTTGCGCAGCATTCTGGACGCCGCCGATCAGCCGCAAACAGGACGGCTTGTGCGGATCCCGGTGCTGTACGGCGGCGAATACGGGCCGGACCTTGCTGCGGTGGCGGCGCATGCGGGGCTTTCCGTGCAGGAGACGGTCAGAAGGCACGCCGAACCGGAGTACCATGTGTACATGATCGGCTTTCAGCCGGGCTTTCCGTACCTCGGCGGGCTTGATGAAACGCTCGCCTGCCCGCGCAAAGCGACGCCGCGCCTTCGCGTAGAGGGCGGCAGCGTCGGCATCGCCGGACTGCAAACCGGCGTCTACCCGGAGGCCTCTCCCGGCGGCTGGAACATCATCGGCCGCACGCCTGTTCGATTGTTCGATCCGGAAACGCTCTCCCTGCTGTCCGCGGGCGACCGGGTGCGGTTCGTGCCGATCGGCGCGGAGGAATACCGCGCAATTCGGGAATCGGGGGTGTGGAACGCATGATCGAGATCGTGAAAAAGGGCTTTCTGACGATCCCCGTTTCCGCAAAGCGGCACCTTCTGGAGCGATTCGGCGTCCCGACCGGCGGTCCGGCGGACTGGCTTTTATACACCCTTGCAAACCGTCTGGCCGGGAATCCGGACGACGCGTGCGCGCTGGAGGCGACGATGGTGCTGCCGCAGCTCCGCTTTCACGAGGACGGCGCGATCGCCGTTGCGGGCGAGATCGAGGGGCTGACGCTTTTGCGCGGAGGGCAAGCGATCGCCGTGCCGGTGAACAGCACCGTGCCGGTTCAGACGGGCGACGAACTGCTCTCCGTGCCGCTGACGCGTGGGATGCGGGCGTATCTTGCGATCACAGGCGGAATCCGGTACGACGCGCTGCACGCAGCGGGCGTTTCCGACGGGCAGATGCTGCCGACGGAGCGCCGCGGGCCGGTTGTTCTGCGATCGGCGGACGCGCTGCCGATACGGATGCCCGGCGACGAGGCCGAGCTTCGTGTGATCGCGGGCGTACAGCGGGATCTGTTTTCCGAGGAAGGCGAAACCGCCTTTTACGGCAGCGCCTATACCTATACGCCGGACAGCTCCCGCATGGGCGTTCGCCTTTCGGGACCGGCAGTTGCGTTTGCAACGGGCTTTGACGGGAACATTCTGTCCGAAGGCATGCTGTCCGGCGACGTGCAGATCCCCGCGTCCGGTCAGCCGATCCTGATGCTGGCGGACTGTCCCGCAACCGGCGGTTACGCCAAGATCGCGCATGTGATCGCCGCCGATCTGCCGCTTGCGGCGCAGCTTCGACCGGGCGCAAGGCTCCGCTTCCGTCAAACGGACGTCGCGTGGGCGCACGTTGCGCTGAAAAGGCTGCTGATGCGTCTGGAGCAGTGCATCACGGAGCGCTGAAACGGCGGCTGTCCGGCAGCCGTTCGGATCCGTTTTTCTGCCGTTCGTGTCAAAACACTTGCCATTCCGTATTTCCTTTGTTATATTATATAAGTTAAAACATGCATAGGCCGGACGCGACGTCCGGCCGACCAATATAGAATAGGGAGGAATCGTATGAAACTGAAAAAACTTCTGTCCATGCTCCTTGCGATCGTGCTCGTGCTCGGCCTGCTGCCGACGGCGGCGTTCGCGATCACCGAGGACGATATGACAAACGCGCCGGAGCTCTCCCTTGGGGCGAATACCGTCGAGGTCACGACCGCCAAACAACAGGCGTATTACAAATTCATACCGCCGGCAACGGAAAAATACACTCTGACCTCCGACTGCGAAAACGACCCGAAGTGTTATCTGTATAACAGCGCCGGAACGCAGCTGGCGTCGCACGACGACATCAGCTACGGCACGAACAACAACTTCCGGCTGGAGTACGCGCTGTTGGGCGGAGAAACCTATTATTACGGCGTGTATCTCTACAGCAGTGCCACGGGGAGCTTCACCGCGACGCTGGAGGTAACGCACGACTTCACCGACTGGACCGCAACGACCCCCGCGACTTGCACCGAACCGGGCGCTGAACAAGGGACCTGCCGCTATTGCAGCGAAACCACGACCCGCGAGGTTGCGGCGCTCGGCCATGACTGGGTCGACTATGTTGAGGACGATCCGGCGACCTGCACGGAGGTCGGTCACGAAACCGGACACTGCAGCCGCTGCACCGAGACGAACACGCGCGAGATCCCCGCGCTCGGGCATAACTGGGGCGCGTATACGCAGGATGACGCACCGACCTGCACGACCGTCGGTCACGAGACCGCGCACTGCAGCCGCTGCACCGAGACGAACACGCGCGAGATCCCCGCGCTCGGCCACGACTGGGGCGCGTATACGCAGGATGACGCACCGTCCTGCACGACCGTCGGTCACGAGACCGCGCGCTGCAGCCGCTGCACCGAGACGGACACGCGCGAGATCCCCGCGCTCGGCCATAACTGGAGCGCAGCCGTTTCCAACAGCGACGGCACGCACACCTCCACCTGCGATCGCTGCCACGGAACGGAAACCGAGGACTGCACCTACCAAACCGTGACGGAAAACGGGATCAGCAAGCACACCTGCACGGAATGCGGCTATGCGTATTATAGCGAAGCCTCCGGCGAGACGCTTGTGCAGGGCTGGTACTTTGAATCCGACGACGAGCTGACCGGCTGGACCATGCTTGATCTCGACGGCGACAACTACACATGGAACCGCTACACTGCCAGTGGAAGCCCGTATGAAGGCAGCGGCTGTCTCCAAGTGCACTGGAACGTCAACGGCGCCGACAACTGGGCTATCTCCCCGGCGTTCGATCTGAGCGGCTATGCAAACGCGACGCTGTCGATCTGGGCCAAGAGACAAAGCACGAGTTATCCGGACAAATTTGAGCTCTATGCGGGCACCTCGAACGATCCCGCTCAAATGGCGAAGGTGCTCGATGAAACGATGCCTTCCACCAATTACGAGAACTTCACTGCGGACATCTCCGCCTTTGCCGGCGAATCCGCAGTCTACATCGCGATCCGGCATCATACCACGGATGATTCGTACTATCTGTACGCGGATCAGGTGGAGATTTTCGGCGCGCTGCCGGGCTGCGATGCGCATGATCTCGTTTATATGCCCGCGGCGTCCGAACCCACCTGCACGGAGCCCGCGCATACGACGCCTTACTATCGGTGCAGCATCTGCGGCAAGACCTTCCTCGACGCGCAAGGGACGCAGCCCGTCCTGCTGAGCGAGCTTTCCGAGTCGCCCGCGCTCGGTCACCTCTGGGGCGAATGGACGGACACGACCCCGGCGACCTGCACTGCGGCGGGCGAGCAAACAAAGACCTGCTCCCGCTGCCATGAGACGGAGACGCAGGCTGTTGCGGCGCTCGGTCACAACTGGGGCGCAGCGGTTTCCAACAACGACGGCACGCACACCTATACCTGCGGTCGATGCCACGAAACGGAAACCGAGCCCTGTACCTACGAGAATCATGTGGAAAACGGCGCGATGACACGCACCTGCACCGAATGCGGCTACACCTTTACGGAAGGTCTGAGCGGCGAGCTGCCCGTGGAAACCTGGGACTTTGAAACCGGAGTCGACGGCTGGAGCATTGTCGACGCGGACGGCGACGGGAACAAATGGAATTGGAATAACGAAAATCGCGGCCACGAAGACAGCGTCGGCATGATCTTCTCCGCCTCCTACGTCAGCGGCAGCGGGATCACGCCGGACAACTGGGCGATCTCCCCGGCGTTCTCGCTGGAGGGGACCTCCGCCGCAGAGCTTTCCCTGTGGGCAATGAACTATCAGGGTTGGGGGGACGTCATCGCGCTCTACGCGGGAACCGCGCCGGACCCCGATCAGATGACAAGGATCTCTGCCGACGATATCGTCGCAGGCAGCAGCTATTCGCAGTATACCGCGGATCTCTCCGCGTTTGCCGGCGAGCCGGTCGTCTATATCGCGATCCGTCACTATAACTGCACAGACGAGTATTATGTGTTCATTGACGATGTGGCAATCACCGCCACGTTCATTGCAGAATGCACACCCGGCACGCATACGATGACACACGTCGAAGCGGCCGGAGCGACCTGCACCGAACCCGGCCATACGGAATACTGGCACTGCAGTACCTGCGAAAGATACTTTGCCGACGAGCAGGGCGCGACCGCTGTCGTGTACGACGATTTGATCACGTCGCCCGCGCTCGGTCACCTCTGGGGCGACGGGGCGGTCACGACCGAGCCGACCTGTACCCTCCCCGGCGTTGTGACCTACGACTGTCTCCGCTGCGACGCGACCCGGACGGAGGAGATCCCCGCGACCGGCCATACGGTCGTCTATACCGACAACGACAACGGCACGCATCATCTGAGCTGCTCCGTCTGCGGCGAATTGGACGAGGACGAGGCCTGCTTCCATCAGCCGACCCTGGCGTTCAACGTGGAAACCGAGGCCTGCCCGCTGTGCGGACACGTCTTCGGCACCGAAGACGTCGGCGGACCGCAGACGGTGATCGGCTGGTACTTTGAGGACGCCGCCGAGCTGCACGACTGGACCTTTGCCGACGCGGACGGCGACGGATATAATTGGGAATGGACCACCTCGGCAACGATGTCGCCGTATGAGGGAAGCGGCCTGATCGCCTCCGAATCCTACCACAACGGTTCGGGTGCGGCGCTTTACCCCGACAACTGGGCGATCTCCCCGGCGTTCTCGCTGGACGTCGGATGCACGAACCCGACGCTGTCCCTGTATGCAAAGGGGCAGGATGCGAACTATCCCGCGGAGGTGTTTGCGCTGTATGCAAGCACCACGCTCGACCCGAACGACGCCGAGAAGCTCACGGCGGACATCACCGCCACCGGCGACTATGTGCAGTATACGGCGGATCTCTCCGATTTCCTCGGCGAGGACACCGTCTATATCGCGATCCGGCACTATAACGTGTCGGATGAGTTCATGCTGGACGTCGACAACGTGGAGATCCTGGGCCTGTTCCCGTACCTCGTCACGGTCAACGAAGTGATCGCGCACGGCACGGTGACGGCGGACAAGGCCACGGCTGCCGAGAACGAAACCGTCACGCTGACGGTCACGCCGGACGCGCACTATGTGCTCGACACGCTGACGGTCACGGACGAAAACGGCAATCCGGTCGAAGTCACGGGCAACACGTTCGTGATGCCCGCATCGAACGTCACGGTCACCGCGACGTTTGCGGAGGAAACGCTTGACGACGGCTACTACCTGATCAGGCCGGACTGGACGATCGACGATATCGACCGTGAGAACATGTTCACGGTGAATCCGGGCAACGCGAACGAGTACATGCTTGAAACGACGCTCGCCGTCGGCGACAAGATCAAGGTCGTGCGTGTCCAGAACAACGCGATCACGGCATGGTATCCGGAGGGCACGGGCAACGAGTACACCGTCGACGCTGCGCACGCGGATCACGTCACGATCTACTTCAAGACGATGTATGACAGCGCTTGGGACGCCTTCGGCGGCTACATCTGGATCTCGCGCGGACCATCGTTCATGACGCAGGACCTGCTGCTGTCGGGTGAGATCGGCGTGCAGTTCTTCGTAGACCTGTCCATGCTGAACGAAACCGACAAGGCGAACGCCTATGTGACGTTCGCGATCAGCGGCAAGGGCAAGGACAGCATCGACAAGTCGGAATTCCATCCCGATGAGGAGCGGAAGAACAGCAAGGGCTATTACGGCTTCATCTGCAAGGTGAACGCTGTCCAGATG
>CAKJYC010000078.1 GCA_918244965.1 Clostridiales bacterium | reverse complement strand
GTACGGCGTCAAAGCCTACTTTGCGCAGCGTGTCGACCCGGTGTCCGGCGCAACGATCGGCGGCAACGTCGGCGACAACTATAACCTTGGGATCGTCGGCCCGCTGAAAACGACGGTGCGCATCACCACGCGCACGCTGAACAGCGTCAAGGGCGGCAGTAAGCGGCTGACGATCAGCTGGACGCCGTCGAAGAACTTCACGGGCTACGAGGTGCAGATCGCGACAGACGCGGCCTTCACCAAAAACGTCAAGACGGTGAAGATCGCGGAGCCGCTGACGTCGGAGACGACGATCAAGAACCTGAAGGCCAAGAAGACCTATTACGTCCGCGTGCGTTCCTACCACGAGTTCGAGGGCTTCACCTATTACGGCGAGTGGTCGAACGTCCTGAGCGCCAAAACAAAATCCTGACGCATCGGCGGGAGGCCAAGATCGATCTCCCGCTTCGGGGGCTGTGAACAGCCCCTTTTTTGTTTGCTTGCAAATCCGGGGAAACTGTGGTAAGGTATATACATGGAAGTATGTGCAAAGGGACAACCGATCACGTTTGTGGAGCACGGAACGCCTGCCGAACGGGCGGGCGTGCGGTGCGGAGACGTGCTTTTGCGCATCAACGAAAGTCCGGTTCTGGACCTGATCGACTATGAGCATCTGACCGCGCACCGGGCGCTGAAGCTCGATCTGCTGCGAGACGGCGCACCGGTCGAGCTTGTGCTGCACAAGGGCGAATACGAGCCGCTCGGACTGTGCTTTGAAACGACGCTGATGAGCCGCATGATGACGTGCAGAAACCATTGCGTCTTCTGCTTCATCGACCAGATGCCGAAGGGCGTGCGCAGCAGCCTGAACGTCAAGGACGACGATTGGCGCATGTCGTTCATCATGGGCAACTATGTGACGCTCACCAACGTCAGCGACGCCGAATTCGACCGCATCCTGATGCGGCGCGTCAGTCCGCTGTACGTTTCGGTCCACGCGACCGACCCCAAGGTGCGGACGCGGATCATGCGCAATCCGTCCGCGGGGAGGATCATGGAGCGCCTCGGCGCGCTGCGCGACGCGGGGCTGCGGTTTCACGCGCAGATCGTGCTGTGCAGAGGGCTGAACGACGGTGACGTGCTTCTGCGCACGATGCAGGATCTTTCCTCGCTTGCGCCGGCGTGCGCGTCGGTCGCGATCGTGCCGGTCGGCGTGACGAAGTACCGCGAAGGCCTGCCTGAACTCGGCACGTTTGACGCGGCGCAGAGCCGCGCGGTGATCGAAACGGTCGAGGCAAAGCAGACCGAATACCTTGCGGCATACGGCACGCGGCTGGTCTTTCTGTCCGACGAATGGTATCTGAACGCCGACCTTCCGCTGCCCGGACCGGAGGCATACGAGGACTACGGCCAGATCGAAAACGGCGTCGGGCTTCTGCGGATGTTCGAGGAGGACTTCTGCTACGCGCTCGAAGAACGGCAGCCGCTTGCGCATCCGCGGACCGTTTCGATCGCGGGCGGCACGGCGGCCTATCCGTTCTTCCGCGAACTGTACCGCGCGCTGGACGCGTACGGGATCACGACGGATCTGCATCCGATCCCGAACCTGTGGTTCGGCGGCAACGTACATGTCGCGGGGCTGGTGACCGGCAGCGATCTTTTGACCGAGCTTTCGGGCAAGATCCTTTCCGATCCGCTGCTGATCCCGAAAAACATGCTGAAGGAGACGGAGGACGTCTTTCTGGACGGCATGACGAAGGATGAGGTCGAACGCGCGCTGGGCGTCGGCATCCGGACCTTTTCCGACGGAACCGAACTCATTTCTTGTTTATTTGAGGAGTAAACTATGGCAAAACCTTTGGTAGCGATCGTCGGCAGACCGAACGTCGGCAAATCGACTCTGTTCAACCGCCTGATCGGCAAGCGCATCTCGATCGTGGAGGACACGCCGGGCGTCACGCGTGACCGCATCTACGGCGACGCAGAATGGCTGGAGCACAAGTTCACGCTGATCGACACCGGCGGCATCGAGCCCGCGAGCGAGGACAAGATCGCCGTACAGATGCGCCGCCAGGCGGAGCTTGCGATCGAAACGGCGGACGTCATCATCTTTCTGACCGACGGACGCGACGGCATGACGGCGGCGGACCGCGAGGTTGCGGCGATGCTGCGGCGCTCGAACAAACCGGTCGTGCTGGCCGTCAACAAGCTCGACGCGCCGAAGTATCACGAGGCGATCTACGAGTTCTATGAGCTCGGTCTCGGCGAGCCGTACATCCTGTCCGGCGGGCAGGGGATCGGTCTCGGCGACCTTCTGGACGCGGTCTGCGCGCATTTTCCGGACGCGGAGGACGCGGAGGAGGATCCGCGCATCCATATCGCGATCGTCGGCAAGCCGAACGTCGGCAAATCGAGCCTGACGAACGCGCTTTTGGGCGAGGAACGCGTGATCGTTTCGGACGTGCCGGGCACGACGCGCGACGCGATCGACACGCCGTTTGAGAAGAACGGGCGGCAGTATGTGCTGATCGACACGGCGGGCATCCGCAGAAAACGCGCGATCGAGGATGAGAGCATCGAGCGTTACAGCGTCATTCGCTCGCTTGCCGCGATCCGGCGCGCGGACGTCGTGCTGATCGTGTGCGACGCGGCCGAGGGACTGTTCGAGCAGGACGTCAAGATCGCGGGCTTCGTGCACGAGGAAGGCAAGCCGTCGGTCCTGATCGTCAACAAGTGGGACCTGATCGAAAAGGACACGCATACGATGGACCGGTTCAAAAAGGACATGGAGACCGATCTGGCGTTCATGAACTATGTGCCGTTCCTCTTCATCAGCGCAAAGAGCGGACAGCGCGTGCAGAAGGTGCTGGAGAACGTGGAGAACGTCTATGCCGAGAGCGTGCGCCGTGTTCCGACCGGCATGCTGAATGACGTGCTGAACGAGGCGGTCTCGATGGCGGAGCCGCCGACGCAGAACGGCAGACGCTTAAAGCTCTACTATGCGACGCAGGTTGCGATCCGGCCGCCGACGTTCGTGTTCTTTGTCAACGATTCGACGCTCGTGCATTTTTCCTACGAGCGCTATCTGGAGAACTATTTTCGCAAGACCTTCGGCTTCTCCGGAACGCCGATCAAGATCCTGTTCCGCAATCGAACGAGAGAGGAGTAACGCCCTATGATCGGGGAATGGAACGCGGCGGTCATCGCGCTTGTCGCACTCGTCGGGTATCTCATCGGGAACATGCAGACGGCGCTGATCATCAGCCGCCTGCGGTTTCGCGACGACGTGCGCCTGTACGGCAGCGGCAACGCCGGCACGACCAATATGGTCCGCGTTTACGGCAAGTATTACGGGCTGATCACGTTTCTCGGCGACGCGGGCAAGTGTGTTGCGGCGTTCTTTCTCGGACGGCTGCTTGGCGGATGGCTCGGCATCCATCCGGCGGATTATGCCGACTCCGTATTGCTCGGCGGCTATATTGCGAGTGCGTGCTCGGTGCTCGGTCATTGCTATCCGGTGCTGTTCCAGTTCCGCGGCGGCAAGGGCGCGGCGTCGGCGTACGCCATGACGTGGTGCCTGTGCTGGCAGGCGGCGCTCGTATGCACGGTCATTGCGATCGCCATCTTCCTTGCGTGGAAGCGCGTTTCGCTTGTCTCCGTGCTGACCGCCATCGCGTACCTGATCACGACGTTTATCGCATGGGCCATGGGCTATCCGGACCGGTATCTGATCTTCTTTGTCACGCCGGTCGTGGCGTTGCTTCTGATCCGACACAAGGACAACATCAAACGCCTTTTACGCGGGGAGGAGAAGGCGATCTCCTCCGGCGACAAGCGTTAAGCATCGATCCTGCCGCGAAGCGCGGACAGGATCTTTTTTTCAAGCCTTGAGACCTGTACCTGCGAGACGCCCAAAAGGCGTCCGACCTCGGCCTGCGTCTTTTCCTCGCGGAAGCGCAGCCGCACCAGAAGCCGTTCGCGCGCGGAAAGCGTTTCGAGCGCGGCGGACAGCGTGAGCCGCCCGACTGCGCGTTCCTCCTCGCTGTCCGCGCCGATCTTGTCGAACAGATTGCCGCTGCCGTCGGGCAGGGGCTCGTCGAGCGACGAAACGGGGGAATCGTACGCCAGCGCGGCAGCCAGCTCCTCGCGCGAAGCATGCAGCTGCCCGGCGAGATCGCCGATCGTCAGATCCGGATTTTCGTTCAGCGCCTGCCGTACGCGCACAGCGAGCGACTTTGCGCTTCGGGAGAAGCGGATCATGCCGTCGTCGCGCAAAAAACGGCGGATCTCGCCTGCGATCAGCGGCACGGCATAGGTCGAAAAGCACACGCCGTACGACGCGTCAAAGCGCCGGATCGCCTTCAGAAGCCCGATCGAGCCGAGCTGCATAAGGTCCTCCGGCTCAACGCCGCAGTTGCGGTAGCGTCGCGCGATCGCGCCGACCAGCGGCATATTCTCCTCCAAAAGCGCGCGTTCCGCCTCGGCGTCGCCGTTCTGCGCGGCGCTGATCCGCTCCGTGAATCCATCGTTACCGGTTTGCATGACGGATGCGCTTTCGCATCGTGACAGTCGTACCCTTGCCGAGCCCGGACTGCACGTCCAGCGAGTCCATGAACGCTTCCATCACCGAAAACCCCATACCGGAACGCTCCAGCTCCGGCTTGGAGGTGAAGAACGGCTTGCGGGCGAGCGCGACGTCGCCGATGCCGCAGCCGTCGTCGCGCACGATCACAACAAGATCGTCGTCGTCGATCTCCATCTGCATCGTCACGACGCGGTCAGGATTCTGGTCATAGCCGTGAATGATCGCGTTGGTCACCGCCTCCGATACGGCGGTGCGGATGTCCGACAGCTCCTCAATGCCGGGGTTCATTTGGGCGGCAAAGGCGGCGGCCGCAGCGCGCGCAAAGCCCTCGTTCTGGGACAGGGACAGGAACCGAACTTCCATTTCGTTGTGCATAGCGTGCCTCCTTACTGCCTTTCTACGATCGCGTACAGTCCCGACATCTGAAAGATCCGGTCCACCGACGGGTTGACGCCCTTGACGATCAGCCTGCCGCCGCGCATCGACAGTTTTCTGAACCGCCCCAGTATGACGCCGAGTCCCGCGCTGTCCATAAAGCTCATGCCGGACAGGTCCAAAAGAAGCTCCGAGACCGTGACATCCCGTAAAAGCGTATCGAGCATGATCCGCGTCTGTTCCGCGCTGTGATGGTCCAGCTCGCCCGAAAGCCGTACCGTAAGACGCGGTCCGCGTTTTTGCGCATGTAATTCCATGATTCCACCTCCGATTCTGGCATATCTGTATATTCGACGCGGCGTGTCCGCATCCTCTTGCGAAAGCGGACAAGCTCTGACGGATAGCGGCTTGTTTTGCCGAATACGATGCAGCATGAAAGTTCTGCGTACGCTTTTGTGCATCGGAATGGCGGCATTTCTGCTGTTTACGCCCGCAGCGCTGGTAAAAGGCGCGCAGGCGTCCTTTGAGGATGTGCGCTTTATCCGGGATACCGACCGGTATACAGGCTCGATCCTGCTGTACCATATCGTGCGGCACCGTCCTTACGAGGGCAGTCTGACGCAATGGCTTCGGGCACGCGCGGCGGAATACGAAAAGAAGCACAAGGGCACGTATATTGAGATAGAGGGCATGGACGAGGCCGCCTTTTTTGAGCGCCTGGAGCACGGCAGACGGCCGGACGCATATTCGTTCTTTTCGGGAACGCTCTATCCGGACCGGCTCGCGGCGCTCCCGTCGCTCTCGACGCCGCTGCGCGAGGGACTGTTTGAGACGGAACGCTGCGTGCCGTACTGCTATTCTGGATATGTGAAGCTGAAGAAAACGCCGGACGGCGCGGGGGAAAAGGCGTATTACGGCGACGACATCCTTGCAGCAAGGCTCGGCGCGGGGGAGGACGGCGCAGGCGAAATGAAGGCGGACGTTTTGTATCTCGACCTCCGGCGGGCGAGCGACCTGATCCGGTATTCCGACGGGTTCGCGCTTGCCGAGCCCGAACCGATCGACAGCTTTACGGACGCCGTGTGCTGGATCGGGATCGACCGGGAAACGGACCCGCAAAAGGCGGAGGCGATCCTCGGCTTTACTGCGTATCTGCTGACCGTGGATGCACAGCAGACGCTGAACGCGCTGGGACTTCTGTCGGTGCGAAGCGACGTCAGAAGCGTCCCGCCCGATGCGGGCTTTAAGCGGGTGTTCAAGGCATATGAAACGGTCGAAACGGTCGATCCGTTCCGCTGGAACGCGCAGTACGACGCGCTGAAGGCCGACGCCGCGCTTGCAAGAACGGGGGATTCCGACGCCAAAACGCGGTTTTGGGACCGATTTCGGGAATGTCAAGAATAGGTGTTGTGTAAAGCCGCGATCCTTGCTATAATACAGGTATGAAATCAAACTGGGAGCATATAGACATACCGGCGTCGTTCGACGTCGTTCAGAACGGTTCGCTTGCAGAACTGACGAGCTTTCGCATCGGCGGCGCCGCGCGCTTTGTGCTGCGCCCGGATTCGTATCATGCGATCCGGGACGCGGTGTGCTTTGCCGAAGCGCATGATATGCCGTTTGCCGTGCTTGGCAAGGGCACGAACGTGCTCGCGTCGGATCGCGGCTTCGACGGGCTGGTGATCCGATTCGATACGCCGCTGCACGAGCCGGTATACGACGGCACGCGCGTGGTCGCCTGCTGCGGCACGTCGCTGACGCAGCTTGCGCGCGAGACGGTACGGGCGGGACTGTCGGGCATGGAGTGCCTGTGCGGCATTCCCGGCACGCTCGGCGGCGCCTGCGCAATGAACGCCGGCGCGTACGGGCAGGAGATCAAGCAGGTCCTGCGGCGCATCCGGCTGCTGCGAAACGGCCGCGACGAATGGGTGGACGTGCAGGACGGCGATCTCGGCTATCGAAGGAGCGCGTTCTCCTTTCCGGACGCGATCGCGCTTGAAGCCGAACTGGAATTGAAACCGGACGACGGCACGGCAGGCGAAACGATGCAGCGGTGCATGGAGCAGCGGCGCGCAAAGCAGCCATTGGAGCTGCCGTCCGCCGGCAGCACGTTCAAACGCCCTGCGGGGCACTTTGCAGGCGCGCTGATCGAGCAGTGCGGGCTGAAGGGCACGTCCGTCGGCGGCGCGCGTGTTTCCGAAAAGCATGCGGGCTTCATCGTCAATACGGGCGGCGCGACGGAGGCGGACGTGCTTGCATTGATCGCGCTGGTACAGCAAGTCGTAAAGGAACAAACCGGCGTACAGTTGGAACCGGAAATCAAACGCATCTGAAAGGAGCACGGGTATGGATCTGCTGATCGTCACGGGAATGAGCGGAGCGGGGAAATCGCTCGCCCTGAAATCGCTTGAAGATATGGGCTTTTTCTGTGTGGACAACCTGCCGTCCCCGATGCTTTTGGAGTTCACCGCGCTGTGCGAGAATGCGAACCCGCCGATCCGCCGCGCGGCGGTCACGATCGACTCGCGCGAGAGCCTTTTGTCCAGAAGTCCGGAGATGGTGATCTCGGAGATCAAGCGGCTTTCCGTGCCGTACAAGATCCTGTTCCTGGACGCGCGCGACGACGTTTTGAAGCGCCGCTACAACGAGACGCGCAAGCGTCATCCGCTCGGTCTGTCCGGCGAGGCGCAGTCCGGCGTGCGGACCGAACGCGCGTACCTTTCGGTCATCCGCGATTCGGCGGACTTTGTGCTCGACACCAGCGATATTGCGGCG
>CAKJYC010000077.1 GCA_918244965.1 Clostridiales bacterium | reverse complement strand
GATGAACGCGCGGCCCGACCTCTTTCTGCTGATCCTTGCAGCGTTGATCCTGTCCGCGCTCTTTCTGCTGCTGTTCGGACTGACCGGCATCCGCGTGTTTGTCAAGGTCCTGAAGATCCCGAAGGGGATCCTGATGCCGATCATTCTGGTGCTGTGCGTCGTCGGCGCGTATGCGATCAACACGAACGTGTACGACGTACTGCTGATGACCGGCTTCGGTTTTCTCGGCTTTGTGCTGAAACGTTTCTCCTACCCCGTCGCGCCGGTCGTACTGGGACTCATTTTGCGCGGACTGCTGGAAACGAACACGGTCCGCGTCGCGCTGCTTGGACTGCAGCCGTCCGCATTCAGCATTCTGACGCCGTTTTTGCTCGCCGCGCTGATCGCTTTGCCGATCCTTTCGCGCATGCGCGGCAGAAAGGAGCGCGTATGAATCTTTGGATCGAACATGCCGCAGGGACGATTCCTGCGCCGCCGTCCAAATCCGCGCTGCACCGGCGGCTGATCCTGAACGCGATCGCCGGCCGGTTTGACGCCGTGAACGATCCCTGCGCCGACGTTGCGGCGACGGTCGCCGCGCTCCGTGCGCTGCGTGAAGGGACTCCGGCCGACTGCAAAGAATCCGGCTCGACGCTGCGCTTTCTGCTGCCGGTGTCGCTGCTGTTCGGCGGCGGGACCTTTACCGGCGCAGAGCGGCTGTCCGCCCGCCCGATCCTGCCGCTCATTGAGGCGCTTCGCCGTCACGGCGCGCGGATCTGCTCCGACGCACTGCCGCTGACCGTTTCCGGTACGCTGCAGCCCGGCGACTACCTTCTTCCCGGCGACGTCAGTTCCCAGTTTTTCAGCGGGCTTTTGCTCTCGCTCCCCTGTCTTTCCGGTGACAGCACGCTCCGTTGGACGACGCCGCTTGCGTCCGCAGGCTACGTCCGCCTGACCGAACACATGCTCTGCGAGCACGGCGTCACCGTGCTCCCGATCGAAAACGGATACCGGATTCCCGGCGATCAGAAGCCGAAGGCGCTGCCCGTTTCGGTCGAGGGCGACTGGTCATCCGCTGCGGCGATGCTGATCCTCGGCGCGATCTCCGGCAGCGTCACCGTGACCGGGCTCGATCCGAACAGCCTTCAGCCGGACCGGATGGTACTCGACGTGCTGCGTCAATGCGGCGCGCGCGTTGCGGTCGGCACGGATTCCGTCACCGTATCGAAGGGACGGCTGTTGAGCTTCAGGCAGAACGGCAATACGGCGCCGGACCTTGTGCCCGTTTTATGCGCGCTCGCCTGCGCGTGCGAGGGCGATTCGGTGCTGTACCGGCTCAAAAGGCTTTCCGACAAGGAAAGCGACCGGTTCGACGCGCTTGTGAAGCTGCTTGCGGCGCTCGGCGCGGACATCGAAACGGAACGCGGCGATACGATCCTGATCCACGGCCACGGCGTGCTGGACGGCGGAACGGCGGACGTCGCGCCCGATCACCGCATGGTGATGGCCGCAACGCTTTTGAGCGCCGTCTCGACGCGGCCGGTCGCGGTCTGCCATGCCGACAGTCTTTGTAAATCCTATCCCGCTTTTTTGACCGATTTTGTAACGCTCGGAGGACATGTCGATGGAATCTGAATGGGGAAATGCGCTGCATATCACTGTGTTCGGCGCTTCGCACGCGCCGGAGCTCGGCGTTCGCATCACGGGGCTTCCGAAGGGACTGCCGGTCGATCTCGACGCGCTGCAGACGTTTCTCGACCGCCGCGCGCCGGGCAACGGCGCAGGCAGCACGCCGCGCAGGGAGCCGGACCGCGTTGTGATCCGTTCCGGGCTTACGAACGGGCAAACAGACGGCGGCGAACTGGTCGCGGTCATCGAGAACAAGAACGCCGATCCCGCGCCGTACGCGGCATACCGCGACGTGCCGCGCCCCTCGCACGTCGATTATCCGGCGCGTCTGCGCTTCGGCGAGGACGTCGATCTATCCGGCGGCGGACATTTTTCCGGACGCATGACGGCTGCGTACTGCATTGCGGGCGGAATCGCTCTGCAGCAGCTTTCCCGCACGGGCGTACAGATCGCCGCGCATCTGCTCTCGGTCGGCGACGTCTTTGACACGCCGTTCGATCCGGTCGATCCCGATCCCGCCGTGCTGACCGCTCTGCGCAAAAAGCCCTTCCCCGTCCTCGACGACGCATGCGGCGAACGCATGCGGGAACGGATCGAAGCGGTGCAGCGCGCGGGCGATTCCATCGGCGGCGTGATCGAATGCATCGTCACGGGCTTTCCGAAGGGGCGCGGGACGCCGCTGTTTTCGGGCGTCGACAGCCGCCTTGCCGCGCTGCTGTTTGCCGTGCCGGCCGTGCGCGGTGTCGGCTTCGGCAGCGGCTTTGCGTCGTCACAGATGACCGGGTCTGCGCACAACGACCTCTATTGTCTCAAAGGCGGCGAGGTCCGCACCGAAACGAACCGTCACGGCGGGATCCTCGGCGGGATCACCACCGGCATGCCGATCGTGTTCACCGCCGCGATCAAACCGACACCGAGCATTGCGCTGCCGCAGCGGACGCTGAACCGAAAGACCGGCGAACAGGAGACGCTTGCAATCAAAGGTCGCCACGACGCCTGTATCGCAGTGCGCGCCGTACCGGTGATCGAAGCGGTCGCCGCACTCGCACTGTATGATCTTTTTCTGGAGGAAACGAAATGCTGAACGAATACCGCAGGAAGCTTGACCGCATCGACGACGCGATCCTCCGCCTGTTTTCCGAGCGAATGGACGTGATCGAACGGATCGGCCGCTATAAGCGCGAGAACCACCTTGCCCCGCAGGACAGCGATCGCGAGCGTGAGATGCTCGAACGGCTCTGCGCCGAGGTACCGGATAACCGACGCAACGCCGTGCGTGCGTTGTACCGGTCGATCCTTGCGATCAGCAAAGCGCGGCAGGGGTTTCTGAACACAAACATCGTGCTGATCGGCATGCCCGGCTCCGGCAAGACGAGCGTTGCCCGGCATCTGTCCGCGATCCTTTCCCGTCCGATCGCCTCCACGGATGAGGCGGTCGAGGCCCGGATCGGTTCGACGATCGAAGCCATGTTCCGTACACAGGGCGAAGCTGCATTCCGCGCCGTGGAAGCGGAGGTCGTGCGCGCGCTGTCCTCGGTCTGGGGCAGCATCATCGCGACCGGCGGGGGCACGGTCTTATCCGAAGAAAACCGCCGTGTTCTGCGGCAGAACAGCCGGATCTATTATGTACGCCGTCCGCTTGATTCGCTCGATACGGCGGGGCGCCCGCTCTCACAGGGCGAAGGCGCGCTCGAACGGCTGTACGCGCAGCGGCATGCGATCTATGAATCGTTCGCGGATGTGCAGCTGGACGGCGCGGACGATTACCGCCGGACCGCGCAGGCGATCGCGGACGAGTTTTCCGCCCGTTTCTCCGTATAAAGCCAAAAATGAAAGAGGCGCAGGATCCCTGCGTCTCTGTTTTGTCTGTAAAAAGGTTACATGCGCTTGCCGAAGAAGAAGTTCAAAAGCGCCGCGGCGATCAGCAGAACGAGACCGATGATGGCAACCGCCCAAGCGAAGCCCGGCGTCCCGATGCACAGCGCCAGAATGCCGAACAGGACAAAATACACCGCCGCAAACAGCTCGATCCAACCGACCCGCTGCGCGTATGCCGAGTCCACCTTGCCCGCATGCCGCTCCATCACATAGTTCGTGATCAGAGCATATTTGCCGCGCATGGCGATCATATAACCGAAGAAGCCCAAAACCAACCCTCCGAGAATCATCAGAATACCGAGCGCAATAGCCATTTCTCTTCCTCCTTATATGGTAAGAATAGCACGATTCTTTCAATTTCTCAAGATATTATACCCTCTATTTGCAAAATAAAATCGTATTCTATGTTAAAAATTTACGAATTATACCGGTTATGTGCGAAAGCGTCCCGCATTTTGACCGGGCTTTGTGAATATTCTGTATCGGGTTTTCGGTTTGGATTGCAATTACCCGTCCCATATGATATACTTTTTTTGTAAGATGAGCGGAGTGTTTCCGCTGATCCGCAAATATGGATAAAGGAGTTTGTACTATGTTCTGTCAAAAATGCGGTGCACAGATCCCGGACGATTCCATTTTCTGCAGAAGCTGCGGCGCGCCGATCCCCGGAAAAGCGCCGGTTGCTCAAAAATCGCAGCCTTCCTCCCAGCCTTCCCCCTTTGCCGCCAACCTGCTCGGTCAGCTGAAGGCGTTCTTCTCCGGCAAGCCCGAAAGCGGCCTGAAGGTCGCGGGAAGCAGCAACACGCATGAATGGTCGGTCCTGATCGGCGCGAATATCCTGATCTTTGCGTTTGCATATGCCGTCAACTTTGTCGAGTCCGGCAGCGCCGCGCTCGGCGGCATGCTCGGCATGAAGTTCGGATTTGCCCTGCTGTTCGGCCTCCTGATCTCGATCGTCGCGAACGCGATCCTGTTCGGCGGATATCTGCTGCTGGAAAAAGTCATTCACCGCGGCGAACAGCCGGTCCTCGGCGTACTCAACACCGTTGCGTATTCCACGATCCCGGTCACGATCATCTGCCTGCTCAACATGCTGTTCGGTCTGATCTGGATCTACCTGATCGTTCCGTTCTTTGTGACCGCGGTCTTTGCGCAGCTGTTCCTGCTGCTGATCGCACTGAAGGCAAACGCAAAGGATCACAAGGTCAGCTTCCTGCTTGTGATCGCGATTCTCTTTGCGATCTTCACGATGACGCTTTTGTTCGGATACCTCTTTACCAGAGCCGGCATCAACGCAAGCGTCAAATCGCCGTACAGCAACATCGGCAGCTACTTCGGCTATTGATCTTCGTCCGCATAACAGCGAGCTGTCCCGGTTCGGGGCAGCTCGCTTTTTGTCGGCAGATTTTCAGGAAAAGCGGCGCTTGTTGCGACCGGGGAACGTGTTGAAGCGGTCCGGTGTCCAGACGGGGTCGATATCCGCCACGGCCTCCTCCGCCGTGACGATCCGATCGCCGTAATCGATGTCGATCAGCGTGTAGCGGTCGTTGCCCATACCGAGTTCCTTCATATAGCTGAGCTGCCGCAGCCCGTGCCGCGTTTCGATGCGCTCGGTGAGCGCCTTTCCGCCGAAGTTCGGGAGCGCGTAGACAAGATCGACGCACGCGGCGTCGCAGGCAAGGATGTCGAGCGACGCGACGATACCGACGTCCGGCGTCACGACCGGCTCGGCCTCCGGTCCTTCGCAGTCGCAGGAGACCGACATGTTGCGCATCGTGTTGATGAAGCACACATGCGGCGCGAAGTGATCGACCGTCGCCTTGGTGCTTTCGGTCATACGCTCCATCAGTTCCTCCTCGGCAATGCTCCACATATTGGCGCTGCCGACGGCGGTATGGATATCGCGCTTGCCGATGCGGCCGTCCGCGCAGCCGATGCCGATGTTCTTATTGGAGCCGCCGAAGCCGCCCATGATATGACCCTTGAAATGCGTCAGCACAAGCAGCGAATCGTACTGCAGCATGCTTTTGCCGACGTGCATCTCAGAAAACCATTTGCCGCCCCTGACCGGCAGCGTCGCAACGCCGTCCGCGTCGGTGATGTCGACCGGACAGAACGTCCAGCCGTTGGTTTCCAGCGTTTTGCGGTGTTCCTCGGTCGTGTACCGGCTGCCCTCGTAATAGGTGTTGGTCTCGATGATCGCCGCGTCCTTCAGCCTTGTTCCGATCAGCTCCTTCACCCACGGGCGCGGGATGATGTTCGGTCCCTCTGCTTCGCCGGTGTGCAGCTTGATCGCGACCCTGCCGCACAGCACCGACGCGACGCGGTCATAGATCTTCAGCAATCCGGCTTCGCTGAGATCGCGCGTAAAGAACACGACGGAGCGCTCACCGGTACGCTGTTCAAACGGGATATACCGGTCGCCGCCCGTTCCGGGAACGGGTTTTTTGTCATTCATGGGACGATCCTCCTTGTCATTTGTCCTTATTATCCCCGAAACCCGCGCATTTTGCAAGTAAAAACTCCATCTTTTCAATTGGGGATACGATTGATATAATAATAAGGCCCGTTCCGGAGCGACGCCGCTCCGTACCGTCGCGCACAAATCCGCGCATCTTTGAACAAACCAAACGGAGGAAACTATGTTTGACCTGGATCAATACCTTTCGGATCTGCTTTCCGCATGCAAAACGACCTTCGGCGACCGTCTTGTATACGTCGGTCTGCAGGGAAGCCATCTGCGCGGCGAGGCATCCGCGACAAGTGATATCGACGTGATGCTCGTCCTCGATCGTCTGACCGTCCCGGATCTGGACGCTTATCGCGGGATCCTGAAGCGCATCGGGTCCTATGAACGTTCCTGCGGCTTTGTCTGCAGCCGGGACGATCTCCTGCATTGGACCCCGCTGGAGGCCGCCGACCTTCTGTATGCGACGAAGGACCTGTACGGCACGCTCAGCGAGCTGCTGCCGAAGGCGACACGGACCGATGAGATCAATTCCGTCAAGGTCGGCCTCGGCAATCTCTACCACGCGCTGTGCCATCGTTATCTCCACACCGATCGGGAAAACAGCATCAACAAGTTTCGCGGCACATGCAAATCGCTGTTCTTTCTGATCCGCAGTCTGCACCATCTGGAAAGCGGCACGTTTCTCCTCAGCAAAAAAGCGCTTTCGGAGCAGGTTTCCGCTTCCGATCGCGCTATGCTGGATCTGTCCGCTTTGCCGGACGGCTATGATTTTGACGCGGCCTTCGCCTCTGTCATCGAATGGTGTCAGAACGCCTTTTTGCGGCTTGACCGGCTGATGTAGCGCCGCGCAGCGTTTTTCGCGCCGCATCCGCCGAAAGCGGACAGCAGAAACAGTACCGAAAGCAGCAGCGTCAAAGTTCTTTTCATACAGCAGCATCCTTATATAGATTTCACACGGTAAGCGAAGCCGTTCCGTTGGGAATCGGATCCCGTTAAAAATTTTACGATCTATATGCAAGAAATGTCAACGAACAATTATGTGCATCAGATCATGATCGCTTCCTCTGATATATCTGCGGTATACTTTTGTTCTCACTCGCATCGGTGTGACGATCAAAGTGTTATCCAATATCGCCTCAGTAAATGCTGCCCCTCCGCATCGTTGCAGGCGTCGATGGTATCTTCCCAGACCCCGCCCAATGCTTCACACACACGAATGGAAGCTTTGTTATTCTCGTTAATTGTCAGCAACACTTTTTCCATGCCGTGCTGCTTTGCAATTTCCAACCCAAGGCGAAGAATCTCTTTGCCGTATCCTTTTCCTTGTTCCGATACTCTGACTGCATAGCCAATGCTTCCGATATCCAGCATGACCTTTTCGGGAAATTCGGTTCGGAGTTGAAATTCTCCGATGAATTGTCCATTGTCGATCGCCCAATAGTGAAAACTGACAGGTTGACCTTCAATAAGTCCCTGTTCTTTTCTGTCATACCATGGTTTCGTACGAAAAAACCATTCATCGTCAATAAACTCAGGATCTGTGGGTTTGAAATAGGTAATATGGCTATCATACATTTCCCGGCAATACGCTTTGTACCCTGCCACATATTCGGGGCATCTATTTATAAGCTCTACCATATCAGAAAGAAAAAGTATTATATGTTTGTCACATACTCTGCAAGTGTAAGGGCAATATCAAAATGTCCGGGATCATGCTGGGTATGCTTAATCTGATTCTTTTTCCTGCGTTTAGTCCATTCAGGTGCATCTAAAAGGTCTCCGCTGGTGAAGAACATGTAGACCTGTAATCCTCTGAAATCACACACCGCCTGAACGGCGGCTCCTTCCATCTCCACGGAAATGCATCCATCTGCCTTGCGCTTTTCAAAATTGTTCAAGGTTTCCCGATAGAAAGCATCTGTAGTCCAAGTCTTACCTAAAGCAAATGGAATCTTATTCTCTTCCATACATGCGGCTACAATATGAGCGTTTTTTATCCCAATGTAATCGGAAGCAGGAGCGTAGTGATAGGAAGTTCCTTCGTCTCTGTAGGCTTCCGTAGGGATCATGACCTTTCCTCGGGCAATCTCTTTGTTCAGACAGCCCGCCCCTCCGAAATATATAATCTTATCTGTATTTACCACAGTGCATACGTTTTCAACTGTAACCGCACAGGCAGGGGCACCGACCCAAGTCTTGAAAAAACCGAATTTCTTCCCATGATATTCAAAGCAATAAAATATAGTCGGACCATGAGCCATCCGTATTTCTCCGGCCTTCTCACAGTCATAGTTTGCTACGACATATTTCTCAATCTCGTGTGAGAAAGTGAAGATCACAGCATCCACTTTCGGTGCACTCTCATTTACCGGCGGATTAATCTTAGCGGGTGAATTATTATCAAAGGATTCTGTTATCATAACCTCACTCCTCCGTCAATTATCAATTTATATCAAGAAATCGTGAAAAGTCAATTGCTTTACAAAATTATTTTTGACTGGATATGAAAAGGCGGCAGGGTTTGCTCCCCGCAGCTCATTCGTTTATGCGTAGATCAGATCATGGTTTACGATTTCCATTGCCCTGTCCCGGATGTTGTTCATCCGCTGCACCCACAGCATTTGATTCTGTGCTTTGAGCTGTTCTGTCACGCCCTCACGCTCTGCCATTTGCTTTGTCAGCAGGAGCATTTGCTCCGTCGCCTGTTCGTTGATGTCGGCAAGGTAGGTTTCAGCCTGCCGCTGGTCAGTAGCTCCATGTACAGGGCCTTGTGCTCGGTCCTAATGTATCGCAGGTGACGCTGCCCCCAAATACCGATGGGACTTTCATCTTGATCCAGTACTGTCAGGCAGGGGATGTAATAATCGCCCCGCAGTTCGTACCACAAACCGTTTCCTTCATCAAAAATATACTTTTTCATTGAGAAATCCTCCTGTATAATTGCGTCGTTGATGTATTCGCACATATGTCATAGGCTCCCCCTTGTTATATCCTGTTATGGGTTTTTCTTGCCCTTGTTTTTGCCCTTATGAGCGGCGAGGGCGTTGTAGAAACGGTGTAACATTTAATAAAAGGATTCGGTGAGCAGATTGCGAAAAATCCTTTGTTTTCAACGGTTTCAGAGGATTTCATTAAAGCCCTATAATCACTGGCGGGTGCCTATGATTTTGGGGATTTCAAATTCCAGTTTGTTATATATTTATACCATAATCATCCTCATGAAGCAACAAAGAAAACCGATCTTGTCCCGGCAGACAACAGTGTTTCTTTGTTGGTGTGCTTGTTGATAACAGACTTACCGGTAAGGGATCGGCAGCGCAGAAGAGGCGTTGCGAGGGCGTTTACAACCGAGCAGCCGAAGCAAGCGTGATCGCTTGCGGAAAGGAGCCGCAACGGAGAGGGTGAGCGGTGACATTTTCTCCAAAAAGAGAAATGTCGCCGCGAACGATTCGACGTTCGCGGCG
>CAKJYC010000076.1 GCA_918244965.1 Clostridiales bacterium | reverse complement strand
TTTGCAGGGTACGTCGCCGTCACGGCCGCGCGGCTGACGGTCACGAAGCCGTCCTCCAGCGGCTGACGCAGCGCTTCGAGCACGTCGCGGTGAAACTCCGGCAGCTCGTCTAAGAAGAGCACGCCGTTGTGCGCAAGACTGATTTCGCCGGGCATCGCGCGCGTGCCGCCGCCGATCAGCGAAGCCGCGCTTGCGCCGTGGTGCGGCGCACGGAACGGCCGCTCGGTCACGAGCCCCTCCGTCCCCTTCATCGCGCCGGTGATCGAATGGATCTTGGTCGTCTCCAGCGCCTCCTCGAACGTCATATCCGGCAGGATCGACGGGAGCGCGCGGGCCAGCATCGTCTTGCCGCTGCCGGGCGTGCCGCACAGCAGAATGTTGTGGTTGCCCGCGACCGCGATCTCGGCGGCGCGCTTGGCCGCGTTCTGCCCCTTGATCTCGGAAAAATCGACCGCCGTTTTGTGCGTGCCGCCCGCAAACGGCTTCGGCGCGGCGGGCGTGATCGCCGTTTCGTTGCGCAGATGCGCGACGAGCGCGGAAAGGCTCTCGACCGGGAACACCGTTGCGCCGTGGATGTACGCCGCCTCGGCCGCGTTGTCCTTCGGCACGAAAAAGATGGAATAGTCCTTGCGGTACGCGTCGATCAGCATCGGCAGAATGCCGGAGATCGGCCGCACGGTCCCGTCAAGCGCCAGCTCGCCCAGCACGATCGCGCCCTTCGGCACGGACTTTAAGCAGCCGCTTGCGATGAGGATCGACAGCGCGATCGGCAGGTCGTAGACCGAGCCTTCCTTTTTGAGATCGGCGGGCGCAAGGTTGACCGTGATGCGCGCGGCCGGAAACGCAAAACCGGAATGCCGGATCGCCGCCTGCACGCGCTCGCGCGATTCTTTAACCGCCGCGTCGGGCAGGCCCACCGTTTCATAGCTCGGCAGGCCCGACGCGATGTCCGTCTCGACCGTGACCGGGTATCCGTTCAGGCACATCAGGCCGCAGCTTTCCACCTTTGCAAGCATGGTTCAATCCTCCGTCGGTTCGGTCGGTTCCTCAGTCGGCTGCTTCGTTTTACGGTTGAACACCAGCAGCTTGTTGCCCGCAAAGTTGACGAGCAGCGCGACGCCGGACGCAAGCACGGTGCAGAAGAAATAGCCGCTGAACAGCCTTGTAAAGCCGTTCTCGCCGAGCGTATGCACCCACCAGAGGTCGAGCTTGCAGACGTCCTTGAACAGGTACATGAGCCCGATCGACAGCGCAAACGTGACGAGATTGACGGCGATGAACAGCAGGATCTCGCGCCTGTCGCGGCGGCGCTCCTCGCGGAACGTCCAGCGGGAATTCCAGAAATAGCTGTTCGCCACGCCGCAGGAGAAGCCGATCGCCTTCGGCAGATAGTAGGTAAGAAAATCCGCGTTTGAAAACAGACCGAACAGCTTCTGCAGCGCAAACGTCACGAGCAGGTCGATCAGCGTGTTCGACGCGCCGATCAGGATGAATTTCAGAAGCTGTACAAAGCTCTTTTTGCCCTCAGAGGCCGACATAATAGACCTTTCCGAACGGCGTCAGCACGTTCTCGATGAATTTTGCATAGTTTATCGGGATCAAAAAGCCCGACATCACCGGCAGCATCAGCAGGAACACGATCACCGCGGCGCAAAGCCACGCCCACTTGAGCCAGCCGATGCGCGGATATTTTTTCTCGGTATGAAAGAGCAGCAGCAGCGTCAGCAGCATCACGAACGGGATCGTGGAGAAATAGTGATACAGGAACACGCAGCGGGTGACGAGCGCCCACGGCAGAAGCCCCGCAAGGATGCCGACGAATACGACGATGAACGCGCGATCCTTCTTCCACTCGCGATTCCTGAACCATGCGACGATCGCAAGGATCGCGCCGAACGCCGAAACGTACCACACGACCGGATTGCCCGTGCTGGAGATGTTGGCGACCAGCCTTGTGCCGTCGTCCAGCGCCGCCGAGCCGGAATAGAACCAGACGGCCTTCTGCGCCAGCGGCCACTGGTACCACATCGACTGGCACAGATGTGTCGCGTTGAGGTCGGCGTGGTAGCGGTACATGGAGATCTGCTTTTCCCACAGCGTCTTCATCGCGTCCGCAAGCGTCTTGCAGTTGTCCGTGATGTAGTAGCAGTAATTCGTGACCGCATACAGCACGATCGGGATCGCAATGAAGAACAGGCAGCACCACACCGGCGTCATCAGAAGGTTGTTGAGCGACAGGTCGACGTCGCCGCGTTTTTTGTACAGCAGACGGAACACGACCGCCGACGCGATCGCGACGCCGATCAGCACGAACAGCGTCCCGTAAAACCACGGCTGCAGAAAGACCTTTTGGATCGTGTCGACGCCGTACGCCGCATCGGTGCGCATGACCTGCGCATGACCGTTCCAGACCGCATGCCGGTAGTCGCCGCGATCGATCCATACGCCCGCGAAGTGCAGCACGAGCACAACGAGCACAAACACGACCGGCACATATGCCAGCACGTTGACCGGCGTTTTTTTGCGCTCCTCCTTCGGCGTTCTGCGCCGCTCGCGCAGGATGCGGACAAGGTTATAGATGAGATCGCCGAAATACAGCACGGCAAGCCCCGCGCCGGAATACAGGCACGTCCACTTGGACGACGCGCCGAGCCCGAACATGAGCCCCGAAAGGCCGAGCAGCGCGAGCTTTTTCCAGTACGGCCGCTTCTCGAAGTCCTCGGCGATATAGTCGCCCATGAACAGGAACATCAGCAGCGTAAAGAACAGCGCATAGGTGTCGATCGTCGCGATGCGCGTCTGCGCAAAGTGCATGCAGTCCGCGGCGAACAGCCCCGCCGTCACGAACGCGTAGTCCGTGCGGCGGAAGATGCGCTTTGCAAACACGTACAGCACCGCAAGGATCAGCACGCCGAAGAACGTGCCGGAGAACCGCCAGCCGAACGGCGTCATGCCGAACAGCCGGACGCCGACCGCGATGAACAGCTTGCCGAGCGACGGATGCGTCCATTCATAGATCGTATAGCCGTCGTACGCCGCCGCCTCGCGTCCCGCCTCCCGCACGAGATCGTCGTTTTTCACGATCTCATACGCGGTGCGCGCGTGATAGATCTCGTCGAAATACATGTCGGTGAGATACGACGGATCGGCCGGGACCGCGCTCTGCTCGTCCGTGAGCTTCTCTGCGCCGTTTGTCGCCTCCAGTACGGTCGCGGAAAGCTGCGTGTCGCCGTCGAACAGCGCGATCTCGTTCAGCGAGATTTTGCCGCTTTCGACGTACAGGATCAGAAGCTGCGTCTCGACGTCGAGGCGCTGCTCCTTCCATTTGTACATGTCGCCGTCATCCTGTTTGAACACGGCAAGCGGCTCGGTCTCGTCCGGAAGGAAGTATTCGCCCTCGAACGCGCTGTCGTCGTAGATCGCAAGCTCGCCCTCGGCGATGCTGCCGTAGAAGCGGATCTCCGAGACATTCTGCACGCCGTCGAGCGCGACGATCGCGTATTCGCCCGGCTCCGCCGTCCAGGCCGTGTGCGGCGAAACGACCGCGCCGAGGTTCAGAAATGCGACAAGCGAATAGACCGCAAGCAGAATGAGCAGCAGCACATAATCGCGCTTTGTCATGCGGCGGCCGTCCTCGGCTTTGATCGCCTTGCGAAGCTCCTTGAAATCCATGCCGCTCACCTCCTTCCGCCCTTTTTGCGGCGTGTGTCCGCAACCGGTTTCATGATCTCCTCCCGCGGGTTGCCCGGCTCGAACCGCAGCGCGCGGATCAGCACCGCCGCAGTCATGTAAACAACCGTCCCGACCTCTAACAGCGAGATCACCGCGATCAGCTGATTGTGGATCGCGCCGCCGCGGACCAGCTCGTTCGCGCCCTTGGAGACCACGAACATCGCCATCATCTCATTCATAAACGTCGTGACCGTCAGCATGCACAGTGCGTACAGCTTATGCGGATCGCGGTCATAGGCGTATGCGAACACCAGAAAGAACAGCGCCGGGAAGATGTAGCGCTCGTGCATATAGTGACCGAACGTGAACACCCAGACGCAGAAGCATGCGGCAAGCAGGAAGACCAGTCCGCGGTTCGTATACAGCGAAACGCCCGCCCGCTTGTGCCGGTTCCAATACAGGAAGAACAGCCCGACCGTCATCATGCCGGCAAGCACGATGCCGATGACGCCGAAGGTATGCCACGTCAGCAATTTGCCGAACAGCCGGAAGAGCAGGTCGAGAATCCATGTCAGACCGAACACGCACGCGGCGATCAGCAGCGCCGCCGTACCGACGGCAGCCGTCGATCCTTCCCTGATCCATTCGCCGAAGGTCTGCTCCCTGCACGCACGCCCGGCGACGATCGCGAATACGGTGAGCATCATGATCCCGTACAGCGGGAATGTGCCGAAAAAGTGCAGGAATTCGTTTACGCCCTTGCTCTCCGAGGTAAAGTTTTGGCCGATAAAGAGCAGCAGCGCCATGACCCCCGCAAGGATCGCAGCCGTCAGCAGCGTGTAAAACGCCGTGTTCTTCTGCCGGTTTGTGCGGGTGCGCATGCTCTTCCATGCGCGAAGCACGAGCGTCGGGAACCCGATCACAAGCGCGACCTTCGAGAACAGCTCGTTGCAGCGCAGCAGCGCGTCCCAGACGGACCCGCCTCCAAACAGCGCGTTGCCGGCCTTGTTCCAGTTGCCGCCGAACAGCGTGAGATAGTTGTACGCCTCGACCGAAGCGTAATCATAGCCGCCCGACGCGCTTTTGTACCGTCCGATCATCCAGAAGAGGCCCATGCCCTCGCCTCTGAACAGCAGCGAATAGAACAGCAGCACGGCAACCGCGCCGACCAGGCCGAAAAGGGACCAGAACACATGATCCCAGAACCGATGATCCTTCCACCGGTCGATCCCGGTCGCAGCGAACATCCATACCAGCACCGGCCCGAAGATCAGCGCCTGCCACTTCATCACGATCGCAAAGCCGTAGAGAATGCCCGCGAACAGGCGGTAATACGGCCGTTCGCGGCTCTCGTTGAGCAGCAGAAACGTGCCGATCAGCAGCACGGTCAGGATCGAGTCGATCTGGCCCCACGCGCCGGACAGATACACGGCGGCGGGATTCAGCACGATCAGCCCCGCAAGGAACAGCGCCGTGCGGTCGCCGAGCGCAAACCGCTTCGCGCGGTTCACGATCAGAAAGCCCGAAAGCACGTCGCAGAGGAACGCCGGGGTCATGTAGACAAACATCCGGAACGGCCCGTCCGAGTAGCCCGCAATGCTGTACAGCGGTCCGAGCAAAAGGATATAGCCCGGCGGATAGTCGCACCAGTTGTCCGGATAGAATTTTGCCGGACCGCCCTCAACGATCATTCTGCCCCAGCCGCGCCAGCAGCTCATATCGGTGCTGTGGCCCTTCAGTTTGGCGCAGAGGATGAAGCGCACGATCAGCCCGATCAGCACGATCGCGCCGAACCACAGATACTTGTTCGGGTGCGGCTCATCGAGAAGGCTCCGCTCGTTGATCCGCGGCGCAACGCCGAACAGCAGCACGATCGCGGCGATCGCGCCGACCCAGACGATGACCGTAAAGACGGCCTCATAGTCCTCCGCCGTGCGGTCGTCCTCCGTTTCGGACGACTGCACATACGCGGTCAGGTTCTGAAACGCGACCGGCGCGCTGTCCGTCTGCTCGAAGCGAACGTTGCGGAACCACACGCTGCCGCTCGATTCTGCGGAATATCCGCCGAGGCGCAGCGCCAGCGTCACCGACGCCTGCTCCTTGGCTGTGCGAAACGCCAGCGTCACCGTCGTCCAGCCGTTCGTGCCGAACAGCGGTTCGGAATAGATGAAGCTGCCGTCAGCGGCGTAATTGTCGATCGACAGCGTCGCGCCCTGTCCGTCCATGACGTTTTCGGTGCGAACCTCGGCGGTCAGCACATAGCGCGTTTCCGGTTCGACGTCGACCGTGCGGATCAGGCGGCAGTCGTCCTCGCCCGGCACGGAAAAGCCGCACGCGCCGTCCTCATAGAACGTCGTATAGCCGCCCTCGTAGGAGTTGACCGTCCAGCCCTTCGGCACGCCGTTTGTGTTGTCCGAGAAATCGAAGGCGACCGTCCCTCCGTTTCCGCCCGCTGCGGATTCGGAGCGATTGCACGCAAAAAGTCCTGTCAGCAGCAGCGCCGCCAACAGCAAGATCCATATCCTTCGGGTGTTTTGCAAACCTTCGATCCTCCGATTTCCGTGATTCTTTTCAGTATACCATACCGGGTGCGTCCGGGCAACCGCTAAAACGCATTGATGATATGATTGACCGTCTTTTCGGGCAGCAGGACTTCGATCACGTCGAAGCGCGCCGGCTGCTCCGTACCGCCGTTTTCCAGGAGCCACTGCTCCGCCGCAAGCCGCAGAAACCGCCGTTTGGCCGCATCCACCGCGTCTGCGGGGCGGCCCCAGCTGTTCGGCGTGCGCGTCTTGACCTCGACAAACACGATCGTGCCGCTCGCCCGTTCGCGCGCGATCAGGTCGATCTCGTGCCGGTGCGCGCGGTAATTCTTTTCAACGATGCGAAAGCCGTTCCGCTTGAGATACCGCGCGGCAAGCGCTTCGCCCGTTTTGCCCGTGTCCGCCGTGTTCATAAAAGATTCCTGAGAAACGACCGCCGGTGCAGCGGACACGGTCCGTATTCCCTGATCGCGTCCATGTGCTGCTTTGTGCCGTAGCCCTTGTTCTGCGCAAAGCCGTACATCGGAAAAACGGCGTCCTGCTCGCGCATGTAGCGGTCCCGTTCGACCTTGGCGACGATCGACGCCGCCGCGATCGAATAGCTCAGCGCGTCGCCGTGGATCAGCGCATGCTGCCGCGCGGGAATATCGAGCCCGGTCAGCGCGTCGATCAGCACGTCCGTCACCGGCGTCCGCATCTTCGCAAACGCCTCGCAGAACGCGCGCCTGGTCGCCTCCAGAATGTTGATCTCGTCGATCACCTGCTGATCGACCCACGCGGTCTGCGCCTCGATGCAGGTGTCCAGAATGCGGTCGTACAGCGCCTCGCGCCGCTTTTCCGTGACCTTCTTCGAGTCGTTGACGTATTCGAGAAGCGGCTCCGGCGGCATCACCACGCATGCGACCACCACCGGCCCCGCAAGCGGTCCGCGTCCGACCTCGTCCATGCCGGCAAGGATCACGCCCTCCTGCGTCCAGTACGCGCGATCGCGCGCGGACAGCGCCAGCAGGCGCTCCTGCTCATTGATCCTCGCCATCGCGCTCCTCCTTCGGCGGCTGTTCGAGCGAGACCCGCGCGATCTTGCCCGCACGGAACTCGTCCAGCACGATGCGCGCCGCGCGCTCGGTATCGTAGATCCCGCCCTTCAGAATGAAGCCGCGGCTCTTTGCGACAGCCTCCAAAAGCGCGCCGTCCGGCGTGTCCGCGCCGAGCTTTTTGTAGCGTTCATAGAGCGCGTCCGGCGCAAGCGCCCGCAGTGCGGACAGCAGCTGCTCCGCAAGCTCCTCGATGTTCAGGATCTCGTCGTTGATCGAACCGATCCACGCAAGATGCGCGCCGACCGTGCTGTCTCCGAGCTTCGGCCAAAGGAGCCCCGGCGAATCCAGAAGCTCCAGATGCGGCGTGATCTTCACCCACTGCTTGCCCTTGGTGACGCCCGGCTTGTCCCCGGTCTGCGCGCGCTTTTCGCCCGCGATGCGGTTGATCAGCGTCGATTTGCCGACGTTCGGGATGCCGCAGATCAGTACGCGGACGGTCTTTTGCACGCCCTTTTCGGACAGGCGCCGCACCTGCTCGGCCGTCGCCTTTTCGATCAGCCGGATCACGGTCGCCCGCGCGCCCTGCGCGCTCGCCGCGATCTCCGCCGCCTCGATCCCCTGCCGTTTATAATACCCGATCCAGCGTTTGTTGGTTGCGGGATCGGATAGATCGCTCTTATTCAGCAAAAGCACCCGCGCTTTGCCCCGGAAGAGCGCGTCAAAATCCGGGTTGCGCGTGCTGACCGGCGCGCGCGCGTCGACAAGCTCAACGACCGCGTCGATCAGCTTCAGATTGTCCGCGAGCATCCGTTTGGCCTTCGCCATGTGCCCCGGATACCAGTTGATGGGATTGCCTTCCATGCGTATCTCTCCTGTGAAAAGCTGCCCCGTTCGGGGCAGAAGGCCGCTCGTTATTCGGGCTTGTCCGGCGTGCGAAGATCCGGGCCGGGGTCGCCGAGGTTGAAGTGCTTGCGGCACAGGCCGATGTACTTGTCATTTGCGCCGAGCACGACCTGTTCGCCGACCTTGGTGATGCCGCCCTTGCCGTCGAGACGCGCGTTGTTGGTCGCCTTGCGGCCGCACCAGCAGATCGTCTTGACCTCCTCGATCGCGTCCGCGCGGGCAAGAAGCCAATGGCTGCCCTCGAAGAAATTGCCCTGGAAATCGGTGCGCAGCCCGTAACAGATGACCGGGACGTTGTACTCGTCGACGATCTTGACCAGAAGCTCGACCTGATCCTTGGTCAGAAACTGCGCCTCGTCGATGATCAGGCAGTCGTACTCACCCGCCTTGACCTTCTCCATGTCCAGCTCCTCCATCGAGATGCACGTGTCCTCCAGCCCGCAGCGCGACCAGATGCGGCGCGTGCCGTTGCGCGTGTCGATCGAAGGTTTGATCAGGATCGCGTTCTTGCCGCGCTCCCAGTAGTTGTACTTGACCATGATCGCGTTTGCGGTCTTACTGGAGCCCATCGCTCCGTATCGGAAATACAGCTTTGCCATATGCCTCTCCCTCTCCCACACAGGGGGACGGTTCTTCTGTGTTGTCTTTCGATACTCTGTCTGTCCCGAAACACAGCAAGAACCGTCCCCGCTGTGTTCCGTCGGTTTCCATTATACCGAACCGGACCGCGCTTGTCAAAAAAAACCGTAAAATTTACAATTCGGGATTGACGAATCGAACAATCGCGAGTATAATAGCGAAAGCGTCTTATGACAAATTGTTGCTCAAGAGGGGAGGGAAAAAAATGGAAATCAGAGTCGGTGAAAACGAATCCCTGGAAAGCGCTCTCAAGAGATGGAAGAGAAAGTGCGCGCGCAGCGGCGTCCTCGCGGAGGTCCGCAGACGTGAGCATTACGAAAAGCCCAGCGTAAAGCGTAAGAAGAAGGCAGAAGCCGCGAGAAAGCGCAAGTATTGATTGCAGCAACATTGAAGAGGACCGGATCTCCGGTCCTCTTTTTGTTTTGCGCCGCAAGGCATATCGCGTCCCGCAGGGACAAACGGGCGGCTTGCGCCGCGCGAGATGTTTGCGAAACGCAAACACGATATACTGCCGCAGGGCGGCAGCTCGATATGCTTGCTTCGCAAGCACGATATGCGCCTTCGGCGCGCAAAAGCGCCTTATCCGGCTCGCGCCGCAAGGCATATCGCGTCCCGCAGGGACTTATCGCGGCGAAGCCATATCGTGTCCCACAGGGACATATCGCGGCGAAGCCATATCGCGTCCCGCAGGGACATATCGCGCCGTAAGGCATATCGCGTCCCGCAGGGACAAACGGGCGGCTTGCGCCGCGCGAGATGTTTGCGAAACGCAAACGCGATATACTGCCGCAGGGCGGCAGCTCGATATGCTTGCTTCGCAAGCACGATATGCGCCTTCGGCGCGCAAGGAAACCTGACGCAAAAGCGGGACCGCCGAAGCGGTCCCGTCGAGGTTGGTTGAATGGGGTTATTGCGCGGCTTGCGCGTATTGGTACAGCGCGCAAATCGCGTTCTGCGCGGTCGCGTTGCCGTCGTACGCGGTCAGGAACGGTGCGACGTAAGAC
>CAKJYC010000075.1 GCA_918244965.1 Clostridiales bacterium | reverse complement strand
CGGACGCGGACGTGCTGCTGCACGCGATCATGGACGCGATCCTCGGCTCACTGAAGCTCGGCGACATCGGCAAGCTGTTCCCCGACACCGATCCGCAGTACGCGGGCATTTCGAGCCGGATTCTGCTCCGGCACGTCGGAGATCTGGTGCAAAAACGGGATATGGTTATCTCGCACATCGACGCGACGGTGATCTGTCAGCGGCCGAAGCTGGCGCCGTACCGGGAAACGATCGAACGCACGATCGCGGAGGATCTCGGCATTTCGCCGGACGCGGTATCGGTCAAAGCGACGACAACGGAAGGAATGAACGACGAGGGACGCGGCCTTTGCATTTCGGCACAGGCGATCGCCTCCGTCGCCCGCAGATAATATGGAACGAAAAGATCAGGACCTTTGCATCTACGGCGCAAGGGAACACAATCTCAAAAACATCGACCTCGTCATCCCGCGCAACAAGCTGGTCGTGATGACGGGCGTATCCGGCTCCGGCAAGTCCAGCCTCGCGTTTGACACGATCTACGCCGAGGGGCAGCGGCGCTACGTCGAGAGCCTTTCTTCGTATGCGCGCATGTTCATCGGGCAGATGGACAAGCCGGACGTAGACCGTATCGACGGCCTGTCCCCCGCGATCTCGATCGACCAGAAGAGCACCGGACACAATCCGCGCTCGACGGTCGGCACGGTCACGGAGATCT
This sequence comes from Clostridiales bacterium, assembly GCA_918244965.1. GTDB lineage: Bacteria > Bacillota > Clostridia > Christensenellales > CAG-138 > UBA3792. The sequence continues at coordinate 36,730 of CAKJYC010000075.1, read as the reverse complement.
ACGACTACCTGCGCCTTCTGTACGCGCGCTGCGGCATTCCGCACTGTCCGAAGTGCGGCCGCGTGATCGAGCGCCAGTCGATCGACACGATCGTGGATCAGATCACGGCGCTGCCCAACGGCACGCGGCTGCAGATCATGGCGCCGTGCGTGCGCGGACGAAAGGGCGAGCACCAGAAGGTGCTGGAACGGCTGCAGCGCGAGGGCTATGTGCGCGTACGCATCGACGGCGAGATCTACCCGATCGAGGAAGCGCCCGCGCTCGACAAGCAGAAGAAGCACTCGATCGAAGCGGTCATCGACCGCATTGTACTGAAGGACGGCGTCGAAAGCCGCCTGACCGAATCGCTGGAGCACGCGTTCGCGCTCGGTCAGAATCTGGCGATCGTTGCGGTGCAGGACGGCGACGAACTGCTGTTTTCCCAGAACTACGCCTGTCCCGACTGCGGGATCGCGCTCGAAGAGCTTGCGCCGCGGGCGTTCTCATTCAACAATCCGTTCGGCGCCTGCCCGACGTGTCTCGGCCTCGGCGAGCAGATGAAGATCGACCCGACGCTGCTGGTGCCGGACGAATCGCTGTCGCTGAACGAGGGCGCGATCGTCGCGCCCGGCTGGAAGAGCGGCGCAAACAACGTGTTTTCCGATATGTACTACGAGGCGATCGCGCGGCATTTCGGCTTCTCGCTCGACACGCCGTTTTGCGAGATCCCGAAGGCCGGCCGCGATGCGCTGCTGTACGGCACAAAGGAGAAGATGGAGGTGCGCTACGAGCGCGATTACGGCGGCGGGCACTTCCTTGCGACGTTCGAGGGCATCGTGCCGAACATGGAGCGCCGCTATCGCGAGACGCAGAGCGACTGGGCCAAGGCGGACATCGAAAGCTACATGGCGCATATCCCCTGCCCCGACTGTAAGGGCCGGCGCTTAAAGCCGACGTCGCTTGCCGTCACCGTCGGCGGGATCAACATCGCCGATCTGTGCGACATGAACGTGCGCCGCTCGCGCGACTTTCTGCGCGCGCTTGTGCTGACGCCGACGCAGCAGACGATCGCCGCCGCGATCCTGAAGGAGCTGGACGCAAGGCTCGGCTTCCTTGTCAACGTGGGGCTCAACTACCTGACGCTTTCGCGCGGGGCGGCGACGCTGTCCGGCGGCGAAAGCCAGCGCATCCGGCTCGCCACGCAAATCGGCAGCGGACTCGTCGGCGTGCTGTACATCCTCGACGAGCCCAGCATCGGCCTGCATCAGCGCGACAACGCAAAGCTGCTCGAAACGCTGAAGGGCCTTCGCGATCTCGGCAACACGCTGATCGTCGTCGAGCACGACGAGGAGACCATGCGCGCCGCCGACTTCATCGTGGACATCGGCCCCCGCGCCGGCGTGCACGGCGGCGAGATCATGGCCGCCGGAACACCCGAACAGGTCATGGCGTGCGAACACTCGCTGACCGGTCAATACCTGAGTCATAAACGCACCATCCCCGTTCCACAAACGCGTCGGCCCGGCAACGGACATCTGCTGACCGTGCGCGGAGCGCGGGCGAACAATCTGAAGAACATTACGGTCGATTTCCCGCTCGGCAAATTCATCTGCGTGACCGGCGTATCGGGCTCCGGCAAGTCGTCGCTGGTCAACGAGGTACTGAAAAAGCGGCTGCTGCACGACCTGAACCGCGCGAAGGTCCGCGCGAAGGACCACGACGGCATCGACGGGATCGAATTTCTCAACAAGATCATCGACATAGACCAGAGCCCGATCGGCCGCACACCGCGGTCGAACCCCGCAACCTACACGGGGCTGTTCGATCTGATCCGCGCGCTGTACGCGACCACACCGGACGCGAAGCTGCGCGGCTACACAAGCGGACGGTTCTCGTTCAACGTCAAGGGCGGCCGCTGCGAAGCGTGCAAAGGCGACGGCATCGTAAAGATCGAGATGCACTTTCTGCCCGACGTGTATGTTCCGTGCGAGGTCTGCCACGGCAAGCGCTACAACCGCGAGACCCTGGAGGTGCGCTACAAGGGCAAAAACATCTACGACGTGCTCGACATGACGGTTGAGGAGGCGCTGCCGTTCTTCGCGCAGCACAGCAACATCAAGCGCATCCTGCAAACGCTCGACGACGTGGGCCTTGGCTACATCAAGCTCGGTCAGCCTTCGACCACGCTCTCCGGCGGCGAAGCGCAGCGCATCAAGCTCGCGACCGAGCTATCCCGCCGCGACACCGGCCGCACGCTGTACGTGCTTGACGAGCCGACCACCGGCCTGCACACGCACGACGTCAAGCGGCTTCTGGAGATCCTGAACCGGCTCGCCGACGCCGGCAGCACGGTCATCGTCATCGAGCACAACCTCGACGTCATCAAGTCGGCGGACCACATCATCGACCTCGGTCCCGAAGGCGGCGACGACGGCGGCACGGTGATCGCGACCGGCACGCCGGAGCAGGTCGCGCAGTGCGAACAAAGCTACACCGGCCGATTCCTCCGCCGCACGCTCGGAATGGAATAAGAAGATTTGCAGGGGACGCCGGCTCCGGCGTCCCGGAAGAAAGGAACGGGAATGAAAGTGCTGCGGATCGTTTGTATACTGCTTGGTGCAATTTTGGTACTGGATACGATCGTCGTGTCCATGCTGTCCAATTTCAATCTGGGCGTGATCCTGCCCGCGGTCCTCGGCGTGCCGCTTCTGTTGCTTGGTGCGTTTATACACCATATGGACCACGGATTCCTCGCATTCGTCAAGTGGTTCCTGCTCGGCTGCTATGCGCTCGGCACGGTGTACCTGATCGTGCTCGGCGTATTCATGGGCACGGCGGCGAAGCGTGCGGACAAGGTGGATGCGGACGCGCTGATCGTGCTCGGCGCGGCGGTGCACGGCGACCGCGTGACGTGGGTGCTAAGTAACCGTCTCGACACGGCGGCGGACTACCTTGAGGCGCATCCGGACGCGCTCTGCGTCGTGACCGGCGGGCAGGGTGACGGCGAAAGCGTCAGCGAAGCCTCGGCCATGCAGAAGTACCTCGTCGAGCGCAAAGGCATCGACCCCGCGCGCATTCTGGTCGAGGACAGGGCGACAAGCACGCTCGAAAACTTCAAATTCTCCAAGGTCCTGATCGAGCAGAAGCTCGGCAAGGACGCACGCATTGCCTTCGTCACGACCGATTTCCACGTCTTCCGCGCAGGGCGCGTGGCGAAGAAGGCCGGGCTGGACGCCGTCGGCATCGCCGCGCCGGACGTCTGGTACATCAAATTCAACAACTACCTGCGCGAGTGCGTCGGCATCACGGTCTACGGCCTTCGCGGCGATATGTAAGTATCAGCAGAAAAGCAGCCTGTCCCGAAAATGGGATAGGCTGCTTTTATGTCTTGTGTTCAGTTGATAAAGTCGAAGCCGATCAGGCGGCCGACTTCGGTGAATCCAACGGACCGGTACAGCGCGTTGGAGGGCGGATAGCTCGTGTCCGCATAGAGCATGACGCGCTCGCCGCGTTCGCAGGCGTCCGCGCAGACCGAGCCGACCAGCGTCTTTGCATAGCCTTTGCCGCGGTGCGCCTTGTCCGTCACCACATTGCCGATGTACGCAAGGCCGTTCGTGCGCTCACGGAAGCGGACCAGCGCAACGGTTGTACCGTTTACGCACCATCCGTACGCGTCGCCGCATGTGCAGAAATCGGTCCCTGCGGCAAGGCGGGCCGGTTCGGGGATGGGCTCGCGCGCCTGTTCGCCGAGCTCGGCAAGAAGTTCGCCGCACACAGCGGGATCGAGCGCGCTTGCGGGGACGCGTTCGCCCTCGGCATCAAAGCGGTTCGCGTGTTCGCACAGATACGCGGTCAGCGGCAGCCGCCGCGCGGTCGCAAACGGCAGCGCAAGCTCCAGATAGCGGACAAGGCTCGCTCTTCCGATCACGCCCGACAGGTTTTTCGCTTCCTTCAGCACACAGAGGGACGCGGCAAGCTCGGAAAGCGTTTCGTCCGCGATCCCCTTGCGCGTGTAGATCCATGCGGGAAAGCCCTGCCCCGCGCGCACAAACAGCAGATCGCGCCCGTCGGAAAGGCAGAGCGCGTCCGGCACGCCGATCAGCTGGCGCATCTTCCGGAAGAGGATCTCCTCCGCGTCGTTTGCAAATGGAAACGCGGCCGCTTCCTCCTGTGAAACCATGCGGATCATTTCCTGATAAAGACCATGCCGACGCCGTCCTGTTCGAGGATCAGCTCATCGCCTTCGATCCGAAGCGCATTTCCGCCTTCGGCGCCGTCAATCGTCAAAACGCCGTTCTCATAGGTATAGGTGAATGACTCGCTGTCCGATTCGCCCATAACTTCGCTGTCGATACTGCCGGTGCCGTCCTCGTTGAACGTGATCGTCATGGTTGCGCCGAACGCCTTGAGCAGCGCGACCGCCTGCTCGCCCTCTTCGCCGATGCCGTGATCCAGCTCCCATGTGCCGACGACGCCTTCGCCGCTCTTCTTCGGGCTGTCGGACTGTTTGCCCTTGGCTGCTTCAGGGATCTCGATCGGGTCGATCGCGTTGAACTTGGACATCTCGATTTCGATCGTGACCGTCTTGATATCGAAATCCATTTTGATCTTTGCGCCGCCCATGGCCGTTTCCATCGCGCGCTGCATCAGCGTCCGCATTGCGTCCTTCATATCAAGCACGAAGCGGACAAGCCGTCCGTCCCCGTTGATGCTGAACGTGACGGGGATATCGTCGAGGTCCTTGAACAGCTCTTCCGCATCCATTCCGAGGTTGGCCATCGTGTTTTCGCCGGTCAGGGACATGGCGTCCTTGAAGAACTCGCCGCCGATGACGCAGGTGTAGACGGTGACCTTCTCGCCGTTTTGCGTCTCGGTCCCGACCTTCTTATAGTCTTTCGCATGCTTCATCCACGTTTCCAGCTGTGCGGAGGTATCCTGCAGCGCAGTCAGATCAATGCCGGTCGTGTTGGAAGCGGACCAGGTCTTGCCGTCGTCGGCGGACATATAGATGTTGAGCTTGCCGTCGACCGTTTCGGTGTACATCAGTGCGGACTCGTGAAAGCCCATCGCATCCATGGTAAGCACGACGCGCGCACGGTCCGGATCCTTCTGCTGATCGCCCGAAACGCCGACCTGCATCTTCAGGTCCTGCGAAACACCCATGCCGGAGACGGTCATCGACAGGTCGACGGTCTCGGTCATTTCAAGGTGCATCGAACGGACGTCCTGTGTTTTTTCAAACGCGGTGCGCAGCATCTGCTCGACGTTCGCGGCGCTCGTGCCGCCTGCACAGCTGTTCCACGGCTTCCAGATCAGAAGCCCGACGACGGCCGCCACAAGAAGCACCGCAACGACCGTGAGAACGATCCAGAGCGTCTTGTGCGATCTCTTTGCCGGGGCCGGCTCCGTCGTCGGCGCATAGACCGGCTGCTCCGGCTGCGCTTCGGGCGTCACGCGGATCGGCTCGGGCTGCGGCGCCTCGATCTTCGTGCCGCAGTTTGTGCAGAACTTTACGCCGTCTTCTGCAGGCGTGCCGCAATTCATACAATAACGCATAGTGTTACCTCATTTCTTTCTGATTCGTCTCTTTCGACAAATACAGTATATCCAAAGCGTCCGCGCCTGTCAACACAGGGAGAACAATAGAAAAGAGGCTGTTCAGAAACGCTTTCCGAACAGCCCCGATGAACCGGTATGGAAAAATTATCCTTCCTTTTTCGACATCACATACGACGCGCAGAAGCCTGCGGCAAGGCACAGGATCGCTGCGGGAATGAACCACCATTGCGCAAGGCTTGTGCCGAACGCCGGTCCGAAGCACTTTGCCTTCATGAAGATCGCAAACGGCGACGCGAGCATCAGCGCAAGGATGCCGTAGTACGTCGGCGTCGGATGCTTATCCAGCAGCCAGCGGATCGCCTTCGACACGATGAGAAGGCCGAGCACGATGCCGACCGCAAACGGCACAAGCACCAGAAGGTGACGGCCCATGTGCGCAAAGTTCAATGTCACAAGGCAGACGATGAAGCTCTTCAAATGCGTCATGACGCTGTAATAGTAGCCGAGTACAAGCATGATCATCGAGCCGGAAATGCCCGGCACGATCATGGTCCCCGCGGCGATAAAGCCGAGCAGCAGCGCAAGGAGCGCGCTCCACACGCCGTTGTTCAGCGCATCGCGTGAGCGGAAGGCGGTCGCGGTCAGCGTTTCGCCGCTGCTTCTTTCGGTCAGCGTCAGACGGCCGCTCGCGTCGACCGAAAAATCAAAGACGTCACCGGAGCCGATGGCAAAATACGCGTTCTTGTCCAGCACGCTCCTGAGTTTATAGCCGTCCGAGGGCTTGCCGAAGGTGCCTCCCGCGCTCTTGACCTCTACGATCGCATAGGTCGTATCGCCGTTTGCGACGGTCAGCGTCTCGGCGTCGACGTCGGCCAGAATGATGCGCTCGCCGACGGTCAGCTCGTCATTCGGCTTGAGCCGGTCAAAGGTCTCCGACGAGGAGTTGTTGAGAAACGGCAGCAGCACCATGATCGCGATCATCAAAAGCGCGATCAGGATGTACCACGGCTTGACCTTCTGTCCCCGGATCTTTTTGAACAGCAGCGGCAGCGAGCCGAGGATCAGACCGGAGAACAGCAGGATCGTGAAGAACTCGAAGTTGGAGAGCAGCCACGTCACGACGAACGACAGCGCGACGACGCCGAGCACAATGCCGATCGCGTACGGGATCAGCTTTTTAATCGCAGTGCGGCGGCGTGTTTTGTCCTTCGAGGTGATGGAAACGGCATCCTCATAAACGCCGATGGTGAGAAGCATCGACCCGCCGGACACGCCGGGAATGACGATGGCAAGACCGACCAGCGTGCCCTTCAGCACGGCGACGATCCATTGTAAGAGTTTCTTGGACGTATTCATGCTCCCATTGTACGGCGGCGGCCCGATTTCGTCAACCGCGGATCGCGATTTCTTACATCTTATTCACATTCCCGTGCGCCTGCGGCGTGAATTGCCTGACGGCATGAACGGGCATCCCTATACGCCGATCCAATCATGCTGCTGCAGCGGAATTGCGGAATTTGTATGAATGCAATGCAACGGAACTGTCACTTTTTGGTGAATTGCGGCGTCCGATGGCTTGATCGTGCATATACGGTTTTGCAATTCGTTGCGGTTTTTGACAAATTTCCGTCAAAATCCGGGGATATAATACGTGCATCAAAGGAAGGTGAACGATATGGAATACAACTGCTCTTCAAAACAAAAGCGAACCGGCGTCGGCGCGTCTGTGCTGATCGCCGTCACGGTCATGGCGGTGGTGATCGGCCTGTTTGCCGGCGTGGTACTGATGAATCAATCGCTCCGAAGCGAACGGAATCAAACCGCCGCGCTCCCGGCTGCGACCGAACCGGCCGCGACCGAACCGGCTGCCGAAACCGCCGCACCTACGGCGGAGACCGCGCAGGTCAGCATCGTCCCGAACGGCTTTGCGTACGACGGGCAGTACACCCGCGCGCAGGTCGTAGAGCTTGCCGCACCGAGTGTCGTCGGCATCGACGGCGTGTTTGAAACGACAGTGTCCTACTGGGGCCGGCCGCAGACGTACGAACAGCAGGGCAGCGGCAGCGGCGTGATCCTGACCGAAGACGGCTATATCGCCACCTGCGCGCACGTCGTCGACGGCGCAAAGAAGCTGACCGTCACGCTGAACGACGACACGTCGTATGAGGCGACGATCGTCGGCACCGATTCGCGCAACGACCTTGCGATCATCAAGATCGACGCGACCGGCCTGATCCCGGCGACGCTCGGCGACAGCGACATGCTGACCGTCGGCGAGGACGTGATCGCGATCGGCAACCCCTTGGGCGAGCTGCGCGGCACCGCAACGAGCGGCATCATCTCAGCCGTCAAGCGCACGATCGAAGTAGAAGGCACCGAGATGGAGCTTGTGCAGACGGACGCCGCGATCAGCCCCGGCAATTCGGGCGGCGGCCTGTTCAACGCGTCGGGCAGACTGATCGGCATCGTCAACGCGAAGGTGTCCGACACCAGCGCGGAGGGCCTCGGCTTTGCGATCCCGGTCAACAGCGTCGTCAATGAGATTAACGACATCCTGCATTACGGCTACGTCACCGGCCGCGCGTACCTCGGCGTGTACACGCAGAACGTCACGCTCAGCAACGGTTACTTCTACGGCGGTACAAACTGCGTGCAGATCACCGAGGTCATTGCGGGCAGCGCGGCGGAGGCCGCAGGACTGCAGGTCGGCGATCTGATCCTCGAAATCGACGGGAAGGCCGTTTCGTCCAACGACGCGCTTTCCGACGCCATCGCCGCCTACAACGCGGGCGACACCGCGACGCTGACGATCCGCCGTGACAACAGCCGCGACACCGTGACCGTCACCTTCGGCGAGTACGTCCCAGCCAAATAACCGTAAACTATGCAAAGAGGGCTGTTTTTGAACAGCCCTTTTTGTGTGCAGATTACACCGTGCCGGTGAGTATGATCGTCAGTACGCCGGGCGTGACGGTGACAGCGCCGGTCGTTTCGTCCTGCGAGAACGTCGCGGCCGGGACCGAGAGCGAGGTCGTGCCGCTGCCTGCACGCGGCAGCGTCAGCAGATTGTCCTCGAACGTGAAATCCGTCACCGGCGCGCCGTTGACCGTGATCGCAACGTCGTCGAGCGACAGCGGAAACGCATCGGTCAGACTGAGGTTCGTCGCCTCGGCGTTGCCCCGGTTTTCGATCGTAAACGTGACGGTCAGCGTGCCGCCGTCGGCGATCGGGTTCGGCGACATCTCCTTTTCGATCGAAACGTCCGCATAGGACGCGACCGGAACGGTTGCCGACACGGTCAAGGGATCGGTCCCGCCGACCGTCGCCGTGTTGACGATCTCTCTGCCGGGTTCGAGCGGCGCAAAGCCGTTGACCGCCGCCTGATACAGCAGCAGCGCGTCCGCGCCCGCGGGGATCTCCGGGATCGTGAACTGCACGCCGTCCTCCGTCGGCTCGGCGGTCAGCGCATCCGAGAACGCGCCGTCGATGTACAGCGTCGCCGTGCCCGCATACGTCAGCGGCATGACCGGTGCGGCTGCGCCTGCAGGGGTGTACGCGCCGAGGTTGTCGACGATCACGAGGTCCGTGATCGCCGCTTCGCCCGTATTCCGGAACGAGATCATATACGTCAGCACGTCGCCCTCGCGGTATGCCTCCTCCATCGAGCGTTTTTCGGCGGACAGCGGCGCAGTCCGCTCGGTTGCGGCCAGATTGGAAGCGACGGTCGCGGTTGTTGCGCCGTAGGTATATGTCAGATTTGCTTGATTGGTAATGATAGCCATACTTTCTCCTTTCCGAACGGCACCGGCCGTCGTTCAAAGGGGCCGGATCGCTTGCAGCGAATGATAAAGCAAACAAGGCCCGATCGGTGGAAAAGGCGAACTGCGCCTTTTCTCTGAAAAGCATCGCTGCAAGCGATCCGCGTTTTCGGTCCTTCACATACTTCAGTATCGTTCGGACCGAAGAACGCGAATTCCGGCACCCTTTCCAACGGCCGGTCATAAAGTATCAGCCGTCCGCTGTATACTATGCGGACGGCCGAAATATGGCTACATGTATGGGTGGATTTGACGGGCTGCGCGCTTACCGCTCAAACCACTTCAGGAGTTTGCGCTTCTGTTCGCCGGCTTCGCCGGAATAGGGATGCTCGCGCAGAGGCAGGTTCAGGCGCGTTTTGCCGGTGAGGACCGTCTGCGGGTGGGTGAACTCGCGGAAGCCCCATTCGCCGTGGTACGCACCCATGCCGGAATGGCCGGTGCCGTTGAACGGCACGCCCTTGACCATCATGTGGATGCAGACCTCGTTGATGCAGCCGCCGCCGAACTGCTGCGTGCGCATGACGCGGTTCGCCCAGCGCTTGTCCGACGTGAAGATGTACATCGACAGCGGATGCTCACGCGCGGCGATCACGTCGAGCAGCTTTTCGACCTCGGCGTCCTTATACGGCACGACCGGCAGCAACGGACAGAACAGTTCATGGTTGACGATCTGCTCGTCGATACGGACCGGGTACACGATCGTCGGCGAGAACTTGACGGCTTCGCGATCGCCGGTACCGCCGAACACGACGCGGTCGCGGTACTGCTCGGTCAGACGCTCGCATTTCTCATAGACCTTTTCCGTGATGAGCTTCGGGTATTCCGGGTTCTCCTCGGCCTTTTCGCCGATCTGACGAACGAATTCAGCCTTGAGCTCCGTTAAAAACGCGTCGGCGACCTCCTCGGCGACAGCGATCTGGTTGATGTTGATGCAGATCTGGCCCGCGTTGCACAGCTTGAAAAACGCGATCTTGCGCGCGGCGTCCTTCAGGTTTGCGTCCTTGCGGACAATGCACCAGTTGCCGGTTTCGCCGCCGAGCTCCAGCGCGACCGAGGTGAGGTTCTTCGCCGCCATCTCCAGAACATGCTTTGCGACGGCAGGCGAGCCGGTGTAGAAGATCTTGTCAAACCGCTCCGCAAGGCACATGTCCGCGACGTCGTGACCGCCGTCGACGAGGGCGACGTATTCCTCCGGGAAGGTATCGGCAACGAGTTTTTGAAGCGCCTTCGTGCTTGCCGCGGACTTCGAGCTGGTCTTGAGCACCGCGGTGTTGCCGCCGGAGATGCTTGCGGCCAGTACGCCGAGCGTTAAAAGGATCGGGAAATTGAACGGCGAAATGACAAGTGACACGCCGTACGGCATCTTGTAAACGCGCGTCGTCATGCTCGGGAAGCACATGAGCCCGGAAAAATGCCGTTCGGGCCGCGCCCATTTTCTGAGCCCCTTCAGGATCTCGTTGATCTCGACGATGATCGGGCCGAGATCGCACAGGTACGCCTCGATCGGGCTCTTGTTGAGGTCCTCGTACAGCGCCGCTTCGAGCGCGTCGCGGTGGTCGAGCACCGCCTGCCGGAGTTTTTTCAGCTGTTCGATGCGAAAGTTCACGTCCAGCGTCGCGCCGGTGCGAAAGAATGCGCGCTGCTTTTCGACGAGCGCGTGAACGGTTTCCTGTGTCCAGGCCATGTCAGTACCCCCTTCTGATCTGATCCAGCAGCATGCGGATCTCGCTGTCGCTGAACACGCGCGACGGCGAATAGTTGATGGAATCGGCGTCGATCATGCCGATGAGCTTGTCGTAATCGTCCTCCTTCAGGAGATGGCAGCCGTTTTCAAGCCCGCACTGCACCAGAAGCCGCCGCAAAGCGAGGATCATCCGGTCTGCCGCCGCCTCCTTTTCCTCGGCTTCGTGCGCGATCCCGCAGTAGACGGCAAGCGATTTCAGCGCGTCGTAGCGGATGTTCTCCTGCGCCTCGACGATCGGGATCAGACACCATGCGATCGCCTTGCCGTGCGGGATGTGATAGAGCGCGCCGATCGAATGCGCAAACGCGTGCACATAGCCCGCAAGCTGCGTGTTGATCGCGTTGCCGCCGTAATGCGCGGCCAGAAGCGTCGCCTGCCGCGCGTCGATGCTCCCGGGATCGGCAAGCAGCGTCGGCAGGTTTTCCAGCACGAGCTTCACGCACGCGCGGCTCTTTTCGACGTCCTCCTCCGAGGATTCGACGTCGGCGAGCAGGCCTTCGAGCCCGTGGCTCAGCGCGTCGATCGCGCACCATTTGGTGACGCTTTCGGGCGCGCCGATCAGAAGCTCGCTGTCGAGGATCACATACGGGACCTCCATCCCGATGATGACCGTGGAGCTCTTCGTGCCGCGCTTGTTCTTGACGACCGCGCCGACCGTGCATTCCGCGCCGGTCCCCGCCGTGCTCGGAATGTTGATCATCGGCAGCGTGCCGTGATTTGCAAAGGCGAACTTATGCAGATAGTGCGTGATCGGCGCGTTCGGATGCTTCGCGCCCGCCGCAATGATCTTGCTGCTGTCCATGACCGATCCGCCGCCGAGCGCCACGATGCAGTCCGCGCCGCACTCGGTCGCCGCCTTGCGTCCCGCATCCACGATGCGGACCGTCGGCTCGGAGTCGATCTCGTGAAACAGCGTGTACGGAATGTGATGCGCGTCGAGCGACGCCGTGATCTTCTCATGCAGGCCGAGACCGAACAGCGTCTGATCCGTCACCAAAAGCACGGATTTATACCCCGCCTTTTCGCAGAGCGCGCCGACCTGATCCCGCTTGCCGAAGCCCTCGATCAGCTCCGGTTCCGGCAGCGGCGCGGCCTTGATGACCTTGCCCGGCACCTTGCGAATGGCCTTGCGGCCGAGATAGAATGCCATAATGATCCTCCTGATTGATTCCTTCTGAAAACTTCATTTTGAATAGCTGATGGTCTGCACCAGCTCAAACGCCTGCTTCACGACCGTCTTGAGACTGCCGACACGGTCGCAGTCGCCGACAAAATACACCGGCTTGTCCGAGTTTTTCCGATCCTTCCACGCCGCAAAGCGCGTGTCCGGCGTGTAGCCGACCGACAGGATGACCGAATCCGCCGGCACGGTCGTTTCGCCCTCCGGCGTCTGCAGCAGAACGCCTTCGTCCGTGATCGCCCTGACCGTAGCACAAAGGTATGCCGGGACTTTGTGATAGCGCAAAAGCTCACGGAGCATCGACGAATTTGCCATGCAGATACCGCGCGCGCCGACAAGGTACGGCGTCATTTCGACGACCGACGGATGCTTGCCCGTAAGCGCCAGCTCGTATGCGATCTCGCAGCCGGTCAGTCCGCCGCCGATGATCACGACACGGTCGCCGACCGTCGCTCTGCCGTCCAGAAAGTCCGTCGCGGTGATCGCCTTTTCCGCGCCGGGAATCTTCAGCGTCCTTGCGTGCGCGCCGGTTGCGATCACGATCACATCCGCGTCGAGCGCGTCGAGGTCCGTGATCTCGGTCTGCAGATGCACCGCCGCGCCGCTTCGTTCGAGCATGCGGCGATACCACCGCAGCAGTTCCTTGTCCTTCTCCTTGAACGACATGGCCGCCGCCGCATTGAACACGCCGCCGAGCCGGTCGCTCTTTTCGTACAGGTCGACCGTGTGTCCGCGAAGCCGCGCCTGGATCGCGGTCTCCATGCCGCCGATCCCGCCGCCGATCACGGCGATATGCTTGGGATGCTTTGCCGCGTCGAAGCCGTATTTTGTTTCGTTGTTCGTGCGCGGATTCAGCACGCAGCGGCCCATCTCCACATGCATCGGGTCGATGTCCGTGCCCTTGCCGTTCAGTCCGAAGAACGTCAGGCACGCGCCGTGACAGGCGATGCACGGCCGCACGTCGTCCGGCCGGCCCTCCCTGATCTTTTTCATGTATTCCGGATCGCACAGAAGCTGCCGCCCGACGCCCATCGCGTCGATTTTGCCCGTCGCGATCGAGGCCGCCGCCGCGTCCGGCTGCATGCGCCCCGCGCACACGACCGGCTTGGTCGTAAACTGCTTGATGTGCTCGACGTCTGATAGGTTCATGTTCAGCGGCGCGTACACCGGCGGATGCGCCCAGAACCACGCGTCATAGGTGCCGTTGTCGCAGTTGAACATATCGTAGCCCGCGTCCTCCAAGATCTTGATCGCGCGCTCGGATTCCTCCATCGTGCGGCCGACCTCGGTGAATGCCTCGCCCGGCACCGCGCCCTCGTTGAAGCCGCGCGTCATCGAGCGGACAGAGTAGCGGATCGACACCGGGTAGTCACTGCCGCAGACCCGCTTGATCTCCCGGACGATCTCGCACGCAAAGCGCAGGCGGTTTTCGAGACTGCCGCCGTAGCGGTCTTTCCGGTGGTTCGTGTAGGGCATGGCAAACTGGTCCAAAAGATAGCCCTCGTGCACGGCGTGGATCTCGACGCCGTCGACGCCGATCTCCTTGCAGCGCAGCGCCGTCTGCCCGAACGCATGGATGAATTTCTGTATCATCTTGTCGGTGAACAGGTCCATTTTGACCGACGGATCCCAGACGTTCGGCTCGTCGTCGTCCGGCGCGGACCACCACCATTTGCTTGCGAGGACGGGCGACGCGAGCGTCTTCAGCACGCCCTTTTTGAGAAACGGGCGAAGGATGGGCGGCAGCAGCATGGAGCGGCCGGATCCCGCGCTGATCTGGAAAAAGATCTTTGCGCCGCTATGGTGGATCTCGTCGACGATCGGGCGGACCTTTTCAAACACGGCGGGATGCCGGTAGACCCACTTTTTGCCGACGATGGAGATCAGCGGGATCAGGCCGGGAATAAAGAGGCCGATCTCCTGATCCTTGCGGTCGCGGTAGAACGCGTCGATCCCCTTGACGACGCCGGTTTTTGCCTCCCACTGGATCATGTTCGTGCCCTCCATGGGCAGCATCACCACGCGGTTTTTGATCGTGACATTGCCGATCTTCCACGGTGTAAACAGCGGTTCAAGTTTCGGATCCATAGCGCCTCCTGCGTTTCTGTCGTACCATGTCAAGTCCGGGCTCCCGATCTCCGGCGAACAGCCCGTCCGCGGCCGTCGAAACGGTCAGTCCTCCTTCGGCCGGACGGGCAGACCGATGACGATCGGCGCGGGATCGGCCTTCGCCGCGGCAAGAAAATGATCGAGCGGCTCCAGATGGAATTTCAACTCCGGCACGGCAAAGTGCATCGGCACGACGGTCTTCGGCGCGATGCGCTTTGCGATCTCCCACGCGGTCTTGCCGTCGACGGTGAAGATGCCGCCGACCGGAAGCATCAGCACGTCGCAGCCATGCAGCGCCGCGATCGTCGCTTCGTCCGGAATGTGGCCGAGGTCGCCGCAGTGCACGAAGCGCTGTCCGTCCGCCTCGATCGAGAAGAGGATATTCGGTCCGCGCTTTGCGCCGCGCACCTCGTCGTGGAAGGCAGGATAGCCCGTGATGCGAAAGCCCTTGAACGCGGCGGACTCCGGCGTGTCCTTCACGACCGGATGGCCGCCGATGCGCTCGACGGCGTCGTGGTCGAAATGATGGTGCGAGACGGTGATCACGTCCGCGATCACGCGCGGCAGATCAAAACCGCTGCCCGCGTCCACGGGGTCGGTGACGAGCACGCCGCCCACGTCGTTCGTGATGACAAAGGTTGAATGTCCGAGCCAGGTGTAGTTCATTGTGCATTCCTCCGTTCCCATAATAAAATCGTCGCCATGCGGGAAAGCCGCTGTTCGATCGCGATGCGCTCCGGTCCGTTGTGCATACGCGGCGCGGACAAAAAGCGCTCCGCACCGTTCGGCGCGTGAAACAGCAGCGCAAAAAAGCCCAGCAGCAGCGCGGGATCGTCCGGCGTATCCGCGTCGGGCCGTCGCGCCATCGCCCACAATCTGCGCGAAAGATACGCGTCGTCCGGCTCTTTTGCGGGCGGCAGCGTCTTTGCAAACGCGTCGATCGCGTCCGCCGTGAAGCGGACGAGCAGCCAGCCGTTGTGCGCCGAAACGGACGACAGAAGCGGCGCACCGAAAAGCACGCACGCGTCCCGGTGCGCGTCCAAGACCGCGGCCGCGGCCTGCGCGTCCGTTCGCAGAAAGCTGTTCGACGCCAGATGCGCCAGCTTCGACGGCTTCCATGCCGGTTGTACGCCGAGCAGCCGCACGACGAACTCATTCAGCGCGGCTTCGACGGCACAGCGAAATCCATTCATATTTGTATGGTATCCAATTCCGGCGCAAATGTCAACAGGGATCCGCTTTTCCGGCCCCTTATGCGACAGCCTGCAGGTATGAAAATGCGCGTACGGGGAAATACTTTGCGCGAGGTGAAAACGATGAAGAAACGAATTCTGTTCGGGCTGATCCCGCTTCTGCTGTGCGCCGTATGGGCGCAAAAGCCGATCGCGTCGGCAAAGACCGTGGTAGCGTCGGCCGACAACATTCTGCGTCTGCACGTCATTGCGGCAAGCGATTCTGAAAAGGATCAGCGCGACAAGCTCGCCGTGCGCGACGCGATCCTTCCTCTGTTTTCCGCCGCGGAAAGCTACGAGGACGCGCGGGCGTTCCTGCTTTCGCACGGACACGAGATCCAAACGACAGCCGAAGCGACGCTGAAAGCGCGCGGCAGCGACAACGGCGTGCAGCTGTCGCTCGGCACGGAGACGTTCCCCGACCGGGAATACGGCGACACGGTGTTCCCCGCGGGCGAGTACGACGCGCTGTGCGTAAAGATCGGTCCCGCCGCCGGACACAACTGGTGGTGCGTGCTGTTCCCGCCGCTGTGCATCGTCGGCGCGCCGGGCGAGACCGTCGATCTCGACGATGTGGAGCTCGAAAGCTCGTTTTTAGACTGGCTTTCATCGCTGTTTTAAGGAGGTACGATGCGAAAACTGATCCGGAAAGGCAAGATCGTACTTTTGGCGCTGCTTCTGGTGTGCATGGCGCTGCCGGTGCTGTCCGCCGAAGCGGCGCTGAAGCGCGGCTCGCGCGGCGACGACGTAACCGCCGTGCAGAAGCGGCTCAAGCAGTGGGGCTATTACGACGGCGCGGTCGACGGCATCTACGGCTATGCGACCGAGCGCGCGGTGCGCTGGTTTCAGCAGAAGAACGGGCTCACGGTTGACGGCGTCGTGGGCGAAAAGACGGCGGCGGCGATGGGCCTGAACCTTTCTTCCACGGTTTCGTCGCAAACGAAGCCCGCGTCCGGCGACGTGTACCTGCTTGCGCAGTGCATCTACAGCGAATCGCGCGGCGAGCCGTACAAAGGCCAGGTCGCGGTCGGCGCGGTGGTCTTAAACCGCGTCAAAAGCAGCGCGTTCCCGAACTCGATCTCCGGCGTGATCTTCCAGAAAGGCGCGTTCTCGGCGGTCGACGACGGGCAGATCAACCTGACGCCGAACGACACGGCGCTGAAGGCCGCGCGCGACGCGATGAACGGCTGGGACCCGACGAGCGGCTGTCTCTACTACTATAACCCCG
The DNA here is from genome assembly GCA_918244965.1 of Clostridiales bacterium. Lineage (GTDB taxonomy): Bacteria > Bacillota > Clostridia > Christensenellales > CAG-138 > UBA3792. The sequence goes on along the minus strand of CAKJYC010000075.1, from coordinate 19,881 downwards.
CCAAGACGAGCAACCGATGGATCAGAAGCCGTCCCATCGTGGTGCGGATCGGCGAGCATGTATTCTGTAAATGATGCGTATTTCCAAGAAAATCTGGCTGTTCGGCTTTCCCGCGATCCTGCTGGTCGGGCTTGCGGTGATGACCGTCCTGTTTTTCAGACAGCGCGAAACGATCGCCGCACAGCAGCGCGTGATCGACGCGCAGACCGAAAGCGCCTACCGCGCGCTCTCAAACGATTTGAACGATCTCTCTGTCGCGCTCGAAAAGCTCTCCGTCTCCGGCACGCCCGCAAGGCTATCGCGCGAATTCTCCGACATCCAGCGGCTCTCCGCCGGCGCGGTGCGCGCGCTGTCGCTTCTGCCGGTACGGCACGGCAGCGACACCGGGCTCATGCAGTTCCTGACACGCACCGGCGACTATGCGGGCACGCTGATGGAGCAGGTGCAAAGCGGCCGCATGCTGACGCAGGCGCAGCTCGATTCGCTCGGCGAGCTTCACACGTGCTGCGCCGGGCTGTCCGAATCGTACGACGGCAATTGCCAAAGCGGCAGCTTCCCGAGCGCAGAGCCGGACGGTTTTTACGGCGAAACGGACGAGGAGAACATCACCAATTACCCCTCGCTGCTGTACGACGGGCCGTTTTCCGAGAGCAGCGAGCAGTCCGAGCCTTTGGGCCTTCCGGACGACACGATCGACGAGACCGAAGCCATGCGCATCGCGTCCGGGCTGTTCCCGGACCGCGCGCTGACGTTTGACGGCCGCACGGAAAGCCTGATCGTGACCTATGACTTTTCCGCAGCCGACGACAAGGGCGAGCTGTGCGTTTCGATCACCGAGCGCGGCGGGCTGCTGCTGTATTTCATGGGCACGCCGGGCGGAAGCCGCGACGACCCGCCGAGCGACGAGGAAAGCGAACGGCTGCACCGCGCGGCGAGCGCGTACCTTGAGGAACACGGCTTCGGCAAAATGGAGCCGTCATACGCGCAGTATTATGCGGGCACGGTCGTGCTGAACTACGCCGCGGTGCAGAACGGCGTGATCCTGTACGCCGATCTCGTCAAGGTCTACGTCGACCGCGACACAGAGGCGGTCATCGGCGTCGACGCGCAGAACTACCGCTTCCACCACCGCGAACGCGATCTTTCCGCAGCGATCATCACCGAGCAGGACGCAAGAAACGCCCTCTGCGACGGACTCGTGCCGGAGCACACCGCGCTTGCGCTGATCCCGAAATCCAACACGCGCGAGGTGCTGTGCTATGAATTCAAATGCACCCGCGGCGAGACGTTTTTCATCGTCTACATCAACGCCGAAACCGGCACGGAGGAGGAGATCTTCGAGGTCATCAACAGCGAGGAGGGCGATCTGGTGGTCTGACCGGACGACTGCGATGCCGGTATGATAAAGGAAGGGGCTCCGCGCGGAGTCCCTTCCTGTTCTGTTCCCTCTGCTCTCCGTACCGCCGTGCGGCCGGCGGTTCAATCCCGCAACAGCTCCGCAAGGTCCGCGATCTCGCGGCAGGTCTTCGGAAGCGCATCGGGCCGCTTTCCGGACTGCCACGTGTGGTAATACACGCTTTTCAGCCGCACGGCCGTCGCGCCGCCGATATCCGCGACGGCGTCGTTGCCGACCATGACCGCTCGCCTGCGGTCGACGTCGAACTGCATCAGCGCAAGCTCAAACAGGATGTCGCACGGCTTTTTGATCCCGGCCTCCGAGGACAGCAGGATCCCGTCAAACCGGCTTGTGAGCCCCAGCGCGTCCAGCTCGCCGCGCGTAAAGCACGATTGCGCGTTGGACAGCAGAAACGTCCGCGCGCCCCGTGCGCGCAGCGCATCGAGCGTTTCAAGCGCGTGCGGCATCGGCCGGAGCCACCGCGTGGAGCGCTTGCGGAACGCCGTCGCAAACGCCGCCGCGTGCGCTTCGTTCGCCCCGCTGTCGGCAAGCAGACGCCGGAACACATGAAGGAGCTCCGGCTCAACGTATTCCGTCGGCACGACGGGCAGCGTCAAGCCGCGCAAACGCGTTTCATCCGCGCAAAGCGTAAGATACGCCTCGCGCAGCGCCGCGCCCGTGCAGCGCATCCCGAACGCCTCGGCGTCCTTTGCCGCGCCGTCCCAGAATGCGGCAGGCGATTCATCCGTGCACACGTCGGCCAGCGTGCCGTACAAATCAAACAGATAGTCCCTGAACTGCATATGTCCTCCTATCCGAGAAACGCAATGCCGTGTTCCATGATCTTCTCCGCCGCGTCCGCAAGCCGTTCCGGGCTTTCCTTCATGCCCTCGCGCAGCCAGCACTCCATCAGCGCGTAGCAGCCGCCTGTAACAAACGAAAAATACGCGTCGATCTGCCACGGCTCGGCGCTCGGAAAGAACCGGAGACAGCTTTTCAGACAGCTTTCCTTGCTGGAGCGAAGCAGCTCTCGCCCGAACTCCTTGTCGCCGTACGGCCCGACGATCACCCGACACAGGTCGGCGTTCGCTTCGATACATTCAAAGATCTTCTTTGTGACCGCGGGCGGCCGCAGTTCACCCGCTGCGGACAGGATCGGCTCAAGCGCTGCGCGAAAACCGGCTGCCATCTCCGCCTCAATCTGCTCCAGCAGGTCGTACACATCCGCGTAATGCGCGTAAAATGTGCCGCGGTTCAGCTGCGCGCGCTCGCACAGCTCCTTGACCGTGATCGCCGACAGCGGCTTTTCGATCAGCATGGCGGTCAGCGCCTCGCGCAGCAGCCGCTTTGTGATTTGCACCCGGTGCTCCGGATTCTTCATTTTGGGCTCCTTTCGTCCGATTTTAACAAAAAGGTGCAATAATCGGACACGTTTTAGGTAGATTGTCGATTGAATCAACCCCCTGCATATTATATAATAATACACAACTCCTCATAAATCAACACGGTGTTCGATTATTTTCGACAGTTTATACGCTTGCCGGCGGTTTTGCTTGATGATTCTCAAACCGTTGGCATTGAGGCCGGTCGAACAGACTGAGCGGCGCGAATATCCCCTCATTCTCCAGATGCGCGCCCGCCTCAAAAACCTCCCCGCGTGATGAACGGGGAGGTTTTTTTGCCTTTCCGTGCCGACATGAAGAACCGCCATGCGATCCCTTTCGGTATTTCACACAGCGGTCCTTCACGGATTATGAGGTTGGGGCATTCCTGCAGGGAGACGGGGCTTCTCCGTGCAAGGGTATGAAATCGGGCAGATGCTCCGTTTTCTCAAAAGATTCTTCGCCTGCGGCTGAAGAATGACCGGAGTTTCTTAACATCCCCTTTGCAATGCAGGATTTGTCGTTTAATCGTACAGATAATCCAACTGCGTCAAATTAACATTGTATACTTTATCATAGAAGCTGCAGCCGTCCGGATGAACCGACACTTTGAAGCTGACGCTGTTCAGATTGCTCCAGTCTTTCTCGCGGGCATACCAATCTGCCGTCCAGACCAGAAGCATATCTTTTTGCGCCGGAACATCCACGGTACAGTATCTGCCCAGTGTTTCGATCTCCGTTGAACTGCCCTTGTTCTTCAGATCGCTCAGGCTGACGTATGATTCCACGCCGTAGCCGTTCGTAACGAACAGGATCATCGCAGGGTACGCTTCTTCGCTGTCGTACAGCGGCGCATATGTCATGCCGAGAACGTAAACGCGGATCGGCACCTTGCTCTTGGTATTACTGTCGATTTTGTCAAACTCCAGAAGCCGCTCGCCGCTGGCGACGGGCTTTTTGTAGCTCTCTGCCGACGGTCCGACGCCGCTTTGATTGACAGTTGCGTGTCCGGTGCAGAGATCGCCGTTCTTGTCTTCCACCTGTACGCGCATCTCGAACTCGACCTCTTTCACTTCGGCAATCCCGGCCAGCTTCAAAAGCGTTGGATCGGACTTCATGATGCCAGCCGACACGGACTGTGCATCGGCAAACTGGAAGTAATGATATCCGCTGCTCGCAAAGATCATGCCGTTATAGCTTACATCGCTCATGGAAAGATACAGCGGGTATCTCGTTTTGTTTAGGAACTCCAGTGAGACATTGCCCTGCGCGTCCATTCCGGTGAAGGTGACCGTGCATTCGTCATTGTCCATCAGAACCTCGCCGTTCACCGCAGGCAGATCGACGCTTTGCGGCACGGACGTCGTATCGCGCGGGATCTGATAGGAAAACACCTCGCGCATTTTGATATTCTTCCAATATTTCAGGTCCAGATTGTAGTCGTGATCCTCTTCGGACTGAAGCCGACCGTTCTTGTCCAGCGAAAACAGATCGGAAAAATGGTTGCAGAGATCGACGATCCCGGACAGATGATCCAACTCGCCTTCTCTGTATCCGAAGCTGTAATCATAAGCGTACAGCACGTTGCCGTCCCGATCGACGGCAGAAACCTGGGTGCCCGTGCCAAGCGCAGTGACGTTCTTCCATGCAACCGTGTTCGCATCACCCGTTGCCGCGACTGTACCGTCCGCGCGAAGCGCCGCGATGCTGTACGCAAACGCCTGGATCGCAACCACATTCTTCCAGCCGGAAACGAGCGCCGCATCCTGTCCTGCCGCGATTACGGTGCCGTCCATCTTCAGACCGACCGTGGTATCGCCGTTCGTTGAAACCGCAACGATGTCCGTCCATCCCTCAACATTTGCTTCGCCATATTGGTTTGTAGTGTCGGATAAATCGCGATAGGAGCCTTCATATTTGCCGCCCTTGAACACGACGGTGCCGTCCGATTTCAACCCGACGATCGAGTTCCCGCCGACGCTGATCGCAACGATATCCGTCCAGTCGGAGCAATCTTGATTATGGTTCTTGTATATGCAGGATACAACCGTTCCGTCGGCACGCAGTCCATATAGCCCGCTGCCGCCCGCTTCAATTGCAACGATATTCTTCCAGTTGCGATAGTCCTGCTTGTCAATTTGACCCGCAACATATACCGTACCGTCGTCTTTCAGTGCCGAAACAAAATAGAAGTGACCGCCGCCGTATACGATCGTATGCCGGATAGCGACCTCATTCCAGAGCGCAAAGGAGCGATCCCGCGCGTCGGAATAGTCGCCGGCCTTCCCAAATGCGATTGCCGCCGGTCCCTTTTCCCCTGCGTTGACAGCCTTCTCACCGGCCTTATACCAGTATTCCTTTGCTTCGTCGATTTTTCCGGCCGCTTCATACTGAATGGCAGCCTCTCGATAATCCCCCGTCTCCAATGCGGCCTTTGCGGCCTTTTCCTCTGCGCTTTCGCACGCAAGCAGCGGCAGCAGCATCAGCGCCGCAAGCAGCAATGAAATTACTTTTTTCATATGGGTGATCCTCCCTCGTACAATTTGTTTTTATTATATCTTATCTGCCACCCCCCATGCAAGTGGGATCTGCACCGCGCTTCCGCCTCGCGTCTCGCCTCCTTTGTGCAAAGGGAGGTGCCGAGCGGAGTGAGGCGGAGGGATTGTGCCCGCACTGTGGGCGCTCAGCTCCGCGCCCCTTTGCATAAGAATGGCTTTTTGTTTTCCCCGCCGACGTGAAGAACCGCCATGCGATCCCTTTCGGTATTTCACACAGCGGTCCTTCACGGATTATGAGGTTGGGGCATTCCTGCAGGGAGACGGGGCTTCTCCGTGCAAGTTTTCGCAGATCGCCCATAAAGGGCCAGATCGTTTGCGGCGATGGTTGAATCATTCATCCAGTATGTGGGAAGTGCTTTACGCACTTTCTCTTTATTGGTTCGCCGCAAACTATCCGCGTTTTTGCTCGGTCGCATACTTCAGTATAGCTCCTTCGCAAAGAACGCGTATTCTACCGCCTTTCTTGGCGATCTGCCCGCGTGCCGAACGGATTTCGGCACGCGAAAAACTATTATCCGGCTTTTTTACTCTGTTCCTCCATCAGCAGCTTGTCGGCGACGAGCGCGATAAACTCTCCGTTCGTCGGCTTGTCGTTCTTGCCGTAGATGTTGTAGCCGAAGAGCGCGTTCAGGTTTTCGATCTTGCCGCGCGTCCAGGCGACCTCGATCGAGTGGCGGATCGCGCGCTCCACCTTGCTTGCGGAGGTGTTGAACTTCTTTGCAATGCCGGGATAGAGCTCCTTGGTGATGCGGTTGATGAGGCTCTGGTCCTCATAAACCATGCGAATGCCTTCGCGCAGGTAATGATAGCCCTTGATGTGGGCGGGAATCCCTGCGACAAGGAAGATCGCGGTGACCTTTTCATCGAACGATTTCGGCGTCTGCTGATAGGTCAGCACGCCGCCCTTCTGCCGGTCGCTTTCAAACAGATCGGCCGCTCGCTTCAGGAGCGTTTCCGGCTCGACGGGCTTGACCATGTAGTAGCGCGCGCCGAGCGTGCAGCAGCGGCGGACCATCGTCTCGTTGCGCAGCGCGGAGATCACGATCACCGCAGGCGCGTCCGCGCCTGCGATCGCGGGCAGCTGTTCCAAAACCGTCAGTCCGTCGGTATTCGGCATGATGAGGTCCAGAGTCATCAGATCGTAGTGCTTGTCCTTGAGCTTTTCAATCGCCTCGCGGCCGTCCGCCGCGGCATCGACCTCGCCGACGCGCTCGTCTGTCAAAAGGTATCCCTTCATGTGATCGGTGAATCGAATATCGTCGTCCACCAGCAAAATCCGAAGCTTGCTCATGCCGTCCTCCTTTGCGCCGCAGGCGGCGCACGTTCTTGTTACCTGTATTGTACGGAACGGCGGCCGGTTTTGATAGTGTGTTTTTCTCGCACTTTTTGTCACCTTTTTCGCGTTTTTTGTCACTTTCCCGGCAAAAAAAACACCGGAAGCGTTTGCCTCCGGTGCTTTGGTTCGGATCGTTTCGATGTTACAGCGGCTTGCCCGCATTCATGATCTTGAGGTCGGGCCGGAGCGCCTGCAGCGCCGCAAGGACCTCCATGATCTCGCCCTGCTCGGCATTGCTGCTGATCTTGCGCTTGCGGCCGTTCTGCATGACGTGCAGATACAGCGAGGAGGTCGTAGCGTTCTTGTTGCCGGCCACGGCCCGCCCTGCCTCTACGAGCGCGGACAGCGGCGCAATGAACGTCACGTCCGGTTCTGTCGTCGACGTGCATGTGATCAGCGTTTCGTCAAAGCGCAGCTCGGATTTGCCGAATGCGTAGGGCGTCAGCCGGTCGATCCGGGCGAACACCTCGTTTTCCGGTCCGACAGCGCACACCTCGTCCATAAACCGCGCAAAGCGCTTTTCGGTGATCGTATTGCTGCAGTTTTTCAGCGTGTTGACGATGGAATACACGGCGGCGGCCAGCAGGAACAACGCCATCAGGGCGCAAATGATCCCGGTCCCGCCCACGCCGAGGAACCGCAGATAGATGCCCTTTTCCTGCGCGATCAGAAAATAGGCGTTGACGCCGAACAGAGCGCCGATGAGCAGACAGACGATCATCGTGACCGGGCCGCTTTTCCGCTGCGCACGCCGCGCGGCTTCGAGATCCTGCTCCACTTTCTCGCGATACGGGACCGCGTTTGCCGCCGCCTGTCTTTCGACCGGCTGCTCCGGTGCGGCAGCGGGCTGCTGCGGGGCGGCTGCGTCGGCCGACGGTTCGATCCTCGCGCCGCAGCTTGCGCAGAACTTTTTGCCCTCCTGAATGAGATTTCCGCAGTTCGGACAATACATGGTCTTTACCCCTTTCGGTTGATTATCTGCCCTTGATCGCGAGCTTCACGACCTCATAGCCGCCGTTGTACACTCCAAAGTTTTTGAGCTCCACAATGCGTTTATTCAGCTGCTTCAGGATCGCCTTGTCGTTTAAGAGCGTGTCGATCATGTCGCACAGCGCGGCGGGTGTTTCGCACTCGAACGTCGAGTCGCCCATCTCGCGCGCATAGATCGCGCCGTAGACCTCGTGACCGCCGATGTGGCGCATCATGAGCTTCGGCACCGGATAGAACGCAAGCTCCGAAGGCTTTGTGATCAGCACGTCCGCTTTGCGCATCAGCAGGTTCGTCGAGTAGACCGCCTCAAAGATGTTCTTGTTGCAGAACACGGTGATCCCGGCCTTGCTCGGCCCGTCAAGCGTTTCCGCCCACTTGGAGAGCCCCTCGTAGTCGTCGAAGTACGCCTTGGCGTCCTTTTCGATCTCGGGCAGGTTCTTCTTGAACACCTCCCACATGGCGAGGTGATCGCCGAAGTTGATCCACAGCTCCGCCTTGCCCGCGCTTATATACGGCAGCAGATGCTTCGTCATCGCAAGGTACAGGTCGCCGCCCGCGCCCGCGCCGCCGACCGTCATCAGGAAGCGGACCGGCGCGCCGGTTTCGAGCCGCTCCACGCGCTTTGCGCAGTCGTGCTCTACGTTTTCGACCAGCTCATGGTCGATGTAGTGCCCGACCATCTTGAGATCGTCGTCGGGGATCGGCTTTAGGGCCGTCTTTGCGAAGCCGTTCAGCTTCTTGTAGCCGAGATAGGCGAACGGCGTCTGCACGGCGTGGATCGAGCCCTCCGCAAGATGCAGACCCATCGGCCAGTTGTCCGGGATCGCGTTGACGACATGCGTGAGCCCCGCGTGCACCGCGCCCTGCGAGGGCCACACATGCGTGCCGATGTACGGGACGTCCTTCGGAAGATCCGCGTACAACGGCGCCAACAGCTCGGAGTTCTTCTGATCCGCGGCGTTGTAGGTGATCTTTTTGAAGCCTTCGCTGTTCAGCGGCTCCCACACGAGCTTGTTAAAGAGACCGATCTTCTGCGACAGCTTGGAGCCCGTCGAGTAGAGGTCGTTCTGGTGCCGGATCATCCTGGACCCGGTCGCGTCGAACGACGCAAGGTCCATCCACACCGGCGTGCGGCCGAGCGCCTGCGCGCACGATGCGATCGCCATTGCGATGCGGTAGTGCCCGAAGCCCATGCGGATGTTGCCGACGATCACGGCGTCGTCCGGAAGCTCCAGCGGCTTGTCGGCCAGCACGAGGTTTTGGATCCTGATCTCCTTGATCTCCTTGATCGGTTCAAGACCCAGATGGTACTGCTTCTGCGTGTCGTCGCCGAACTTTTTAATGAACTTCGCCTTGCTCTTTTCCGCCTTTTTGACGGTCTTTTTGTCGATCGGATTACCGAAAATGACGCTTGTTCTGTCCATGGCAGGCCTCGATCATTCGGGAAGGTTTTCCTTCGCGTGCGCGTCCTCGATGACCTTCATGACCTTCTTTTCCTTATAGAAGGCGAGAATGACGGCACCGAGCAGACAGAATGCGACAGCCACGATCGCAACGATCCTGAGGCCGAAGCGGGACGCGGTCAGATCGCCGCTGGTCATTTTGGCCTTCAGCTCCTCCGCCTTTTCGGCATCCTTTGCGACGGTCAGTCTGCCGGGCGTGACGATCTTGTTGGCGGTTGCGCCTTCGGGCGCGTTAACCTTGAAGTCGTCCTCGTTCATCTGCATCAGGTAGCTGCCGACGAGGTCGCCCTCTTCGGGATTCTCCTTATTGCCGGGGTTGTTCTTGACAAGCGTCGGGTTGACGGGCTCTCCGCCTTCCTTCTCAGGCGCTCTCTCGATCAATTCGACCGTAAAATCGTTCTCCGTCAGGCCCTTCTTTTCGCCCTTCTCGGTGATCTCAACCTCATAGTCGAAGCCCTCCAGCTCCTGTACGGTGCCGGTGTTCGCAACGATCTCGGTCTTGCCGTTGATCTTGACATTCGCATCACACAGCGGCAGCAGGATCGCCAGCGAGGTGAACACGAGCGCCGCGACGGACTGGCCCATCTTCATTGCGAAGGTGCGCGCCGCAAAGAACATGCCCTCGCGCTTTTCGCCGGTCAGGATCGCGTCCTCCTCCGCAACGTCTGCAATGATCGACTGCGGGATGATGCCCAAAAGCGCCATCGGGAACGCGGAGATCACGACGATCAGGATGCCCGGAAGGATGCCTCTCGGAATAACGACGCCGATCAGCGCGGTCACGACATATGCGAGCGCAAGGCCGATAAAGCCGGTGATGACGAGCTTCTTTTTGCCGAACTTCCGGACGAGCTTCGATACGATCGGATAGAAGCAGGCGGACAGCACCGTCATGCCGCCGAGGAAGTACATCGCCCAGGATTCATCAAGATTCATGGAGACCTTGACAAAGAACGGGAGACCGGTCTGGAACAGGGTCAATGCGATGAAGTATGCGATATCGGAGCCGGAGAACTTCAAAAACTCCTTGTTCTTGAAGGTCTTGACGAGGCTCTTAACGGTGTTGCTCTTCTCCGTGGACGGCTGTGCGTCGACGAAGTCGCGTTCCTTGAGCTTGAAGGTCGGGATCAGCATGCAGATCAGCGCGACCACCGCCAGCACGATGAAGCAGATGCGATAGCTCCACGGGAAGCTGACGCCGATCATGCCGCGCAGCATCGGCGCGAGAACGAACGGAACGTAGCTCAAAAGCGTACCTGCAAAGAACGTCGCGGAGATCGCCGTGGAGATGTACATACGATCCTCCTGCGTCTTGCCGAACTCGGAGATCAGCGCGTTGTACGGCGTGCAGTACATCGTCATGAACAGGTAGAACAGAATGAGGAAGCCGAGGACCCAGACGATGTTGATCGTGCTGATCGCCTCAACCGGCGCGCAGAATACGAGCACCGCGATGACGGCGAACGGAATCGCCGCACGGCGCATGAACGGAATGCGCCGGCCCTTCGGGTTCTTGCTGCGGTCACTTAGCGACGCGATCAGCGGGTCTGTGACGGCGTCAAAGATACGGCAGATGAACGAGATCAGGCCGAGGATGGTCAGGATGCCGAAGATGATCAGGCCTGTCGGCAGAAAGAACGGCGCGCCGTTTGCCACGTCGCCCGACGTCGGCAGATAGAACGTGACCAGCCACGCGTTGATGAGACCGCCGAGGATCGACCAGCCGAGCTGACCGATCGCGAAGATCCACATCTCTTTCTTGGTGAGTCTTCTGGTTTTCATACTGTGTGTTTACCCCCTTGTTTTCCTTATCAAACATGCCGCATGTACAGGATCCTGCGCAAACGGATAGTTTGTTTATAGTATAATACATCGCGGGGCAAATGCAAAGTATTATTTTTCAAGAATTTGCGTTTTTATACACGGTTTGCAGTCCGCACGCTTTTGTCCGCAGTCCGTCCGCGGCACACGGCAATAATCTGCTTCAGGCATACAAAAAAGAGCCCGAAGGCTCTTCTTTGCTCGGTTAATGATTATTTCTTCTTGAAGACCATGCCGACGCCGTCCTGTTCGAGGATCAGCTTGTTGCCTTCGATCTTGAGGTTGTTGCCGCCTTCAGTGCCTTCAATCGTCAGAACGCCGTTTTCATAGGTGTAATTGAAGGGCTGGCTGTCCTTCTGGCCCATGCCTTCGGTGTCGATCGTGCCGGTGCCGTCCGCCTTGAACGTGATAGACATGCTCATGCCGAACGCTTTGAGCAGCTGGACCATCTGTTCGCCTTCCTCGCCGATGCCGCTGTCAAGCTCCCAGGTGCCGACAACGCCGTCGCTCTTGCCGCCGCCGCAGGCAATCAGAGAGAGCGCCATCAATGCAACCAGCATCACTGCAATCCACTTCTTCATAAATATAATTCCTCCTGATTGTATTGCTATAGTAGCAATTCATTATATCCGCAAAACCGCCGTTTTGTCAACCGTTTCATGGATTATTCACGATTCGGCAAAGATTTCCACGCACGAAGGGAGTCTCCCTCCGGGCGGCCGAGATCGATCTCCCGATGAATTGCGCTGTGCGCATGAATTGGCTTCGCCGTGAATTGCCTTGCGGCATGAACCGTCTGCGGGCATGAAAAAGGAGCCGATCGCCCGGCTCCGCACCTGCGGCACAGGCGGCCGGGATTGGTGCCGGAAGCCGCGTTCTTTGGGCCGAGCTATACTGACGTATGCGAAGGCCCAAAACGCGGCTGATTTGCAGCGAACAGATAAAAAGAAAGGACGCGAACGTCCTTTCTTCATGCAGTATGCTCTTGTGATTTTGCTCGCTGCAAATGATCCGGCGCCGATAACGGCCGCCTGATTATTCGATGATGCTGGCAACGACGCCGGATGCAACCGTACGGCCGCCTTCACGGATTGCGAAGCGGAGACCCTGCTCCATCGCGATCGGCGTGATCAGCTGGATTTCCATGCGGATGTTGTCGCCCGGCATGACCATCTCGACGCCTTCCGGCAGCGTGATCGTGCCCGTAACGTCGGTCGTTCTGAAATAGAACTGCGGACGGTAACCGGAGAAGAACGGGGTGTGACGGCCGCCCTCTTCCTTCGTCAGAACGTACACCTCAGAGTTGAAGTGCGTGTGCGGATGAATGGAACCCGGCTTCGCCAGAACCTGGCCGCGCTCGATCTCGTTGCGCTGTACGCCGCGCAGAAGCAGACCGATGTTGTCGCCCGCGATCGCCTGATCGAGCAGCTTGCGGAACATCTCGACGCCCGTGACGACGGTGCTGCGCTTCTCTTCCGTGAGACCGACGATCTCGACGGTGTCGGATACCTTGACGGTGCCGCGCTCGACACGGCCCGTTGCAACGGTGCCGCGGCCGGTGATGGAGAAAACGTCCTCGACCGGGAGCAGGAACGGCTTGTCGGATGCACGCTCCGGCGTCGGGATGTAGCTGTCAACCGCATCCATCAGCTCGAAGATGCACTGGCACTCCGGCGTTTCCTTCGCGATCTTGCCTTCCGTCAGCGCTTCGAGCGCCAGCAGTGCGGAACCGCGGATGATCGGGATGTCGTCGCCCGGGAAGTCGTAGCTGGAGAGCAGCTCACGGATCTCCATCTCGACGAGCTCAAGCAGCTCTTCGTCGTCGACCTGGTCGACCTTGTTCATGAAGACGATGATGTACGGAACGCCGACCTGACGGGCGAGCAGAATGTGCTCACGGGTCTGGGGCATCGGGCCGTCCGCTGCAGACACGACCAGGATCGCGCCGTCCATCTGCGCTGCGCCCGTGATCATGTTCTTGACATAGTCCGCGTGGCCCGGGCAGTCGACGTGCGCATAGTGACGGTTCTTCGTCTCATACTCAACGTGCGCCGTGTTGATCGTGATGCCGCGCGCCTTCTCTTCCGGCGCCTTGTCGATCTCGTCATACCGCATGGCGACTGCTTCGCCCTGCTGTGCAAGCGCCATGGTGATCGCCGCCGTCAGCGTCGTCTTGCCATGGTCTACGTGTCCGATCGTGCCGATGTTGACATGCGGCTTCGTACGTTCGAATTTTGCTTTTGCCATTGTAAGTTCTCCTTATAGAAATGTTGTTTTGTGTTTAGAACCAGTAGTTGTATTTGCCCAGGATCTGCTCCTGTATTGCGGCCGAAACCTTGTCGTAGCGGTTGAACTGCATCGTGAACGTGCCTCTGCCCTGCGTCCTCGAACGCAGATCGGTCGCGTACCCGAACATTTCGGAAAGCGGGCAGATCGCGTGGACTGCCGTGCTGCCCTGGCGCGTCTCCATACCGGAGATCTTGCACCGCCGCGACGTAAGATTGCCCACGATATCGCCGAGGTATTCGTCCGGCACCAGCACCTCGACGCTCATCATCGGCTCCAGAAGCTCACAGTTGTCCTTTGTGATGCCTTCCTTGACCGACAGCGAGCCCGCGATACGGAACGCCAGATCGCTCGAATCGACCTCGTGGAAGCTTCCGTCCTTGAGCGTCGCCTGAAGGTTGATGAGCTCGTACCCGCCGAGCGGGCCGCTCATCAGCGCGTCGCGAACGCCCTGTTCGACGGCAGGGATGAACTCCTTCGGGATCACCCCGCCGACGATCTTGTTGACGAAGCGGAACGTCTCTCCCTCTGCGGGATCCGAAAGCGGCGCGAACTCGATCACGGTGTGCGCGAACTGTCCGTGGCCGCCCGTCTGCCGCACGTAGCGGCATTCGTACGTCGTCGGATGCACGATGGATTCCTTGTAGGCGACCTGCGGCTTGCCGACCGTCGCCTCGACGCGGAATTCACGGATCAACCGGTCCACGATGATCTCCAGATGCAGCTCGCCCATGCCCGCGATGATGGTCTGCCCCGTCTCCTGATCCGTATAAGTGCGGAAGGTGGGGTCCTCTTCGCCGAGCTTTGCAAGCGCCGCCATCATCTTTTCCTGACCGGCCTTGGTCTTCGGTTCGATCGCGACCTGAATGACCGGCGTCGGGAAGATCATGCTTTCCAGAAGCATCTGACGGTTTTCGGTACAGAGCGTGTCGCCGGTGGACGTTTCCTTCATGCCGACCAGCGCACAGATGTCGCCCGCGTGGACCTCATCCAGCTCGGTGCGCGCATCCGCGTGCATCAGCAGGATCTTGCTGACGCGTTCACGCTTCTGCTTTGAGACGTTATAGACGTACGAGCCCGCCTTCAGCGTACCGCTGTAGACGCGGATGAACGCCAGCCGTCCCACGAACGGGTCGGTGACGATCTTGAACGCAAGTGCGGCGAACGGCGCGTCGTCCTTCGGCAGGGCGACGATCTCCTTCTCTCCGCTGCGATCGGTCCCCTGCGCCGGCGGAATGTCCAGCGGCGAAGGCAGATAATCGACGATCGCGTTCAGAAGCGGCTGTACGCCTTTGTTGCGGTACGAGGTACCGCAGGTGACCGGCACCGCCGCGCCGGAGATCGTGGCCTTGCGGATACAGGAGATCAGCTCCTGTTCCGTAGGCATTTCGCCGTCGAAGTATTTCTCAAGCAGGGCTTCGTCCTGCTCGATGACCGCCTCGATCAGCGCCGTGCGATGCTCCTCGGCCGATTCGACCAGATCGTCGGGGATCGGCTCCTCGCGGATGTCCGTGCCGTCGTCGTTGTAGTAGACCTCCGCCTTCATCGTGACCAGGTCGACGATGCCGCGGAAGTTCATTTCGCTTCCGATCGGAAGCTGCACCGGAATCGGGTTTGCGCCCAAACGGTCGCGCATCATGTCCATCACATGGAAGAAATCCGCTCCCGTGATGTCCATTTTGTTGACGTACGCAATGCAGGGCACATGGTACTTCATGGCCTGCCGCCAGACCGTTTCGGACTGCGGCTCGACGCCGCCCTTTGCGCAGAATACGGCAACGGCACCATCCAGCACCCGGAGGCTGCGTTCCACCTCGACGGTGAAATCCACATGCCCCGGCGTGTCGATGATGTTGATGCGATGCCCACGCCAGTACGTCGTGGTCGCGGCGGAGCAGATCGTGATGCCGCGTTCCTGCTCCTGCGCCATGTAGTCCATGGTCGCCGTGCCCTCGTGTACTTCGCCCACCTTGTGGATCTTGCCCGTATAGAACAGGATCCGCTCGGTCGTCGTGGTCTTGCCGGCATCAATGTGCGCCATGATGCCGATATTGCGTGTCAGTTCAAGCGCAGTGTCCCGCATTACCAGCGATAATGTGCAAACGCCTTGTTGGCCTCTGCCATCTTATGGGTGTCTTCCTTCTTCTTGACCGCGTTGCCCTGTTCGTTGCAGGCATCCATGATCTCGCCTGCAAGGCGCTCCGCCATCGTGCGCTCGCCGCGATTGCGCGCATAGCTCACGAGCCAGCGAAGGCCGAGGGTCTGACGGCGCTCTGCGCGGATCTCGATCGGGACCTGGTAGGTCGAACCGCCGACTCTGCGCGCCTTGACTTCGAGCACGGGCATGATGTTGTTCATTGCCTGTTCGAACGCTTCGAGCGCGTCCTTGCCGGTCTTCTGGTTGATGATCTCAAACGCATCATAGACCGCCTTCTGTGCGACGCCGCGCTTACCGTCCAGCATGACCTGGTTGATGAGCTTTGTCACAACGACGCTCTTGTAGATCGGGTCCTGAAGAACTTCTCTCTTCGGAATAAATCCTCTTCTCGGCATGGTATGTCCTCCTTATTTCTTCGCGCCGGTCTTGGGACGCTTCGCACCGTACAGCGAGCGAGCCTGCTTACGGTTTGCGACGCCTGCGGTATCGAGCGCGCCGCGGATGATGTGGTAACGCACACCGGGCAGGTCCTTGACACGGCCGCCGCGGATGAGCACCACGGAGTGCTCCTGCAGGTTGTGACCGATACCGGGGATATAAGCGGTACCTTCGAGACCGTCGGTCAGACGGATACGAGCAATTTTACGCAGTGCGGAATTCGGCTTTTTCGGCGTCATCGTACGAACTGCGGTGCAGACGCCGCGACGCTGCGGGCACTGCTTCAGAATGGGCGCCGTGGACTTGTATTCCACGGGTTCTCTGCCCTTGCGAACCAACTGGTTAATGGTCGGCATTCAGATGTTTCCTCCTAAAATATATTGAATCTTTTGTATAAATCAATCCCTCTGCAACCCAAATCAGAGGATATTGTCCGGTTTCAGCCCCGAAAACGGGGTTTTGACGGCGCTTGATTCACAAGCACCGCCAAATGGTTATTTTATCAGACAAAGTCAATCTTGTCAATCCGAAATTTTATCTTCCGCAGCATTTTCTTCTGCCGCCGGTTCCGCTTCGTCCGCGTCCGGCATGCGGTAGACGCTGCTCGGCGCGCTGCCGAGGCCCTTGTCGATCCGGTGCTTCGTGAACGCAAGATGCGGCTGACGGTCGTTGAACAGCGGCCGCCATCCCTTCTCCGTCATCTCGGCGACGATCGGGTGCGTACGCACATCGACGTACATCACCGCTTCGGACTTGCGCCTGTACAGGTGCGAAAGCAGCTTGCCGATGCCGTAGCCGCCCGCGATCGCGATCAGCACGAGCGCAAACGGGAACCAGCCGGCGATCTTCCTGAGCCCCTGTGCAAGATGCTCGTTCATCACGAACGGCAGGATGCAGATGGTCAGTACGATCGGCACGATCAGCGGCAGATACGATGAGAGCAGGATCCGCAAGCGGCACTTTTTGCAGCACGCGAACTGCAGCGGCACCATGAAGCCGGTCGTCTGTCTGCTGAACCATTTGCGCTTTGCAAGCTGCTTCGGCTCGGTATGCGCCATGTCGAAAACCGCAAAGCATTCGGCCTTGCCCTTCGGCTCCGTCTTGCACAGGGTACAGGTCTCGCTCTCGAAGAGCTTTGCGACCGTTCCCTCCGGCTGGAGCTCGCAAAAGAGCTTCAGGTCATCATGGATCGCCGGGTCTGCGATGCGGCCCTTGAGGGGGCACTGCTCGCAGCCCGACATATTCAGCAGTGCGCAGGACTTCGTCCCGTACAACGCACATTCGGTATCGGTCAGATTGCGTTGCTCCATATCGTCACTCCATATCGATCGGCAGGTCGGTCGCCTCGCTCACTTCGACGTTGCGGTACCGCTTCAGTCCGATACCGGCAGGGATCAGCTTGCCGATGATGACGTTCTCCTTGAGGCCGACGAGCGGATCGACCTTGCCCTTGATCGCGGCTTCGGTCAGCACGCGCGTGGTCTCCTGGAACGACGCCGCAGACAGGAACGACTCGGTGGCGAGCGCCGCCTTGGTGATGCCGAGCAGCTTGCGCTTTGCCTTGGCAAGCACCGGCTCCGCGGGCTCTTCCGTTCCGTTCTCCTGCGCAAGCGCGAGCGCGGTCTCGTATTCCTCGATCAGCTTCTCGTTTTCCTCCTCGAAGCGGAAGCTGTTGCACAGCTCTCCGGGAAGCAGATTCGTGTCGCCTGCGTCCTCGATCTGGACCTTGCGGAGCATCTGACGGATGATGACCTCGATGTGCTTGTCGGAGATCTCAACGCCCTGCAGACGGTATACGCTCTGGACTTCCTTGAGGAGGTAGGCCTGCACGCCCTTGACGCCCTTGATCTTCAGGATGTCGTTCGGGTTGATCGGGCCCTCGGTCAGCGGATCGCCCGCTTCGACGCGGTCGCCCTCGCTGACCTTCATCTTGGAACCGAAGGAGATCAGATAGGACTCGGACTCGCCCTCGTCGTTCGTGATGATCATGCGGTTCTGCTTCGTTTCATCGAAACGGGCAACGCCGGAGATCTCGGTGATGGTCGCCGCGCCTTTCGGCTTTCTCGCCTCAAACAGCTCCTCCACGCGCGGAAGACCCTGCGTGATGTCCTCGCTGGAAGCGACGCCGCCGGTGTGGAACGTACGCATCGTCAGCTGCGTACCGGGCTCGCCGATCGCCTGTGCCGCAATGATGCCGACCGCTTCGCCGATGTCGACGTAACCGCCGGTCGCAAGGTTCGCGCCGTAGCACTTCGTGCAGACGCCGTGCTCGGTGCGGCAGGTCAGGACGGAACGGCAGTAGACTTCCTGCACGCCCGCCGCCTCGATCGCAAGCGCTTCGTCGTGGCTGATCATGTGATCGCCTTCGCAAAGCTGTTCGCCGGTCTCCGGATGGAATACCGGGTCGATCGCATAGCGGCCCTCGATGCGCGCCGAAAGCGGCTCGATCATCTTGTTGCCGTCGGCGATCGCGGAAATCCACATGCCGCGCGGCGTGTCGTTGCGCTCTGCGAAGCAGTCGATCTCGCGAACGATGACGTCCTGCGAAACGTCGACCAGACGACGCGTGAGGTAACCGGAGTCCGCGGTACGGAGCGCCGTGTCGGCAAGACCTTTACGCGCGCCGTGCGAGGAGATGAAGAACTCCAGAACGGACAGGCCTTCGCGGAAGTTTGCACGAATCGGCACCTCGATGATCTGGCCGGACGGGTCCGCCATCAGACCGCGCATGCCGGCGAGCTGACGGATCTGCGCCTGGCTGCCGCGCGCGCCGGAGTCCGCCATCATGAAGATGGGGTTGTACGCGTCCAGCGAGCTCATCAGCGCCTTGGTGACGTCCTCGGTCGTCTGCTCCCAGACGGCGATGACGCGGGCTCTGCGCTCCTTGTTGGAGAGGAGACCCATGCGGAAGTAGTTGTCGATCTCGACGACCTTCTTCTCTGCCTCTGCAACGAGCTCCTTCTTTTCGGCCGGAACACGGATGTCCTGGAAGCCGACCGTGACGCCGCCGCGGGTCGAGTAGGAATAACCGAGCTTCTTGATGCGGTCCAGCGTTTCGCTGGTCTGCGTCGGGCCGTGCTTGCGGTAGCACGCATCGACGATCTTGCCCAGGTCCTTCTTCTTTACAAGGGAGTCGATCTCCAGCTTGAACATATCGTCCGCGCAGTTCCGCTCGACAAAGCCGAGATCCTGCGGGAGCGCGTTGTTGAAGATCACGCGGCCAACGGAGGTGTCGCAGATCTTGTAGATCGTTTCGCCCTGCCATTCGCGCTTTAAGCGGATCTTGACCTTCGCCTGCAGTGCGACCTCGCCGGTCTGATACGCCATGATCGCCTCGTCCTCGGAGGAGAACGCCTTGCCCTCGCCCTTGACGCCGTCGCGCTGCTGCGTGAGGTAGTAGCAGCCCATGACCATGTCCTGCGTCGGGCAGACGACCGGCTTGCCGTCCTGCGGCTTCAGAATGTTGTTGGAAGCAAGCATCAGGAAGCGCGCTTCCGACTGCGCCTCGACCGAAAGCGGTACGTGGACCGCCATCTGGTCGCCGTCGAAGTCCGCGTTGAACGCGGTGCACACGAGCGGATGCAGCTTAATCGCGCGGCCCTCGACGAGGACCGGCTCAAACGCCTGAATGCCCAGGCGGTGCAGCGTCGGCGCGCGGTTGAGCATAACGGGATGGTCCTTGATGACCTCCTCCAGTACGCCCCAGACCTCGGTCACGCCGCGCTCGACCATGCGCTTTGCGCCCTTGACGTTCTGTGCAAGACCGCCCTTGACGAGCCGCTTCATCACGAACGGCTTGAAGAGCTCCAGCGCCATCTCCTTCGGGAGACCGCACTGATACATCTTGAGCTCCGGACCGACGACGATGACCGAACGGCCGGAATAGTCGACGCGCTTGCCCAGAAGGTTCTGACGGAAACGGCCCTGCTTGCCGCGCAGCATGTCGGAGAGCGACTTCAGCGGGCGGTTGCCGGGACCCGTGACCGGGCGCGAACGGCGGCCGTTGTCGATCAGGGAGTCGACCGCCTCCTGCAGCATGCGCTTTTCGTTGCG